>NZ_JBEZVL010000007.1:0-452184 GCF_040636975.1 Streptomyces sp. NPDC032198 | reverse complement strand
CCGAGCACCTGCGCCCAGGCGCCCTGCACCACCGAGTTGAGGGCGAGGCCGCCGCCCTGACCGGTACCGCACAGCTGGACCGCCGCCCCGGCGACGAGGTCACCGTCACCCTCGACGCCCACCTGGACGCCAAGGACCGGAACGACCCCGGGGCCGCGCACGGCACCATCAAGATCAGCCACTACATGGAGCACCCGAAGTTCGGCGGCTCGGCCGAGGCCCGCGTGGACTGCCTGCTGACCGGCGGGAAGGTCGCCACGGTGTCGGCGGTCATCACCAAGGCGGACGGCGGCCTCACCGGGGCGGTCGGCAAGCGCATCGGCGTGACGGTCCACGACCAGGGCAAGCACGACCGCTTCGGCTACAGCTGGGCCATGGTCGGCATCCCGAACGACTTGCCGGACGACATGCCCAAGTGCGTGAGCGCCGCCCCGTTCGACAAGACCAGGCCAGGCAGCGGCGACCTTCACGTACGCCCGATGGATCAGCGGCCCGGAGGGGCACGGGCTCGCCTTTAGGCAGGTGCCCCGGAGGAGAATCTCCGCATCAAGGGCGAGAGCACCAGCACCGACTTCGTCCGCTCGACGAACGGCTCCCCCGCGATCCGTTCGAGCACCCGCTCGAAGTGCCGCATGTCGGCGGCGAAGACCTGGACGACGGCGTCCGCCTCCCCGGTGACGGTGGAGGCGGACGCGATCTCCGGATACCGCTCGAGGCCACGGCGGATGGCCTCGGGCGAGGTGTTGCGACGACAGTAGATCTCGATGAAGCCCTCGGTCTCCCAGCCGAGCGCGGCCGGGTCGACCCGCACGGTGAATCCCGTGATGGCCCCGGTCTCCCGGAGCCGGTCCACGCGCCGCTTCACGGCGGGGGCGGAGAGCCCGACCAGCTGGCCGATGTCGGCGTAGGAACGGCGGGCGTCCTCGGCGAGGGCGTGCACGATGCGTTCGTCGAGATCGTTCAGTCGCACTGGGGGTGGATCACTTCTCTGCGGAGGCCAATCGGGAGCGGCTCATGCCGTACAGGAAGTAGAACACGAGGCCGACGGCCATCCAGACACCGAACACGACCCAGGTCACGGTGTCGAGGCTGAACATGTTGTACGCGCAGAAGCCGAAGCCGAGCACCGGGAAGAGCCAGCCGAGCGGCACCCGGAAGGTGCGCGGCATGTCCGGGCGGGTCCGGCGCAGCACGATCACCGCGATGTTGACCAGGCCGAAGGCGAAGAGCGTGCCGATGCTGGTGGCGTCGACGAGCTTGCCGAGCGGGATGACCGAGGCGAGCGCGCCGCAGAACAGCGACACGATGACGGTGTTCACGCGGGGCGTGCCGGTCTTCTTGCTGACCTTGCCGAACACCTTGGGGACCAGGCCGTCGCGGGACATGGCGAACAGGACGCGGGTCTGGCCGTAGAGGACGGTCAGGACGACGGACGCGATGGAGATCACGGCGCCGGCGGCGAGGATCGTGCCCCACATGCTCTGCCCGGTGACGTCGTTCATGATCGCGGCGAGCGTGGCCTCCGAGCCCTCGAAGTCCTTCCAGTTCCAGGCGCCCACCGCGACGGCGGCGACCAGGACGTAGAGGGCCGTGACGATGACCAGCGACAGCATGATCGCGCGGGGCAGGTCGCGCTGCGGGTTCTTCGCTTCCTCACCGGCAGTGGAGGCGGCGTCGAAGCCGATGTACGAGAAGAAGAGACTCGCGGCGGCCGCGCTGACCCCGGCCGTGCCGAGCGGCATGAAGTCGGAGTAGTTGCCGGACTTGAAGCCCATGAAACCGATGGTGCAGAAGAGCACCAGCGCGGCGATCTTCACGATGACCATGATCGTGTTGGCCGTCGCCGACTCCTTGGCGCCGCCGAGCAGGAACACCATGGCGAGCAGGACGACGATCAGGCCGGGCAGGTTGATGATGGCGCCGTCGATCTCGCCGGGCGCCGCGGAGAGCGTATCCGGGATGGTGACGCCGATCGTTCCGTCGAGCAGCTCGTTGAGGTACTCGCCCCAGCCGACGGCGACGGCCGCGACCGACACGCCGTACTCCAGGACCAGGCACCAGCCGCAGACCCAGGCGATCAGTTCGCCCATCGTTGCGTACGCGTACGAGTACGAGGAGCCCGCGACCGGTATGGAGCCGGCCAGCTCGGCGTACGAGAGCGCGGAGAAGAGCGCGGTGAGTCCGGCGATCACGAAGGAGATGGTGACGGCGGGCCCGGCCTTGGGGACGCTCTCGCCGAGGACGACGAAAATGCCGGTGCCGAGCGTGGCACCGATGCTGATCATGGTCAGCTGCCACATGCCGAGGGAGCGCCGCAGCGAGCCGCCCTCACCCTGGCCGCCCTCAGCGACCAGGAGTTCCACCGGCTTGCGCCGCATCAGGCGACTGGCAAGTCCCGCGGCCCCCTGGGGACTTGGGCGGTTCTGCGGGGGTGCGCCTTGGTCGAGCACGCATGGCTCCTTCATCGCTGCCGGTCAGGTCGGCGGGACCGGCGGCAGCTCCCACGCATGGATGGGGACCGCCGAGCAGGCGGTCCCCGCCACACCACGTACAGCGGACGACTCTATGAGGCGCGCTTCACGTACGTAATGCAGCAACCTTGCGCAGACCCGCATGATCGTTGCGTACATCCCCCTCCAGCGGGTCTTCGTTGCGCGGTCCGTTTCGTCCGTTGCGTTCCGTCGCCCCGGGCAAGTGGTTGACACTTCGTCAGATCTGCCCCATCGTGCACCCCGGTCGAGAGGGAGGCAGCAGGCGATGGACCTCGATGTGCTGTACGAGATCGACGTGCCGAAGCCCTGGGACGGACCCCATCCGCACGGCCAGCGCGCCGCCGAGCAGCGGGCCTACCGCGAGGCCGTGGAACAGATCCGGCTCGCGGACCGGGTCGGCTTCCGCACGGTGTGGGCCGTGGAGCACCACTTCCGCGAGGGCCGCTCGCACTGCCCGGCGCCCGAGGTGCTCCTGGGGCATCTGGCGGGGCTCACCGAGCGGATACGCCTCGGCTTCGGCGTCACCCTCACCCCCTTCGGCTTCACGCCCCCGCAGCGGATCGCGGAGAAGGTGGCGGCCGTGGACGTGCTGTCCGACGGCCGCGTCGAGTGGGGCACGGGACGCTCGACCCCCATGGAACAGACGGCCTTCGGCGTCGACCGGGAGCAGTCGCGGTCCGACTGGCGCGAGGCGATCGAGATCGTGACGGGCATGTGGCGCGAGGAGTACTTCGCCTACGAGTCCGAGCGGTTCACCTTCCCCCGCCGGATGGTCACCCCTAAGCCGGTCCAGGACCCGCATCCCCCGTGCTGGATGGCCGCCACGTCCGCCGGTTCGGCGGAGGTGGCGGGCGCCGCGGGCCTCGGCCTGCTCTCCTTCTCGATCATGCAGCCGCTGGACGCGATGGCCCGCCAGGTCGCCGCCTACCGCGCCGCGGCGCGCACGCCGTCGCCGATCACGGACGTCACCACGGACCGCGTGAGCGCGTACACACTGGTGCACGCGGCGGACCGTCCCTCGCGGCGGGTCTGGGACTCGGTCGCCTGGTGGTACCGCAACCTCGCCCAGTTCACCCTCGACTGGGAGCTGCCGCACCTGAGCCCGGCGGAGCGTGAGCGGACCTTCCCCTTCCTCACCCCGATCATCGAAGGGAGCGTCCCCGTCGAGGAGTTCAACGACGGGGACATGATCCTCATCGGCAACGCGGAGACGATCGTCCGCAAGGCCAAGCGCTACGCCGACCTCGGCATCGACCAGCTCATCTGCTACGTCCAGTGGGGCTATCTGGAGCACCAGGAGATCCTGCGCACGATCGAGATCCTGGGCAAGGAAGTCATCCCCGAGCTGGCCTCCTACCGCCCCCGGCGGGCGGCACCGTGAGCGAGCCCCTCGACACCTCCCCCGTCCCCGACTACGCCGCCCTGCACCGCCTGGACGGCCGTCCCTTCGTCCTGCTCGGCGCGGGCAACGGCATCGGCCGCCAGACCGCGCACGCGCTCACGGCGGCGGGCGCGCGGGTCCTGTGCGTGGATCTCGACCAGGGCCGCGCCGAGGCGGTCGCCGCGGAGACGGGCGGCATCGCGTACGTCGCGGACGTGACCCGGCGCGAGGACGTACGGGAGCTCTTCGCCTACGCCCGCCGGGAGTTGGGCGGGCTCGGCGGTGTCGTCGACATCGTGGGCATGGCCCGCTACACGCCCCTGGACGAGCTGGACGACGCCTCCTGGGACTGGCACTTCTCCCTGGTCCTGCGGCACGCCTGGCTGGCGGTCCAGTACGGCGGTGAGGCGCTCGCCGACGCGGGCGGCGGCCCCCTGGTCTTCGTCGCGTCGGTGTCGGGCCTGACGGCGGCGCCCCTGCACGCCGCGTACGGGGCGGCGAAGGCGGGCCTGATCTCGCTGGTCCGCTCGGCGGCGGTGGAGTACGGGCCGCGCGGTGTGCGGGTGAACGCGGTGGCGCCCGGTGTCGTCTGGACACCTCGGGTGGCGGGCCTGATCGGCGAGGAGGGCCGCGTACGCAACGCCCGCAACGCCCCGCTCGACCGGGTGGCCGAGACCTCGGACATCGCCTCCGCGCTGCTCTTCTTCGCCTCGCCGCTCTCCTCGTACGTCACGGGGCAGACGCTCGTCGTGGACGGCGGGGTCGGCGTGAAGTTCCCCTACCCGACCATCGGAGGCGCGCGGTGAGGGAATTCGTGCGGGGTGCGCCCTGGTGGACCGAGGACGGGCGGGTGACGCGCGCCGACCCCGCCGATCGCGCACGCCTCCCCGGGGACACGTGGGAGCGGGCGGGCCTCCCGGCCGGGGTCCGCCTTGAGTTCACGGCGCACGGGGTGAGCGAGGTGAAGATCACGTACACCGCCTCTCCCCCATCGGCGGCGGACTCGTATCGCGACGCGCCCCCGGTGTTCACGCTGCTCGCGGGCGAGGCCGCCACCGACACGCCCGCATCGCCGGGCAAACACCGGACGCTGCTCCAACTCCCCGCTCCCGACGGGGAGTTCACCCTGCATCTGCCGGAGGCGCTGCGACCCGTCCTGCACGACGTACGCCCGGTGAGCGGCACCCTCACACCCGCCGCCCGGCAGCCACGCTGGCTCGTCTACGGCGACTCGATCGCGGAGGGCTGGTCGGTCTCGCGGCCCCATCTGGCCTGGCCCGCACGGGCGGGACGCGCCCTCGGGGTGGAGACGGTGAACCTCGGATACGCGGGCGCGGCGCGCGGGGAACTGGCGTCGGCCGAGCAACTCGCCGCGCTGAACGCCGACTTGATCACTCTGGCCTTCGGCACGAACTGCTGGTCGCGTACGCCGCATTCGGCGGGGCTGCTGTACGAGACGACGCGGGCGTTCCTGGCCCTGGTACGCCGGGGGCACCCAGAAGTCCCCCTCCTGGTCGTCTCCCCCGTGCTCCGCCCGGACGCCGAGACGACGCCGAACGCGCTCGGCGCCACGCTCCGGGACCTGCGGACCGCCGTGGAGCGGGCGGCCCGGGACGCGGGGGCCGATCTGCTGCCGGGCGGCGAGCTGCTGGACGCGGGACACCTGGTGGACGGGGTGCATCCGGGCGACGAGGGCCACGAGCTGCTGGCGAAAGCGGTGGCAGCGGCCCAGGCCCCGTAAGGGGCACGGGGAGCTGCGCGCCCGGCCACGACAAACCCGCGGCCGAACGAGCAGTTCCCCGCCCAGCGACTAACTCCAGGAGGCGTGGAGGGGCTTGCCCTCCGCGTAACCGGCAGCGCTCTGCACACCCACCGTGGCCCTCTCCGCGAACTCCGCCAAGGACCCCGCACCGGCGTACGTGCACGAAGAACGGACACCCGCGATGATCGAGTCGATCAGGTCCTCGACGCCGGGACGCTCCGGGTCCAGGAACATCCGCGAGGTCGAGATGCCCTCCTCGAACAGCGCCTTGCGGGCGCGGTCGTAGGCCGACTCCTCGCTGGTGCGGTTCTTGACCGCGCGGGCCGACGCCATGCCGAACGACTCCTTGTAGAGGCGGCCGTTGGCGTCCTGCTGCAGGTCGCCCGGGGACTCGTACGTCCCGGCGAACCACGAGCCGATCATCACGTTCGACGCACCGGCGGCCAGCGCCATCGCGACGTCACGGGGGTGACGGACACCGCCGTCGGCCCACACGTGCTTGCCGAACTTCGCGGCCTCGGCGGCGCATTCGAGCACCGCGGAGAACTGCGGGCGGCCGACGCCGGTCATCATGCGGGTGGTGCACATGGCGCCGGGGCCCACACCGACCTTGATGATGTCGGCACCGGCCTCGATCAGGTCACGTACGCCCTCGGCGGCGACGATGTTGCCCGCGACGATCGGCACCTGCGGGTCGAGCGCGCGCACGGCCTTGACCGCGGCGATCATCGACTCCTGGTGGCCGTGCGCGGTGTCCACGACGAGCGTGTCGGCGCCCGCGTCGAGGAGCTGCTTGGCCTTGCTCGCGACGTCGCCGTTGATGCCGACGGCGGCGGCGATGCGCAGCTTGCCGTTGGCGTCGAGGGCGGGCGAGTAGAGGGTCGCGCGCAGGGCGCCCGTGCGGGTCAGGATGCCGGCGAGGCGGCCGTCCTTGCCCACCGCGGGGGCATAGCGGCGGTTGGCGGCGTCCAGCTTGTTGAAGGCGTCGCGCGGGTCGATGTCCGCGTCGAGCAGCACGAGGTCCTTGGACATGACCTCGGAGAGCTGGGTGAAGCGGTCGACGCCGTTCAGGTCCGTGTCGGTGACGACACCGACCGGCTTCTGGTCGGCGTCCACGACGACGCCCGCGTTGTGCGCACGCTTGGAGAGCAGCGCGAGCGCGTCGGCGACGGTCTGCCCGGGGGCCAGGACGATCGGGGTGTCCAGGACGTGGTGGCGCGTCTTGACCCAGGAGATGACCTCGGTGACGACCTCGATCGGAATGTCCTGCGGGATCACGACGAGGCCACCGCGGCGCGCGACGGTCTCGGCCATCCGGCGGCCGGCGATCGCGGTCATGTTCGCGACGACCAGCGGGATCGTGGTGCCGGTGCCGTCCGGCGACGAGAGGTCCACGCCCTGACGAGATCCGACGGCGGAGCGCCGCGGCACCATGAAGACGTCGTCGTACGTCAGGTCGTACGCAGGCTGGATGTCATTGAGGAAACGCACGTGCTGCTCATCCCAGTCGATCAGAGGTGGCCCCCGGACAGTTAGGCCGAGGGAAAAGCACGTACTTCAGTGTCCCATGTCCCGGGTGATGCGCTGCCTGGGATGATCACCCAGCCGGGCCACAAGAGCCCTGGTCGGATCCTCCAAGCAGCCGTCCGGACGGTCACGCTCCGCTCAGGCGCGGGTGCCGAGCGCGAGAACGATCTCCAGGCCGGTCCCCCGCTCCCGGGCGTACTCGACCGCGTCGGTGAACACCTCCTGGGCGATGATCCACTCCTGGGGCGCCGCTTCGGCGTACCCCTGCCAGCCGGTGACGACGAGCAGCCGTCCGGGTGCGGCGGGCGCCCATCCCAGATCGGTGAGGCAGTCGGCGAGCGCGTCCCAGTTGCGTCCGAACCAGTCGGGCAGCTCCAGCGCGCGGGCGCAGCGGTCCATGAAGGCGCTCTTGTCGCTCACCCCGGCCAGGTCGATGGAGACGGTCCGCAGGCCGGCGGCGCGGACGGCCTCCAGGACGGGCGCGAGGGGCTCGGGGGCCGGCTGCCGGTCGGGCGTCATCTCAGTACCGCCTTGAAGGACGCGTAGTGGTCGTCCGTGTAGTAGGTCTCGCCGCCGCTGCCGGTGACGATCCGCCGCGCCCCGCGGTCGCGTTCGCCGGGGGTGCGCACGGTGTACTCGCGGTAGTAGCCGCGCCGCTGCTTCGGCAGCTCTCCCTCGAAGTTCCCGAAGACGGAGCCGTCCTTCTCGTACGGGAAGGGGCCCCGTCATCGATGAGCCGCAAAGTCTGCCGGGCCTCGGCGGGCAGCCGGTCGGCACGGACGGTCGCCATGCCGTCCACCGTGCCGTCCGCCGTGCCGTCGCCCGCTGAGCACCCCGTGACGAGGACCGCGAAGCAGACCAGCAACGCGGCCAGGGCACGGGGGACGAACCGGTTCAGCATGCGTCAGATGCTGCCACGGCGCCCCGTCAGGGGCGCGGGGAACTGCGCGACCAGCCCTCTGCGGCCCGCAGCAGGTCAGTTACCGTCCGGGTCAGCCCGATCCAACGCGGGATGCGGCGTGTGCCCCATGACCATCAGCTGATCCGCGGCAGCAGTGTCCGTCACCAGGCTGGTGACAAGCCCGGACCGAAGCACGGCGTCAATCGCGGCGGCCTTCCGCTGTCCCCCGGCGATGGCGACGACTTCAGGAATCCGTCGAAGCCGATCGGCTTCGACGGTGATGCACCGCTCCCCCAGGTCGCGCCCGACCCGGCGCCCCTCGGCGTCGAAGAGGTGCGCGGACATCTCGGCGGCGACGCCCAGCGAGGCGTAGTGCGCCCGCTCCTCGTCGCTGAGCATGTCGTGGACGGTGGAGATGCCGGGCTCCCAGGAGCCGATGGACACCGCGGCCACGGTCACCTTGTCGAAGTACTCGAAGGCGCGGGCGATGCCCGTCTGGTTGCGCAGGGCCGCCGCGGTGGCCGGGTCCGGCAGGAGCATCGGCGCGTAGATGGGGTGGGCCTCGCCGCCGGAGACCTGCGCGGCACGCCGCACGGCCTCGACCGACCCGCGTTCGGCTGTCCCGGCGTCGTACACGCCCGTCAGCTGCACCACCGTGCACGGCGGCAGCTGGTCGAGGGCAGCGGCCATGTGAATGGTCGAGCGCCCCCACGCAAGGCCGAGGACATCGCCCTCGGTGACGAGCTCGCCGAGCAGGTCCGCCGCCACCTCGCCGAGGTTCTCGGGGTCAGGAGAGTCGTCGATCTCGTCGGCGGACGTCGGAGACTCCACGACGACCGCGTGCCGCAGGCCGTAGCGGGCCCGGAGCGCGTCCGAGCGCTCCGCGTCCAGCTCGGCGGGCACACGGATCTCGATCCGTACGAGATCACGCTCGAGAGCCGTCTCCAGGACCCGGGCCACCTTGAAGCGGCTCACGCCGAACTCCTCGGCGATCTGGATCTTGGACTTGCCCTCGAGATAGAAGCGGCGGGCCATGGCCGCCGCCTGCACCAGCTCCGCGGGTCCCATCCGCATGGCTGACCGGCCGCCCGTCGACACGACGATCTCCTCACTGTCATTTCAAGCAACTGTCGTTCACGCGTTCACACCCATTGGTGCGGCTTCGCGCGCATTGCCACGACTTCTCGCGCATTGCCGCAGCGCAACCCGGGTTCGCCGTTCATCCTCGCAGATCCGACGTACTTGATCAGCCCTGAAGGACTGCGTTCACGTTCTCGTGGCTCAGTGGCCGCATGCCCATGCCGCCGTGGACGTCGCCCCGGCCGCCTGGGAGCGCAGTGCACGGACCGCCGCCGCGGGGTCCTCCGCGCCGTACACCGCGGAGCCCGCCACGAAGACGTCGGCGCCGGCCTCGGCGCAGCGCTCGATGGTCGAGGCCGAGACACCGCCGTCGACCTGGAGCCAGAGTTCGAGGCCGTGCTTGCTGATCAGCTCACGGGTGCGGCGGATCTTCGGAAGCATGATGTCGAGGAACGACTGCCCGCCGAAACCCGGCTCGACGGTCATGATCAGCAGCATGTCGAGCTCGGGGAGCAGATCCTCGTACGGCTCGATGGGCGTCGCGGGCTTCAGCGCCATGGAGGCGCGGGCGCCCTGGGCGCGGATCTCACGGGCAAGACGGACGGGGGCCGCGGCCGCCTCCGCGTGGAAGGTGACCGATCCGGCGCCCGCCTCTACGTACTGCGGGGCCCAGCGATCGACGTCCTCGATCATCAGATGGCAGTCCAGCGGCGTGTCCGTCGCCCGGGCGAGCGACTCTACGACCGGCACCCCCAGGGTGAGGTTCGGGACGAAGTGGTTGTCCATGACGTCGACATGGAGCCAGTCGGCGCCTTCCACCGCCCTTGCCTCCTCGGCAAGACGGGCGAAATCCGCGGACAGGATGCTGGGGTTGATCTGCACGGCCATGCCCCAAGACTGCCATGCCCCGCGCTCGTTGCCCTCCGCGGTCCGCAGCGTGAGCCAACCGGCTCCTGTGACCATGGACCGCGTGCCATGCTGGGCGGTCCACCGGCACCACGTGGGGCAGCGGGGGTAGCCATGCCAGACGAACGGTCGGACGGACGGCGCGAGGCGGGCCGCGGCGTGGGCGGGCTGGTGTGCGGGCGGCGCACCAAGTGGCTTGTGGTGCTGTTCTGGCTGGTGGTGATCGTCGCCGCGGCACCGCTCGCCCAGAAGCTCACGGACGCCCAGGACAACCAGGCGTCGTCCTGGCTGCCCGGCTCCGCGGAATCCACCCAAGTCCTGGACACCTCCGAGGAGTTCAGGCCCGAGCAGATTCCCGCGATCATCGTGTACGCCCGCGAGGACGGACTGAACCTCGCGGACCGGGCGCGGATCGCCAAGGACGTAAGGGAGCTCAAGGAGCTGCGCGCCCATGGCGTACGGGGCCAGGAGACCCGCGGGCCCGTCTTCGACGCGAAGCGGCCCGCCGACGCCCAGGCGGCGCAGGTCTTCGTGCCCATCACGATGGACGAGAAGGGCTGGGAGCGGATCGCGCCGGCCGTCGACTCGATGCGCGACGTGGTGGGCGGGACCGGTGAGAAGGCGGAGGGGCTCTCGGTGCACGTCACCGGGCCCGGCGGTACGTCGGCGGACTTCTCCGAGGCGTTCGAGGGCATCGGCTCGACGCTGCTCCTCGCCGCGGCCGGCGTGGTCGTCGTGATCCTCCTGATCACCTACCGCAGCCCGGTTCTCCTGCTCGTCCCGCTGCTCTCGGTGATCGTCTCCCTCTTCACCGCGCAGGCGCTGGTCTACCTCCTGGCGGAGTACGCGGGCCTGACGGTCAACGGCCAGAGCGCGGGCATCCTGACGGTCCTCGTCTTCGGGGCGGGGACGGACTATGCCCTGCTCCTGGTCGCTCGCTATCGCGAAGAGCTGCGCCGCCACGAGGACCGGCACGAGGCGATGCAGCTCGCCCTGCATCGGGCGGGCCCCGCGGTCATCGCGTCGGGCGCCACGGTCGTGGTCAGCATGCTGGTGCTGCTCACCGCCGACATGAACTCGACGCGGGGCCTCGGCCCGGTGGCCGCGATCGGCGTCGCGGTCGCCCTGCTGGTGATGATGTCGCTGTTCCCCGCCCTCCTGGTGGTCTGCGGCCGGTGGCTGTTCTGGCCGCTGATCCCGCACAACGGTTCGGACGAGCCCACCGAGCGCGGTGTCTGGGCCCGCACGGGCCGCCGTATCGCCCACCGCCCGCGTCTGACCTGGAGCGTCACCGCGGTGGCCCTCGCGGCGCTGGCGCTTGGCCTGACGCAGCTGCGCGCCGAAGGGCTGAGCAACGCGGACTCGTTCACGGACAAGCCGGAGTCGATCGTGGGCCAGGAGGTGCAGGCGGAGTACTTCCCCGCGGGCAGCGGTGACCCGCTGGTGATCGTGGCGAACACGGGCCAGGGCGACGAGGTCCGCAGGGTGGTCGCGCGGACCCGCGGCGTGGACCGGACGAGCGTCGCCGTGCCGCCGGGGACCAAGGTGGAGTCCGAGGGCCAGGTCCTGTTCGAGGCGACTGTGACCGACCCCTCCGACAGCGAGGCGGCCAAGCAGACCGTGGAGCGGGTGCGCGAAGCGGTGCACGCGGTGCCCGACGCGGACGCGCAGGTGGGCGGCGGCACGGCGGCCCTCCTGGACATGGACCGCGCCACGGCCCACGACAACAAGCTGGTGATCCCGCTCGTCCTGGTGGTCGTCCTGCTGATCCTGACCGTGCTGCTGCGCGCCCTGATCGCGCCGCTGCTCCTGATCGCGACGGTCGTGCTCTCGTTCTCCGCCGCGCTCGGCATCAGCGCGCTCGCCTTCCGTCACCTCTTCGACTACGCGGGTGAGTCCACGGACTTCCCGCTCTTCGTCTTCGTGTTCCTGGTGGCACTCGGCATCGACTACAACATCTTCCTGTCGACCCGCATCCGTGAGGAAGCGGGCCGACAGGGCACCCGTGCGGGCGTGCTCACGGGCCTCGCCGCGACCGGCGCGGTGATCACGTCGGCGGGCCTGGTCCTGGCGGGCACCTTCGCCGCGCTCGGCACGCTCCCGATGGTGGCGTTCGCCGAGATCGGCTTCGCGGTCGCGCTCGGCGTCCTGCTCGACACCTTCGTCGTACGGTCCGTCCTGGTCACCGCGTTGTTCCTGGACGTGGGGCCGAAGGTGTGGTGGCCGCACGCCCTGAGCAAGGACCCCGCCGCCCGTACGCCCTCGACCGTGGTGGCGGGCAAGGGCACCGGAAAGGAGACGGGAGCGGAGTCAGGCAGTCCGCCGGATCAGCGCTAGGTACATCGCGTCCGTGCCGTGCAGATGCGGCCACAGCTGGACATCGGGTCCGTCACCGAGCGCCGGTACGTCCTGCATCAGCGGCCGGGCGTCGATGAGCTCGGCACCCGGGTGCTGCTTGAGCACGTCGTCCACGACGGCACGCGTCTCCGCGAGGTGCGGTGAACAGGTGGCGTACCCGACGACGCCCCCGACCCGCACGGACTCCAACGCGGTACGCAGCAGCCCCCGTTGCAGCGGCGCGAAGCCGTCCAGGTCCTCGGGGCGGCGGCGCCAGCGGGCCTCGGGGCGACGGCGCAGGGCGCCGAGTCCCGTGCAGGGCACGTCCATCAGGACACGGTCGAAGGTGCCGGGCTGCCACGGCGGCCGGGTGCCGTCGGCGGCGATGACCTCGTACGGTCCCGGGTTGCCCCGCAGCGCCTGGGCGACGAGGCGGGCCCGGTGCGGCTGCTTCTCGGCGGCGAGCAGGGCGGCGCCCCGCTGCGAGGCGAGACCCGCGAGCATGGCGGCCTTGCCGCCGGGGCCCGCGCAACCGTCGAGCCACCTCTCGTCGCGCCCCTCCACCGGGGCGTTCGCGAGTGCGATCGCGACGAGCTGGCTGCCCTCGTCCTGGACCCCCGCGCGACCTTCGCGCACAGCCTCGATCGACCCGGGCTCGCCGCCTTCGCTGAGCCGCACGGCATACGGCGACCAGCGGCCCGGCAGCGCGGACTCCTCGCCGACCGCGTCCAGGAGCTCATCGGCGGTGGTGCGTCCCGGCCGGGCCACGAGAGTCACCTCGGGCCGCTCGTTGTCGGCCTCCAGAAGGTCCTCGATGCCCGCACGGCCGCCGCCGAGCGCGTCCCAGAGCGCGGAGACGACCCAGCGGGGGTGCGAGTGGACGACGGCGAGATGGTCCTCGGCATCGTCGTCGTAGGGCGGCGCGACCTTCTCCACCCAGGTGTCGAGATCGTCGGCGGCGACCTTGCGCAGGACCGCGTTGACGAACTTGGCCCGCCCGTCACCGAGCACCACGCGCGCCAGCTCCACGGACGCGGAGACGGCGGCGTGCGTCGGGATGCGCGTGCCGAGCAACTGGTGCACGCCCATGTTCAGGACGTCGAGGACCGGCGGGTCGACCTCGCGCAGCGGCCGGTCGATGCAGGCGGCCACGATCGCGTCGTACGTTCCCTGCCTGCGCAGCGTCCCGTAGACCAGCTCGGTGGCGAGCGCCGCGTCACGCGCGTCGAACTTGTCGGGCCCCTCCTTCTCGCGGGCCTTGCGCAGCAGCGGCGGCAGGACGAGGTTCGCGTAGGCATCACGCTCGTCCACGGCACGCAGCGCCTCGAAGGCGAGGAAACGGACGGGGTCCTTCTTGGGACGGCGGTGCGGCTTGCCGGGCTTACCGGACTTGGCCTGCTGCTGGGGACGCCGGCCTGGCTGGTCGTTCAAAGGTGCTCCGCTATTGGGTGGGGGCTGAACCTGTTCAGCGTACGTCGGTCGCCCCGACCAGCTCACCCGGGGCGATCCGCACCCCGCGCGCCCAGTCGGCGCCGCGCATCGGCTTCTTGCCCTGCGGCTGGACCCAGAGCAGCTCCACGGCGTGCGAGCCGGAGCCGACGTACACGTTGTTCTTGGCGGCCGCGAGTTCGCCGGGCGCGAGGTCCGTGCGGTCCGCGACGAGCGCGGCCTGGATGATCTTCAGCCGCTCCCCGCGGAACACGGTCCAGGCGCCGGGCGCGGGGGTGCAGCCGCGCACGACCCGGTCGACGCGGAGGGCCGGGGCGGACCAGTCCACCTGGGCATCCTCGACGGTGATCTTCGGGGCGAGGGTGATGCCGTCGGCGGGCTGCGGTACGGCCTTCAGGGAGCCGTCCTCGATGCCGTCCATGGTGGCGGCGAGCAGCCCGGAGCCCGCGAAGGCCAGGCGGGTGAGCAGGTCGCCGCTGGTGTCGGTGGCCCGCACGACCTCGGTGACCGTCCCGTACACGGGCCCGGAGTCGAGCCCCTGCTCGATCAGGAAGGTGGAGGCGCCGGTGATCTCGTCCCCCGCCATCACGGCGTGCTGCACGGGTGCGGCACCGCGCCAGGCGGGCAGCAGCGAGAAGTGCAGGTTGACCCACCCGTGGGCCGGAACGTCCAGTGCGACCTTGGGCAGCAGAGCGCCATAGGCGACGACCGGGCAGCAGTCGGGCGCGATCTCACGCAGCCGCGCCAGGAAGTCCTCGTCGCGCGGCTTCACCGGCTTGAGCACCTCGATCCCGGCCTCCTCCGCGCGCTGGGCGACGGGGCTCGCGATCAGTCTGCGTCCGCGGCCCGCGGGGGCGTCGGGCCGGGTCACGACGGCGGCCACCTCATGCCGGTCGGAGGCGATCAGGGCGTCCAGGGCGGGGACGGCGACCTCGGGGGTGCCTGCGAAGACGAGCTTCATCGGTGGCTGTCGGCCTCTCGGAACGAAGAGATGCGGGAAGCACACCAGTCTATGAGCCGTGGGGGTGGGGCGCGCTCTGCGGGGGCGTAAGTCCGGAGCGTGGGCACGGAGGCGTAAGCACGGGGCTGCTCTTCAGGCGACGCCTTCCGTCAGGCCGTTCGCCCCGTGCGGTCATACCGCGTACGGCTCTCCCGGGGGCGTACGTGTGGCCGCGCGCCCTGTGCATATGCGCACACGCCCCCGAAGCGTGACCCCACACGAACTAGCGCGTTGGTCAAGAAAGAGTTGACCACAGCGGGCCGCGATTGCGGCCCGATCCTTTTCAACGCCGGTTCGAGAGGCTTGTTCATGGCCGACCACGCAACCCACGACGCCCAGGCACGGGCCAGCCTGCACCTCCTGGTTCGGGACATCGAGCGGGTCCGCCGGCAGGTGGACGCACTGCGTACCCTCACCGCCCAGCTCGGCAACGTCTACCGCCCGCGCCGCTCCAGCCCCTCAGCGGGCTTCGTCGTGTACGGGCGTGCCCCTGCCCCGACCGTCCGCCTCGCCCAGGAACTCCGGGACAGCGTGGAGACACTGGTGACCGCCGCGGTGGACTTCGACCGCTCGCTGGGCTTTTCGTGGGACGCGGTGGGCTCGGCCCTCGGGGTCACCAAGCAGGCGGTGCACCGCCGTTACGGCGCCCGCCGGGCCACGACCCAGGCCGCGGCGGAAGCGGAGCGCGCCACGGAGACGGTTCCCGCCCCCGCGACTGCCCGGCCCCCGGTCCCGGTCGGCGCCCCCCTGCCCTCGGTGCCCGCGGCCCGCGCGATGCCGACCCAGCCCACGGCAGGCAGCCCCGCTCTCCGCGAGGAGCCCCGCCCCAGCATCTTCCCGGGCCCACGCAACGGCTGAGAGCACGACGGCTCAGCACGACAACTCGGCGGCTGCCCTACCGGTTTCCCCGGTGCGGGCAGCCGCCGTCGTTGCGAGCGGGCACGGCAGGCACGGCGGCAGGCAGGGCGATCGGGGCGACGGAGGCCTTCTCTACCCCCGCGCAGCCGAGGGCTTGGGGAAGGGGGAACACGGCGCCCCACGACTCGCCCGGACAACCGACAGGGCAAGCTCCCAACAAGCGCTGGGCACTGGGCGCCAGGCAGCAGGCGTCCGCTCCCGGAAGTGCTCAACAAGGCGGCGGCCCAGCCAGCGGCCTAGCCGATGTCCAGCGGGTCGACCCGGATCCGTACGGGCTCCCCGGCCCCCCGGGCCATCCGCGCGGCCTGAGCCGCCTTCAGCGCGGCGGCAAGCGCGGCCCCGCTGCCCGGCGGCACCCGGACCAGCACCCGCTCCCACCGCTCCCCGGCCGGCGCCGCCCCCGCCCGGCGCGCGGGTCCGGGCCCCGCGTCCGGCACGGGAACGGGCCCCAACACCGCTGCGTCCCCCGGAAGTTCCGCCGCCGCGAGGAACTCGGTGAGCGCCTCCGAAGTTCCCGCCACGGAGGCCATCCGCGACACGGGCGGAAACCCCAGCTCGGCCCGCTCGGAGAGCTCCCGCACCGCGTGCCCCACGGGATCCCACCGCACAAGGGCCTGCACGGGCCGCAGGGTCGGCTCGGCGACGACCACCACGGTGCCGCCCGCCCCCTGGGGCCGCACCAGGGCGGAGGCCCCGATCCACCGCCGCAGCGCCTCCTCCCCGGCCCGCAGGTCGGGCCGCCCCAGCATGGCCCACCCGTCGAGCAGCAGGGCAGCGGCATAACCGCCTTCGGCGACAGGCTCGGCCCCCGGTGTACTCACCACCAGCGCGGGCGCCCCCGGCACCGTGTCGAGAACCTGCTCCCGCCCCGACGTCCGCACCGGCACCGCCGGAAACGCCCGCCCCAACTCCTCGGCCGTACGCCGCGCCCCGACCACCTGAGCCCGCAGCCGGAACCCCCCGCACTCCCCGCAGTGCCAGGCGCCTTCGGCCACCCCGCACCAGCCGCACCACAGCCCGCCGCCGTCCCGCGCCTCCAACGGCCCCGCGCAGTGCCGGCACCGCGCGGGCTGCCGGCACCTGTCGCACGCGAGCCGGGGCACGTACCCCCGACGCGGCACCTGGACCAGCACGGGCCCATGCTTCAGCCCCTCCCGCACCACGTTCCAGGCAAGGGTCGGAAGCCGCGCGGCCCGGGCGGCCTCGTCCCGGGCAAGGTCGCCGTCCCCCACGGTCCGTACGAGCGGCGCGGCCCCCCGCACCTGCTCCCGGTCGGCGGCCAACGGCGCCGCCCACCCGCTCTCCACGAGCTGTGCGGCCTCAACCGTGCAACTCCAACTCCCCAGCAGAAACCCGCACTTGTCCCGCGAGGCACGCAGCTCCAGCACTTCACGGACATGCGGAAAGGGAGCGTTGTCATCACTGTGGCTGGCATCGCCGTCGTCCCAGATCACGACGAGCCCGAGATTCCGTACGGGGGCGAACATGGCGGCCCGCGTGCCCACGACCGCCCGCACGGCACCGCGCCGCACGGAGAGCCACTCCCGATACCGCCGCTCCTGCCCCACATCAGCGGTGAGCAGAGCATGCTGCCCCGCCCCCATGAGCTGGGTCAGCGCCGCGTCGACCCTCGCAGCGGGCCGCCCGGCGGGCACGACGACCAGGGCCCCCCGCCCCGACGCCAGAGCCGCCTGCACGGCGCGCGCGATCTCCTCGGCCCACTCGGGCCCGGGAAGCGCGGTCCACACGGCCCGGGGAGCGCCCCCCGAGGCCAGCGCTCCGAGAAACTCCGCCCCATGTCCGTACCGCCGCCAGGACCCCGCGTCAGGCGCCGCCGGAGGCGCCGGAGTCTCCCCCGCCACCCGCGCCTCGGCCCGAGCGTGCCGGGGCGGAACGGCCAGCTGCAGCACATCGGCGAGGCTGCCCGCGTACCGGTCGGCCACGGCCCGGGCAAGCCCGAGCAACTCTCCCTCGAGCACGGGCTCGGGCGAGACGACCTGCGCAAGGGCGGCCAGCGGCCCGGAGTAGTCCGACTCGGCGACCCGCTCCACGAGGAACCCGTCGATCAGCCCCCCGCCCTCACGCCGCCCACTGCGCACGTTCCGCGTACCGGCCCCGAACCGCACCCGGACCCGCACCCCGGGCTGCGCCTGCTCGTCAAGCTCCTCGGGCACCGCATAGTCGAAGTACCGGTCAAGATGCAGCACACCCTTGTCCACCAGCACCCGGGCCACGGGCAGACTCTTCGCCAACGCGGCCCCCCGCCACGTCCGAGGCTTGGCCCGCGGCACCTCGGCCTTCCGCACAGCCTCCCGAATAAGCGCAAGCTGCTCCGGAGGCTCGGCCCCGCCGCCCCCCTCAGACCTCTGGTTCTCGCTGCTCACACCAGCATTCCTACCAGACCCCACTGACACGGCCACGAGCCCGATATCCCCCCGCCGCACGACGAAGCCCGGCGCCCCCACCAGGGGCGCCGGGCTTCGTCAGAACTCGCTGAGCGAGGCGTTCTTACAGCCCCGCAGCCTTCCGCAGCGCGTCCACGCGGTCCGTGCGCTCCCACGTGAAGTCGGGGATCGCGCGGCCGAAGTGGCCGTACGCGGCGGTCTGGGCGTAGATCGGGCGCAGCAGGTCCAGGTCGCGGATGATCGCGGCCGGGCGGAGGTCGAAGACCTCGGCGATGGCGGCCTCGATCTTGTCGGTGTCGACCGTGGCCGTGCCGAAGGTCTCCACGAACAGGCCCACCGGCTCGGCCTTGCCGATCGCGTAGGCGACCTGGACCTCGCAGCGGGCCGCGAGGCCTGCGGCGACGACGTTCTTGGCGACCCAGCGCATCGCGTACGCGGCCGAGCGGTCGACCTTGGACGGGTCCTTGCCGGAGAAGGCGCCGCCGCCGTGGCGGGCCATGCCGCCGTACGTGTCGATGATGATCTTGCGGCCGGTGAGGCCGGCGTCGCCCATCGGGCCGCCGATCTCGAAGCGGCCGGTCGGGTTGACCAGGAGGCGGTAGCCGTCGGTCTCCAGCTTGATGCCGTCCTCGAGGAGCGCCTTCAGCTCGGGCTCGACGACGAACTCCCGGATGTCGGGGGCCAGGAGCGAGTCCAGGTCGATGTCCGAGGCGTGCTGGGAGGAGACGACCACCGTGTCGAGGCGGACGGCCTTGTCGCCGTCGTACTCGATGGTGACCTGGGTCTTGCCGTCGGGGCGCAGGTACGGGATGGTCCCGTTCTTGCGGACCTCGGACAGGCGGCGCGAGAGACGGTGCGCGAGGTGGATCGGGAGCGGCATCAGCTCCGGCGTCTCGTCGCAGGCGTAGCCGAACATCAGGCCCTGGTCGCCCGCGCCCTGCTTGTCGAGCTCGTCCTCGTCACCCTCGACACGCTTCTCGTACGCCGTGTCGACGCCCTGAGCGATGTCGGGGGACTGCGAGCCGATGGACACCGAGACGCCGCAGGAGGCGCCGTCGAAGCCCTTCTTCGAGGAGTCGTAGCCGATCTCGAGGATCTTCTCGCGCACCAGCTGCGCGATCGGCGCGTACGCCTTGGTCGTCACCTCGCCGGCCACGTGCACCAGGCCGGTGGTGATCAACGTCTCCACGGCGACCCGGGATTTCGGGTCCTCCCGCAGGAGCGCGTCGAGAATGGTGTCGCTGATCTGGTCAGCGATCTTGTCGGGGTGACCCTCGGTCACAGACTCCGAGGTGAAGAGACGGCGGGACACATCGCTCCCTGTGGTTGCAGCGGCTGCTGGCTGATCATTGGTGGACGGCCGGGAGCTGCGCCCGGCGTCGTCCGAGACCAGTTTATCGGTCACACTCGCCCGCCGGACCACGCGTCTCGCCACTTGGGAGTGCTGTGACCTGCGGCACTGCATTGTGCGGTACGACGATCGGTCTCCACCAGAGGGCCTCGCGCCCGAATTTCCCGGGTTTGAGGCGCCCAGTGGGGCGATTGTGACATTTGGGGTCAGGTTTACACCCCTGTTCTGCTGTCGTTTCGACAGGGGGATTCTTCTAGGGGTAGCCCCTATTTTCTTCAGGAATTCGTCGGCAGACGTTCGGCGACGAGATCCCAGACCGTGTCCGCGAGCGCTTCCTTGGGGCCGTAGGGAACGGGGGTCTCACTGCCGTCCGCGCCGAGCACGACCGCCTCGTTCTCCTCGGAGCCGAATGTCTTGCGCTCGCCCACCTCGTTGACGACGAGCAGGTCACAGCCCTTGCGCTCCAGTTTGGCGCGGCCGTTGGCGAGCACGTCGTCGGTCTCCGCGGCGAAGCCGACGACGACCTGGCCGGGGCGCGGCCTCTCGGCAGCGATCCCGGCGAGCTCGGCGAGGATGTCGGGGTTGCGGACCAGGGCGATCGGGGGCTGCTCGTGGCCGTCCCTCTTCTTGATCTTTCCGGCCGCGTACGTCTCGGGCCGGAAATCGGCCACGGCAGCGGCCATCACCACGGCGTCGGCGTCAGCGGACGCCTTCAGGACCGCCTCGCGGAGCTGGACGGCGGTTCCGACGTGCACGATGTCGACGCCCGCGGGGTCCGGCAGCGCCGCGTTCGCCGACAGGAGCGTCACTCGGGCGCCCCGCGCCGCCGCGCTGCGGGCCAGTGCGTACCCCTGCTTGCCGGAGGAGCGGTTGCCCAGGAAGCGGACCGGGTCGAGCGGCTCGCGCGTCCCGCCCGCGCTGACGACGACGTGCCGCCCCGCGAGATCGCGGGCCAGGTCTCCGCGCGCCAGGACACGGCGTACGACCTCGAAGAGCTCCACCGGGTCGGGGAAGCGGCCCTTGCCCGTGTCCACGCCCGTGAGGCGGCCGACGGCGGGCTCGACGACGAGGGCGCCGCGGCGGCGCAGCGTGGCGACGTTCTCCTGGGTGGCCGGGTGCTCCCACATCTCCGTGTGCATGGCGGGCGCGAAGATCACCGGACAGCGGGCGGTGAGGAGCGTGTTCGTCAGGAGGTCGTCGGCGAGGCCGTGGGCCGCCTTGGCCATCATGTCGGCCGTCGCCGGGGCGACGATCACGACGTCGGCGGACTGGCCGATCCGGACGTGCGGCACCTCGTGGACGGAGTCCCACACCTCGGTCGAGACCGGGTTGCCGGAGAGCGCCGACCAGGTGGCCGCGCCCACGAAGTGCAGCGCGGAATCGGTCGGCACGACGCGCACGTCATGGCCCGACTCGGTCAGCCGCCGCAGCAACTCACAGGCCTTGTACGCGGCGATTCCGCCGCTGACCCCCAGAACGACCTTGGGCTTGCCCACCGTGCCTCCCCGCACTTCTGATCCCCGCGTTCGGGGACGTACGACTCCATGACACACCACAGGCCCGGCAGTCGCGCTGCCGGGCCTGTGCTGAAGAACTGCAGGAAAAGAACTGCGACTACTGAGCCGGGCCCTCGATGGCCTCGGACGTCAGCAGACCCGCGTTGATCTCGCGGAGCGCGATCGAGAGCGGCTTCTCGTGGACGTGGGTGTCCACCAGCGGGCCGACGTACTCCAGCAGGCCCTCACCGAGCTGCGAGTAGTACGCGTTGATCTGGCGCGCGCGCTTGGCGGCGTAGATCACGAGGCTGTACTTCGAGTCGGTCGCTTCGAGGAGCTCATCAATCGGCGGGTTGATGATGCCCTCGGGCGCAGTGATGGAAGAGGACACTCTCTGCCTTCCGATGGGGATCGGCCTTCGAATGGAGAATGAAGGTCAATCCGGGTTACTGAGGATGAAGAAGATCAAACAACTTTCATCAAGGCTAGCAGCTCACGCGCTACATCCTCGACGGAGGTATTGACCAGGGTCGTATCGAACTCGGCCTCGGCGGCCAGTTCGATCTTTGCCGCGCCGAGCCTGCGCTCGATCACCTCGGGCGCCTCGGTCCCCCGGCCGGTGAGCCTGCGGACCAGCTCTTCCCAGCTCGGCGGGGCGAGGAACACCAGCTGGGCCTCGGACATCGACTCGCGGACCAGGCGCGCGCCCTGCAGATCGATCTCCAGGAGGACGGGCTCGCCCGCCTCCAGGCGCTTGAGGACGGCACCCCGTGGAGTGCCGTAGCGGTTGCCCGCGAACTCGGCCCACTCCAGGAGCTCGCCGTTGGCGATCAGCTTGTCCATCTCGTCGTCGGAGACGAAGAAGTAGTGGACGCCGTCCTTCTCGCCGGGGCGCGGCTTCCGGGTGGTCGCCGAGACCGAGAGCCAGACCTCGGGGTGTTCTTTGCGCATATGAGCGACGACCGTGCTCTTGCCGACCCCGGAAGGGCCGGAGAGCACGGTCAGCCGCGGACGTACGTCCGGGGGCACGGGGGTCGTCCCCCGGGATGTTGCAGCCATGCAGCGATTATCCAGGTTCTCAGGAGTGCCTGAGAACGTCAGGCAGGACCACCGCCGAACTCACGCTCCAAGGAGGCGATCTGGTTGGAGCCGAGACCGCGCACACGGCGGCTCTCGGAGATGCCAAGACGCTCCATGATCTGCTTGGCGCGGACCTTGCCCACGCCCGGCAGGGACTCCAGGAGAGCGGAGACCTTCATCTTGCCGATGACATCGTTCTCCTGACCCTGCTTGATGACCTCATGAAGCGAGGCACCGGAGTGCTTGAGTCGATTCTTGACCTCGGCCCGCTCCCGGCGAGCCGCGGCGGCCTTTTCGAGCGCGGCTGCGCGCTGTTCAGGGGTAAGGGGCGGAAGAGCCACGCCTACGTCACCTCGGATGTCGAACTGTCGGATACGGACCGGTGAGGAACCTAGTCGCCCCACACCTGGTGAGCAACGTGCAACGCGCTTGCCCGTTCGCTCTCGTCGGAGACTAGCGGGCATGGCCGCCAGAGTCAGCGAGAACAGACGAAAAGTCCTGGTCAGCCTCTGTCGAGGTGTGCATTTCGGGCATTTCACCCTGGATTTGGCCCGGCGAGGCATCAACGAAACGTGGGGTCGTGGCCGGACACGTCCTTCGAAGGCGGAAAAACACCCTCAGGCCGAGGCGACGGCCTCGCGGATTTCGTCCGCGAAACGGTTCGCCGCGACGCGAAGCCCCGCCGCGTCGGGACCGTGCCGCAGGACACCGCGGCTGACGCTCGGCACGACATTGCGCACGGCGTCCCCGAAGACACCCGGCAGATCGGCCGGGGTGGCTCCCTGTGCCCCGATGCCGGGGGCGAGCAGCGGACCGTTGACCGCGAGGTCGTACGACGACAGGTCGCCCAGCGTGGCCCCGACGACGGCGCCGAAGGACCCCAGGGGCTCCGCACCGGCGTTCTCCGCCGCCAGGTGCCCAAGGATCGTCGCGCCGATCGTGCGGCCGTCCTCGCGCACCGCGTGCTGCACCTCGGCGCCCTCGGGGTTGGAGGTGAGGGCGAGCACGAAGAGTCCGGTGCCGTTCTCGCGCGCGAGGTCGACGGCCGGCTTCAGCGAGCCGTAGCCGAGGTAGGGCGAGACCGTGAGGGCGTCGGAGAACAGCGGCGAGTCCTTGTGCAGGAAGGTCTCGGCGTACGCGGCCATCGTCGAGCCGATGTCGCCGCGCTTGGCGTCCATGACCACCAGGGCCCCGGCCGCGCGCAGCTCCTGGACCGCCTTCTCGAGGACGGCGATGCCGCGCGAGCCGAAGCGCTCGAAGAACGCGCTCTGCGGCTTGAACACCGCGACGCTCCCGGCGAGCGCCTCGACGACGGTCCCGGTGAACTTCTCCAGGCCCGCGACGTCGTCGTTCAGGCCCCAGGCGGACAGCAGGGAGGCGTGCGGGTCGATGCCGACGCAGAGCGGCCCGCGCTCGTCCATGGCGTGGCGCAGGCGCGTACCGAAGGGTTCGAGAGCACTCATGCGGACTTCCTTGTGTCGGCGCCGACGGCCTCGGCGAGCGTGGCGTACGGGGAGGTGTTGAGCCGGGCGGCCAGGCCCTTGTGGATCGCGCGGCCCCAGAAGGGCCCTTCGTAGATGAACGCGCTGTAGCCCTGCACCAGGGTGGCGCCCGCGAGGATGCGCTGCCAGGCGTCCTCGGCGTTCTCGATGCCGCCGACGCCCACGAGCGTGATGCGGTCGCCCACGCGCGCGTAGAGGCGGCGCAGGACCTCCAGGGAGCGCTCCTTGAGGGGCGCCCCGGAAAGGCCGCCGGTCTCTCCGTAGAGCGAAGGTTCGGATTGCAAACCGAGGCTCTCGCGCGCGATGGTCGTGTTCGTGGCGATGATGCCGTCGAGGCCGAGCTCGACGGCCAGGTCGGCGACCGCGTCGATGTCCTCGTCCGCGAGGTCGGGGGCGATCTTCACGAGGAGCGGCACGCGCCGTCCGGTGACGCTCCGGTCGGCCGCCTCGCGCACGGCGGTCAGCAGCGGGCGAAGCGACTCCGTGGCCTGGAGGTTGCGCAGGCCGGGGGTGTTGGGGGACGACACGTTCACCACGAGGTAGTCGGCGTGGCCGGCGAGCCGCTCGGTCGACTTCACGTAGTCGGCGGCGGCCTCCTCCTCGGGGACGACCTTGGTCTTGCCGATGTTCACGCCCACGACCGTCTTGAAGACGGCCTTGCGGGCGCCCAGGCGCTCGGCCACGGCCGCCGAGCCCTCGTTGTTGAAGCCCATGCGGTTGATCAGCGCGCGGTCCTGCACGAGGCGGAACAGCCGCTTCTTGGGGTTGCCGGGCTGCGGCTCCCCCGTGACGGTGCCGATCTCGATGTGGTCGAAGCCCAGCATCGACATGCCGTCGATCGCGACGGCGTTCTTGTCGAAGCCCGCCGCGAGACCGAAGGGCCCGTGCATCCGCAGCCCGAAGGCCTGGGTGCGCAGCTCCTTGTGGCGCGGCGCGAGCACGGCCGCGACGAAGGTGCGCAGCACGGGGATACGGGCCGCGAGCCGGATCCAGCGGAAGGCCAGGTAGTGGGCCTGCTCCGGGTCCATGCGCTTGAAGACGAGGTCGAAGAAGAATTTGTACATGTGGGTGTCCTCAGGGGTCTTCAGGTGTGCTCACCAGAAGGGGGACACCGGATCGGTGTCCCCCAAGTGGGCTGCTAGTCGCGGGCCGCGGTCAGATGCTCCGCGTGTTCCTGGAGTGAACGGACGCCCACGTCCCCGTGGTTGAGCGCGTCGATGCCCTGGACGGCGGCGGCGAGCGCCTGGACCGTCGTCAGGCACGGCACGGAGCGGGAGACCGCCGCCGTACGGATGTCGTAGCCGTCGAGGCGGCCACCGGTGCCGTACGGGGTGTTGACGATGAGATCGACCGCGCCGTCGTGGATCAGCTGGACGATCGTCTTCTCGCCGTTCGGGCCCTCGCCCTCGCTCTGCTTGCGCACGATGGTGGCGTTGATGCCGTTGCGCTTGAGCACCTCGGCCGTACCGGACGTGGCGAGCAACTCGAAGCCGTGCGCGACCAGTTCACGCGCCGGGAAGATCATCGAGCGCTTGTCGCGGTTGGCCACCGAGATGAAGGCGCGGCCCTTGGTCGGCAGCGGGCCGTACGCGCCGGCCTGCGACTTGGCGTACGCCGTGCCGAACACCGAGTCGATGCCCATGACTTCGCCCGTGGAGCGCATCTCCGGGCCGAGGACGGTGTCGACGCCGCGCCCGTGGATGTCGCGGAAGCGGCTCCACGGCATGACGGCTTCCTTCACCGAGATCGGCGCGTCCATCGGCAGCGTGCCGCCGTCGCCGGTCGCCGGGAGCATGCCCTCGGCGCGCAGCTCGGCGACGGTCGCGCCGAGCGAGATGCGCGCGGCGGCCTTGGCCAGCGGCACCGCGGTCGCCTTCGAGGTGAAGGGGACGGTGCGCGAGGCACGCGGGTTGGCCTCCAGGACGTAGAGGATGTCCCCGGCCATCGCGAACTGGATGTTGATGAGCCCGCGGACGCCGACGCCCTTGGCGATGCCCTCCGTGGAGGCCCGCAGGCGCTTGATGTCGTAGCCGCCGAGGGTGATCGGGGGCAGCGCGCACGCCGAGTCGCCGGAGTGGATGCCGGCCTCCTCGATGTGCTCCATGACGCCGCCGAGGTAGAGCTCCTCGCCGTCGTAGAGCGCGTCCACGTCGATCTCGATCGCGTCGTCCAGGAAGCGGTCGACGAGCACCGGCCGCGAGGGGCTGATCTCGGTCGACTCCTCGATGTACGCGGAGAGGCGCGTCTCGTCGTAGACGATCTCCATGCCGCGGCCGCCGAGCACGTACGACGGGCGTACGAGGACGGGGTAGCCGATCTCGTCGGCGATGGCCTTGGCCTCGGCGAAGGTCGTCGCGGTGCCGTGCTTGGGCGCGGGGAGGCCGGCCTCGGCGAGCACGCGGCCGAAGGCGCCGCGGTCCTCGGCGGCGTGGATGGCCTCGGGCGGGGTGCCCACGACCGGCACGCCGTTGTCCTTGAGCGCCTGCGCGAGGCCGAGCGGGGTCTGGCCGCCGAGCTGGACGATGACGCCCGCGATCGGCCCGGCCTGCGCCTCGGCGTTGACGATCTCCAGGACGTCTTCGAGCGTCAGCGGCTCGAAGTACAGACGGTCGGAGGTGTCGTAGTCCGTGGAGACGGTCTCGGGGTTGCAGTTGACCATCACGGTCTCGTAGCCCGCGTCGCTCAGCGCGAAGGAGGCGTGGACGCAGGAGTAGTCGAACTCGATGCCCTGGCCGATGCGGTTGGGGCCCGAGCCCAGGATGATCACCGCGGGCTTCTCGCGCTTGGCGACCTCGTTCTCCTCGTCGTACGAGGAGTAGAAGTACGGCGTCTTGGCGGCGAACTCGGCGGCGCAGGTGTCGACCGTCTTGTAGACCGGGCGCACCCCGAGGGCGTGCCGCACCTCGCGGACGACGTCCTCGCGCAGACCGCGGATCTCCGCGATCTGGTGGTCGGAGAAGCCGTGCCGCTTGGCCTCGGCGAGCAGGTCGACGTCCAGGCGCTCGGCGGCGGTCAGCTCGTCAGCGATCTCCTTGATCAGGAAGAGCTGGTCGACGAACCACGGGTCGATCTTCGTGTACTCGAAGACCTCTTCGGGGGTGGCGCCGGCGCGGATGGCCTGCATGACGGAGTTGATGCGCCCGTCGGTGGGCCGGACGGCCTCTTCCAGAAGAAGGGCCTTGTCGCCGGGCTCGCCCACGAAGGTGAACTGCGAGCCCTTCTTCTCCAGCGAGCGCAGCGCCTTCTGGAGGGCCTCGGTGAAGTTGCGGCCGATCGCCATGGCCTCACCGACCGACTTCATGGTGGTCGTCAGGGTGGAGTCCGCCGAGGGGAACTTCTCGAAGGCGAAACGCGGGGCCTTGACCACCACGTAGTCGAGCGTCGGCTCGAAGGAGGCCGGGGTCTTCTCGGTGATGTCGTTCGGGATCTCGTCCAGCGTGTAGCCGACGGCCAGCTTCGCTGCGATCTTCGCGATCGGGAATCCGGTGGCCTTCGACGCGAGCGCGGATGACCGCGAGACACGCGGGTTCATCTCGATGACGATGACCCGGCCGTCCGTCGGGTCGATGGCGAACTGGATGTTGCAGCCGCCGGTGTCGACGCCGACCTCGCGGATGATCGCGATGCCGACGTCACGCAGGGTCTGGTACTCGCGGTCGGTCAGCGTCATCGCGGGCGCGACGGTGATCGAGTCGCCGGTGTGCACGCCCATCGGGTCGAAGTTCTCGATGGAGCAGACGACCACGACGTTGTCGTTCTTGTCGCGCATCAGCTCCAGCTCGTACTCCTTCCAGCCGAGGATGGACTCCTCGAGGAGCACCTCGGTGGTCGGCGAGAGTGTGAGGCCCTGTCCGGCGATGCGGCGCAGCTCCTCCTCGTCGTGCGCGAAGCCGGAACCGGCGCCGCCCATGGTGAAGGAGGGGCGGACGACGACGGGGTAGCCGCCGAGCTCGTCGACGCCCTTGAGGACGTCGTCCATGGAGTGGCAGATGTACGAGCGGGCGGACTCGCCGTGCCCGATCTTCTTGTGGACCTCTTCGACGACGCCCTTGAAGAGGTCGCGGTCCTCGCCCTTGTTGATCGCCTCGACGTTGGCGCCGATGAGCTCGACGCCGTACTTCTCCAGGACGCCCTGCTCGTGCATGGAGATCGCGGTGTTGAGCGCGGTCTGGCCGCCGAGGGTGGGCAGGAGCGCGTCGGGGCGCTCCTTGGCGATGATCTTCTCGACGAACTCCGGGGTGATCGGCTCGACGTAGGTCGCGTCGGCGATCTCCGGGTCGGTCATGATCGTCGCCGGGTTCGAGTTCACCAGGATGACGCGCAGGCCCTCGGCCTTGAGGACGCGGCAGGCCTGGGTGCCGGAGTAGTCGAACTCCGCTGCCTGGCCGATGACGATCGGGCCGGAGCCGATGACCAGGACGGACTGGATATCGGTGCGCTTAGGCACGCTGGGCTCCTTCTGCGGTCATCAGGGCTGCGGTCATCAGGGAAACGAAGCGGTCGAAGAGGTACGCGGCGTCGTGCGGTCCCGCAGCGGCTTCGGGGTGGTACTGGACGCTGAACGCGGGCTGGTCGAGGAGCTGGAGCCCCTCCACCACCTGGTCGTTGAGGCACACGTGGGAGACCTCGGCGCGCCCGTAGGGGGTGTCGGAGACCTTGTCGAGCGGCGCGTCGACGGCGAAGCCGTGGTTGTGCGCGGTGACCTCGACCTTGCCGGTCGTGCGGTCCTGCACGGGCTGGTTGATGCCGCGGTGGCCGTACTTCAGCTTGAACGTGCCGAAGCCGAGGGCGCGGCCGAGGATCTGGTTGCCGAAGCAGATGCCGAACAGCGGAGTCTTGCGCTCCAGGACGGCCCGCATGACGGCGACGGGGCCGTCCGCGGTCGCCGGGTCGCCGGGACCGTTGGAGAAGAACACGCCGTCGGGCTGGACCGCGTAGATGTCCTCGGCGGTCGCGGTCGCGGGCAGGACGTGCACCTCGATGCCGCGCTCGGCCATGCGGTGCGGGGTCATGCCCTTGATGCCGAGGTCGACGGCGGCGACGGTGAAGCGCTTCTCGCCGATCGCGGGGACGACGTACGTCTCCTTGGTGGCGACCTCGGCGGCGAGGTCCGAGCCCTTCATCTCGGGCTGCTGACGGACCTCGGCGAGCATGACGCCCTCGTCCGGGAGCGCGTTGCCGGAGAAGATCCCGACGCGCATCGCGCCGCTCTCGCGCAGGTGGCGGGTGAGGGCACGCGTGTCGATGCCGCTGATGCCGACGACGCCCTGATTGACGAGTTCCTCGTCGAGCGTGCGCTGCGAGCGCCAGTTGGAGGGCACGCGCGCGGGGTCGCGCACGACGTAGCCGGCGACCCAGATCTTCTTCGACTCGGGGTCCTCGTCGTTCACGCCCGTGTTGCCGACGTGCGGGGCCGTCATGACGACGACCTGGCGGTGGTACGAGGGGTCGGTGAGCGTCTCCTGGTAACCGGTCATGCCGGTGGAGAACACCGCTTCGCCGAAGGTCTCCCCCACGGCCCCGTAGGCGCGGCCGCGGAAGATGCGGCCGTCCTCCAGGACGAGTACGGCGGGAGTCTTGTGGGCTCCCCTGGTGGAGGTCGTCATCGTGCGGTGCCTTCCTTCGTGCTGGTCGTGTTGATCATGTTGTTGATGGCCTCGACCCACTGGGCCTGCTCGGCCGCGTGGTCCGAGCGGAAGCCCGAGTCGAGCAGCTTCTCGCCGTGCTCCCACGTGACGATCAGCAGACCGCCCTCCGCGAGGACCTTTCCGGCGATGCCCTTGTCGAGCCTGGCCTCCCGCAGCTGTGCGGCCGGGACGAAGAAGTCGGCCGCCCCGGGGCGTACGACATCGAGGCCCGCGTCCGTGAGCGTCAGCTCCACGCGGCTGCGGGTACCGAGACCGTGCGCCACGATGCGGTCCAGCCACTGTCCTGCCGTGGTCGAGCCGTGGTAGCGGCCGGTCAGCTCAAGTCTCGCCGGGCCCGGGTCATCCGGCACCACGGGAAGCGGCGGCAGGTCGCCCTGGAGCGTGCCGCGCCACTTCCAGCCCTCGCGCATCAGCCAGTAGACGAGCGCGATGAAGAGCAGCAGTCCGACGACCCAGCCCGCGCGAGCGGCCCAGTCCGTCACATCCGCCGACTTCTTCTCGGCGGCGAATACGACGGCGTTTCCTGCGGCGGCAGAGATCAGAGAGGTCACGCGAGCTTCCCGTCGACGAGCGTGGCGCGGCCCCGCAGCCACGTGTGCGTCACGCGACCGGGCAGCTCACGGCCCTCGTAGGGGGTGTTGCCGCTGCGCGAGGCGAAGCCCGCGGGGTCCACGACACCACGGTAAGCCGGATCGAGAAGCGCGAGGTTCGCGGGCTCACCTGCCGAGACGGGGCGGCCGTGGGTGGTGGCGCCACCGATCCGGGCGGGCTTGACGGACATCCGGTCCGCGACGGCGGCCCAGGTCAGCAGGCCCGTCTCGACCATCGTCTGCTGGACGACGGAGAGCGCCGTCTCCAGGCCCACCATGCCCATGGCGGCCGCGGCCCACTCGCAGTCCTTGTCCTCGTGCGGGTGCGGGGCGTGGTCGGTGGCGACGATGTCGATCGTGCCGTCGGCCAGGGCCTCGCGCAGCGCCATGACGTCGCGCTCGGTGCGCAGCGGCGGGTTGACCTTGTAGACCGGGTTGTACGAGCGGACCAGCTCGTCGGTCAGGAGCAGGTGGTGCGGGGTGACCTCGGCGGTGACGTCGATGCCGCGCGACTTCGCCCAGCGGACGATCTCGACGGATCCGGCGGTCGACAGGTGGCAGATGTGCACCCGCGAGCCGACGTGCTCGGCGAGCAGCACGTCACGCGCGATGATCGACTCCTCGGCGACGGCGGGCCAGCCGCCGAGACCGAGCTCGGCGGAGACGATGCCCTCGTTCATCTGTGCGCCCTCGGTGAGGCGCGGCTCCTGCGCGTGCTGCGCGACGACCCCGCCGAACGCCTTCACGTACTCCAGGGCGCGGCGCATGATCACGGCGTCGTCGACGCACTTGCCGTCGTCGGAGAAGACGGTGACGCCGGCCGCGGACTCGTGCATGGCGCCGAGCTCGGCGAGCTTCTTGCCCTCCAGGCCGACGGTGACGGCGCCGATGGGCTGGACGTCCGCGTAGCCGCCCTCCTGGCCGAGGCGGTAGACCTGCTCGACGACGCCCGCGGTGTCGGCGACGGGGAAGGTGTTGGCCATGGCGAACACGGCGGTGTAGCCGCCGGACGCGGCGGCCCGCGTGCCGGTCAGGACGGTCTCGGAGTCCTCGCGGCCGGGCTCGCGCAGGTGGGTGTGCAGGTCGACGAGGCCGGGCAGCAGGATCTTGCCGTCGGCCTCGACCACGGTCGCGTCGCCCGCGTCGAGGCCGGTCCCCACCTCGAGGATGGTCTCGCCGTCGATCAGGACGTCCTGGGGCTCGCCGCCAAGGACCTTCGCACCACGGATCAGGGTCTTGCTCATGTCTTACTTCTCCTCGGAACCGGTGGGGCGGGTGTGGGTGACGGCGGGTTCGTTGCCGCCCAGGAGCAGGTAGAGGACGGCCATCCGGGTGTGGACGCCGTTGGCGACCTGCTCGATGACCGTGCAGCGGTCCGAGTCGGCGACCTCGGCGGTGATCTCCATGCCGCGGACCATCGGGCCCGGGTGCATCACGATGGCGTGCTCGGGCATCTTCGCCATGCGCTCGCCGTCCAGGCCGTAGCGGCGCGAGTACTCCCGCTCGGTCGGGAAGAACGCGGCGTTCATGCGCTCGCGCTGCACGCGCAGCATCATCACGGCGTCGGACTTCGGGAGCACCCGGTCCAGGTCGTACGAGACGTCGCAGGGCCAGCTGTCCACGCCGACCGGCACGAGGGTGGGCGGCGCCACCAGGGTCACCTGGGCGCCGAGGGTGTGCAGGAGGTCGACGTTCGAGCGCGCGACCCGGCTGTGCAGGACGTCGCCGACGAGCGTGATGCGCTTGCCGCTGAGGTCCTTGCCGAGGCCCGCGTCCCTGCCGACGAGGCGGCGCCGCATGGTGAAGGCGTCGAGCAGCGCCTGGGTGGGGTGCTGGTGGGTGCCGTCGCCCGCGTTGATCACGGGGGCGTCGATCCAGCCGGAGGTGGCGAGGCGGTAGGGGGCGCCGGACGCGCCGTGCCGGATGACGACGGCGTCGACGCCCATCGCCTCCAGGGTCTGGGCGGTGTCCTTGAGGGACTCGCCCTTGGAGACGCTGGAGCCCTTGGCGGCGAAGTTGATGACGTCGGCGGAAAGGCGCTTCTCGGCGGCCTCGAAGGAGATCCGGGTCCGGGTCGAGTCCTCGAAGAACAGATTGCAGATCGTGCGGCCGCGCAGGGCGGGAAGCTTCTTGATCGGCCGGTCGGCGACCCGGGCCATCTCCTCGGCGGTGTCGAGGATGAGAACGGCGTCGTCGCGGGTGAGGTCGGCGGCCGAGATGAGGTGTCGCATCATCTGGGTGTACTCCGTCATGTGGAGGTGTGCGGGCACGCGGGCGCGCAGGGGTGTGCCCCGGTGCCCGTGAGAGGGGAGCCGGTCCTACGCGGAAGCGGGCTTGGCACCGAGCAGCACGGCGTCGCGGCCGTCCTCCTCGGCGAGCTGGACCTTGACCGTCTCCCGCAGCGACGTGGGGAGGTTCTTGCCGACGTAGTCGGCGCGGATCGGGAGTTCGCGGTGGCCGCGGTCGACGAGGACGGCGAGCTGCACCGCGCGCGGGCGCCCGATGTCGTTCAGACCGTCGAGGGCGGCGCGGATGGTGCGACCGGAGAAGAGCACGTCGTCGACGAGGACGACGAGGCGGCCGTCGATACCGTCACCGGGGATCTCGGTGCGGGCGAGTGCGCGCGGCGGATGCATGCGCAGATCGTCGCGGTACATCGTGATGTCGAGTGAGCCAACCGGGATCGTGCGTCCGGTGATTTCTTCGAGCTTCTCGGCGAGGCGCCGGGCGAGGAATACGCCGCGCGTGGGAATGCCGAGCAGCACCACGTCTTCGGCGCCTTTGGCGCGCTCGACGATCTCGTGCGCGATACGGGTCAACACCCGTGCGATGTCCGGGCCTTCGAGCACGGGGCGCGCGACATCGGGTTCGTTCGTGTTGTTCGAGTCCATATGAAACGGACCTCCTTCTCCGCCTCACGGGACGGACCTTAAAGGACGTCGGAATTGCGCCATCCACGCTACCAGCATCGGCAACACCGCCGGTCACGGCCCCCCTCGGAGGGGTCGGTACGGACCATTCGGCTTGACGCACCCAAGTAACGCTGCGTAACCTCACAGTGAGTTACCGTTCTTCGTCCGGGGAGCTATATGTCCAGCGAATACGCCAAACAGCTCGGGGCCAAGCTCCGCGCCATCCGTACCCAGCAGGGCCTTTCCCTCCACGGTGTCGAGGAAAAGTCCCAGGGACGCTGGAAGGCGGTCGTGGTCGGTTCGTACGAACGCGGCGACCGCGCCGTGACCGTACAGCGCCTTGCCGAGTTGGCGGACTTCTACGGCGTCCCGGTCCAGGAACTGCTGCCCGGCACCGCTCCGGGCGGCGCCGCCGAGCCGCCGCCGAAGCTGGTGCTCGATCTGGAGCGCCTGGCGCACGTGCCGCAGGAGAAGGCAGGCCCGCTGCAGCGGTATGCCGCCACGATCCAGTCGCAGCGCGGTGACTACAACGGCAAGGTGCTCTCGATCCGCCAGGACGACCTGCGCACCCTCGCCGTGATCTATGACCAGTCGCCCTCGGTTCTCACCGAGCAGCTGATCAGCTGGGGAGTCCTGGACGCGGACGCGCGTCGCGCCGTCGCCCACGACGACGTCTGATCCCCAAGGGGCACTTGAGCAGAAACGTAACGCCGGGGTGGCCGGAACCGATCGGGTTCCGGCCACCCCGGCGTTTTACGTGGCCGCCCGCGCCCTCAGAGGCCACAGCGGCCCCCGGAGCCCCTGGACGGCTCCTGGACGCGCCAGAGGGCCCGCAGCGGCGTGCTGCGGGCCCTCTGAGCGGCGTGGGGGTCTTGAGGAACCCCCGAACTACGCCTCGTCGCGGCGCAGACTCGGCTTGAGATCCTTGAAGCGGCCGAGCAGGCCGTTCACGAAGGACGGCGAATCGTCCGTCGAGAACTCCTTGGCGAGCTGCACGGACTCGTCGAGCACCACGGCGTCCGGCGTCGCGTCGACCCAGATCAGCTCGTAGGCACCGAGCCGCAGGATGTTGCGGTCCACGACCGGCATCCTGTCCAGGGTCCACCCGACGGCGTACTGCGAGATCAGCTCGTCGATGTGGCGCGCGTGCTGCGCGTACCCCTCGACCAGCTCCATCGTGTACTCGCTCACCGGCGGCTGCCGGGTATCGGCCCGCGAGTGGCGCACCCAGTCCGCGAGGACCGTCACTACGTCGGCGCCACGCTGGTCGGCCTCGAAGAGGATCTGGAAGGCGCGCTTGCGGGCCGTATTACGAGCAGCCACGGTTAGCTGTTCACCCGGCCGAGGTAGCCGCTGTCACGGGTGTCGACCTTGATCTTCTCGCCGGTGGTGATGAAGAGCGGCACCTGGATCTGGTGGCCGGTCTCCAGCGTCGCGGGCTTGGTGCCGCCGGTGGAGCGGTCGCCCTGGACGCCGGGCTCGGTCTCCTGGATGACCAGCTCGACGGCGGCCGGCAGCTCGACGAAGAGGACTTCGCCCTCGTGCTGCGCGACGGAGGCCGTGAAGCCCTCGATCAGGAAGTTGGCGGCGTCACCGACGGACTTGCGGTCGACGTGCAGCTGGTCGTACGTCTCCATGTCCATGAAGACGAAGTAGTCGCCGTCCATGTAGGAGAACTGCATGTCGCGCTTGTCGATCGTCGCCGTGTCGACCTTGACGCCGGCGTTGAACGTCTTGTCGACGACCTTGCCCGACATCACGTTCTTGAGCTTGGTGCGCACAAAGGCGGGGCCCTTGCCGGGCTTGACGTGCTGGAACTCGACGACGGACCAGAGCTGGCCCCCGTCGAGCTTGAGCACCAGGCCGTTCTTGAGGTCGTTCGTGGAAGCCACGGTTGCGGAATCTCCTGGACTGACGTGGACGACCCCGGCGCACGCGCACAGCTCGAGGCTAGAGCGCGAGCAGCTCCTTGGTCGTAATGGTGAGTAGCTCGGGTCCGCCGTCCGCCTCGGGGCGCACGACGAGCGTGTCATCGATCCGGACACCTCCCCGTCCCGGGATGTGAACCCCCGGTTCGACGGTGACCGGCACGCAAGCGTCCAGTTTACCCATGGCCGCGGGCGCCAACTGCGGGTCCTCGTCGATTTCGAGCCCCACCCCATGTCCCATCAGCGGAGCAAGGCCGTCCGCATACCCCGCAGAGTCCAGTACATGACGTGCCGCGTGGTCGATGTCTCGGTAGGCGGCACCCGGTACGAGAGCCTCCCTGCCCGCCCGCTGAGCGGCGAAGACGAGGTCGTACAACTCGATCTGCCAGTCCGCGGGAGACGTACCGATGACGAACGTACGCCCGATCTCGCAACGATAACCGCGATAACTGGCCCCGAGGCACACGGAGAGGAAATCCCCCTCCTCCACCCGCCGGTCCGTCGGGCGGTGGCCGCCACGGCCGGCGTTCGGTCCGGTGCCGACGGAGGTCGGGAAGGCGGGCCCTTCCGCGCCGTGATCGACGAGGCGCCGCTCCAGCTCAAGGGCGAGGTGGCGTTCCGTACGCCCCACGAGAATGGATTCGAGCAGCTCACCGAGCGCCTGGTCGGCGATCTCGGAGCCGATCCGCAGACAGGAGATCTCCTCCTCGTCCTTGACGAGCCGCAGTTGTTCGACCGCTCCGCCGAGATCCGTGAGCCGCAGCCTCGGCGCGACGGATCCCAGCGCGCGATGCCGGGCGACCGTGAGGTCGTGCTCCTCCACGGCGAGCGAGTCGGCGCCCTGCGCCGCCGCGAGATCGCCGCCCGCGACGGCGGGATCCCCGCCGGACGCGTCGAGCAGCTGCACCCGCAGCCCCTCGTCGGGCCGCCCCTCGCCCTGCTCGTCACCGAGCGGTCTTGAGCACAGCAGCAGATCCTCGCTGCTGCCCAGCAGGAGCACGGCGCCCTGCGGCGCCGCCCCCGCGAGATACCGCACGTTGGCGGGACGGGACACCAGCGCCGACGCGCTGCCTCCCGCGGCACAACGCTCCCTCAACCGCTCACGGCGGGCCGCGTAGACCTCAGACATGGGACGAGCCTATGAGTGGCGGCGCGGGACGGCCGGTCGAGCGCGTCCGACCGGGGCGGCGGGCGGCGGACGTCAGGTGGACGCGGCTACCACTGCGGCGGGCTCGCGATGGAGCGGGCGAGGACGTCGTCAAGGACCCGGGCCGTGGCGGGCACGTCCAGCTGGGAGTTGTCGATGATGGGCAGACCCGAGCCGTACCACCCGGCCATGCGGCCGTGGATGCGGGCCACTTCCTCGTCCGTGAGGCGGCGGTTGCCGCTGCGCTCGGCGTTGCGCTCCAGGACGATCTCCAGGCCGGGCAGCAGGACCACCGGAAGCAGCCCGGGGCCCACGTGGCGCTTCCAGCCGCCGAGGCCGACGACCGGGCGGTCGGGGAAGACCGCGTCGTCGAGGATGCAGGAGATGCCGTTGGCCAGGAAGTTCCGTGCGGCGAAACCGCAGGTGCGGCGGGCCAGGCGGTACTGCGCCTCGGAGTGGTCGTTCCAGCCGGACTGGGGGTCCGCGAAGCCCGAGCGCACCCATTCGCGTACGTCGTCGAGGCTGATGTGGGCGGTCGGCACCCGGCGGTGCTCCGCCCAGTACTTGGCGACGCTCGTCTTGCCCGCGCCCGCCGGGCCGATCAGGAGGACGGCGAGCGTGGTGCCGCCGGTGTCCGCCTGGGCCGTGCCGGGCGGCGGGCTCGGCATGGCGACGGGGCCGCCGGGCGGGAGCTGGATGTGGCCCGTCGTGTCCGGGGTCGGGGGCACCGGGGCACCGCCGACCGGGACGTGGCCGTGCTGCGGGGCGCCCGGTGGCACGTGCTGCGGCGCCGGGGCGTGCGGGTGCGGGGCCGGCCCTTGCGGATGGGGGGCCGTGCCAGGGGGGTGCGGGGCGCCGGCGAAGCCCGGCGCGGGAGGCGGTGGGCCGCCCGGCGCGGCACCCGGCGGCGGACCACTCGGGTGATGTGCGGCCGGGGACCAGCCGGTGGCCGGTCCGTGCCCCGGCTGATGGGGCGGCGGCAGCGGAGACCCCACTGCGTGCTGCATCCGGTGCCACTCCGTCTCGTGCGACTGACGCTGGTCGGGCGGCGGCCGGGGCCACCCGTTACCGAACGGTACCGCCCCCGGCCGACGTTGTGTGAACGGCCGGGGAGGCCGCATGGTGCCCGTGGCTTGTTCCTGCGGGCCGATTCCGTGCTGCTGGAGCGCTAGTTGGACACTTCGCCGTACGCGGCTAGGAGCACCGCGGGGTCGGGTCCCTCCAGGACGGTCGGCTTGCCGAGGCCGTCCAGGACGATGAAGCGCAGCAGGTCACCGCGGGACTTCTTGTCGACCTTCATGGTCTCCAGGAGCTTGGGCCACTGGTCGTAGCGGTAGCTCAGGGGCAGGCCGACCGACTCCAGGACGGCGCGGTGCCGGTCGGCGGTCGCGTCGTCGAGGCGTCCGGCGAGGCGGCCGAGTTCGGCCGCGAAGGCCATGCCCACGGAGACGGCGGCGCCGTGCCGCCACTTGTAGCGCTCGTTCTTCTCGATGGCGTGCGCCAGGGTGTGGCCGTAGTTGAGGATCTCGCGCAGGCCCGACTCCTTGAGGTCGCCGGAGACGACCTCGGCCTTGACCTTGATGGAGCGCTCGATCAGCTCGGCGGTGTGCCGTCCCTGCGGGCTGCGTGCCGCCTCGGGGTCCTCCTCGATGAGTTCGAGGATCACCGGGTCGGCGATGAAGCCGGCCTTGATGATCTCCGCGAGGCCCGACACGAAGTCGTTGACCGGCAGCGAGTCGAGCGCGGCCAGGTCGCACAGCACGCCCACCGGCGGGTGGAAGGAGCCGACGAGGTTCTTGCCCTCGGCGGTGTTGATGCCGGTCTTGCCGCCGACCGCTGCGTCCACCATGCCGAGCACGGTGGTCGGCACGGCGATCCAGCGGACCCCGCGCAGCCAGGTCGCGGCCACGAACCCGGCGAGGTCCGTGCTGGCTCCGCCGCCGACGCCGATGATGATGTCGCTGCGGGTGAAGCCGGACTGGCCGAGGGCCTTCCAGCAGTACGCGGCGACCTCGGCGGTCTTGGCCTCCTCCGCGTTCGGCACCTGGATGGCGACGACCTCGAAGCCCTGGCCCGCCAGGTCCTCGCGCAGCGCGTCGCCCGTCTCGGCCAGCGCCTCGGGGTGGATGATCGCGACGCGCTTGGTCCGCTCGCCGATCAGGCCGGGCAGCTCACCGAGGAGCTGCCGCCCGACGAGCACCTCGTACGGCTCGGTGCCCGCGGTGCCGCCGACCTGGATTCGGGTGGGCGTCTGCCCCGCCGTCTCAGCCATCTCCGTCATGCTTCCTTCAACTCCAGTGCGTCGAGGACCGCTTGGGCTACCTCTTCGGGGGTGCGGTCGTCGGTGGCGACGACGGCGCGGGCGACTTCGGCGTACAAGTGGCGGCGGGCGTCCATCAGTGCGCGCCACTGTTTGCGCGGGTTGACCGCGAGCAGCGGGCGCGCGACGTTCAGGCCGGTGCGCTTGACGGCCTCCTCGACGTCCATCGAGAGATAGACGACGGGGTGCGGGGCGAGGAGCGCGCGGGTCGACTCGTCGAGGATCGCGCCGCCGCCGAGCGCGAGGATGCCCCCGTGCTCGGCGAGCGCCGTGCGCACGGCGTCGCGCTCCAGGTCGCGGAAGTGTGACTCACCGTCGTCCAGGAAGATGTCCGAGATCTCCCGGCCCTGTGCGGCCACGATGTCGGCGTCGGTGTCCCGGTAGACGGAACCGAGGCGCTCGGCGAGCAGCGTGCCCACCGTCGACTTGCCCACGCCCATCGGTCCGACCAGAACGATCTGCGGGCCGGTCACCGGATCTGCAGGTTGTCGAGGTACGACTGGACGTTGCGCCGGGTCTCAGGGACGCTGTCGCCGCCGAACTTCTCCGCGACGGCGTCGGCCAGGGTCAGCGCGACCATCGCCTCGGCGACGATGCCCGCGGCCGGGACCGCGCACACGTCGGAGCGCTGGTGGTGGGCCTTGGTGGCTTCGCCGGTGGCGACGTCGATGGTGGCGAGCGCGCGCGGCACGGTCGCGATGGGCTTCATCGCGGCGCGCACGCGCAGCAGTTCACCGGTGGTCAGGCCGCCCTCGGTGCCGCCGGAGCGGCCGGAGGTGCGCCTGATGCCGTCGTCGGTGGAGACGATCTCGTCGTGCGCCTTGGAGCCCGGCACGCGCGCGAGGTCGAAGCCGTCGCCGACCTCGACGCCCTTGATGGCCTGGATGCCCATGAGCGCGGCGGCGAGCCGTGCGTCGAGCCGCCGGTCCCAGTGCACGTGCGAGCCGAGGCCGACCGGCACGTTGTACGCGAGGACCTCGACGACGCCGCCCAGGGTGTCGCCGTCCTTGTGGGCCTGGTCGATCTCGGCGACCATCGCCTTGCTCGCGTCCGCGTCCAGGCAGCGCACCGGGTCGGCGTCGAGCTTCTCCACGTCGGCGGGGGTCGGGTAGACGCCGTAGGGCGCCTTCGCCGCCGCCAGCTCCGTGACGTGGCTGACGATCTCGATCCCGGCCGTCTCCTTGAGGTACGAGCGGGCGACCGCGCCGAGCGCGACGCGGGCCGCGGTCTCGCGGGCGGAGGCGCGCTCCAGGATCGGCCGGGCCTCGTCGAAGCCGTACTTCTGCATGCCCGCGAGGTCGGCGTGACCGGGCCGGGGCCGGGTCAGCGGGGCGTTGCGGGCCAGGTCGGCGAGGACTTCCGGGTCGACCGGGTCGGCCGCCATGACCTGTTCCCACTTGGGCCACTCGGTGTTGCCCACCATGATCGCGACCGGCGAGCCCATGGTCAGGCCGTGCCGGACACCGCCCAGGAAGGTGACCTCGTCGCGCTCGAACTTCATGCGCGCACCGCGCCCATAGCCGAGGCGCCGCCGGGCCAGGTGGTCCGCCACCATCTCCGTGGTGATCGGCACGCCGGCGGGAAGACCCTCCAGCGTCGCGACAAGTGCGGGTCCGTGGGACTCTCCCGCGGTCAGCCAACGCAACCTGCTCAACGGTGCTCCTCATGCTCGCGCCTGGAACTGCGTGGCGCGACCGGGTGCGCGGCCCTGGCCCGCCATCCCCGATCCTCCCACGTCGGGGGCCGGGAGCCGTCCTCCGGTCCAGAAAGCGGACGACCGGCGGACAGCGGGCGGACGGTCGGCGTACGTCTAGCGCGCGGCCAGCGCGCGCTCTCCGGCCTTGCGCATGGCGGCCAGCGGCGCGGGCGAGCGTCCGGTCATCTGCTCGACCTGGAGCACCGCCTGGTGCACCAGCAGGTCGAGGCCGCTGACGACGGCACCGCCGTACATCGACCAGCGGGCCGCCAGTGCGGTGGGCCACGGGTCGTACAGGACGTCGAAAAGGGTCGCGGGCCGCTCGGGCACGGCGGCCGACAGCGCGTCGGTCGCGCCCGCCGGAGTCGTGGCGATCACCAGCGGCGCGCTCAGCGCCCGCTCGGCGTCCGCCCAGTCCTCCGTGCGCACCTGCACGTCGAGCCGCTCGCCCCACTCCCGCATCTCGGCGGCGCGGGCCTGACTGCGTACGTACGCGACGACCTCGCCCGTGCAGATCCGCGCGAGCGCGGCGAGCGCGGACGACGCGGTGGCGCCCGCGCCGAGGATCGCCGCCGACTCGACCTGCTCGATGCCGCGTTCCCGCAGGGCGGCGACCATGCCGGGGATGTCGGTGTTGTCGCCGACGCGGCGGCCGTCGTCCGTGAAGACGACGGTGTTGACCGCCTCTACGGAGGCGGCGGTCTCGCTGATCTCGTCGAGCAGCGGGATCACCGCGCGCTTGAGCGGCATCGTCAGGGAGAGCCCGGCCCACTCCGGCCCGAGGTCCTTCAGGAAGCCGGGCAGGGCCGCCTCGTCGACGTCGAACAGGTCATACGTCGAGTCGGCCAGACCCAGCTCCCCGTATGCGGCGCGGTGCAGCACCGGGGAGAGGGAATGGGCGATCGGTGAGCCCAGGACTGCGGCTCGGCGCTTGGTGCTCATCACCCGGAATTCTTCTTCTGTTCCTCGAGGTACTTCTGACGGTTGCGCTCGTGCTGCTTATTCGTCTCGGCGAACAGCGTCTCGTCCGCGTTGATGGAGACGAAGTAGTACCAATTCCCCTTGGCGGGATGCAGCGCGGACTTGAGCGCCTCGTCACCGGGGTTGCCGATCGGCCCGGGGGGCAGACCCTTGATCTTGTACGTGTTGTACGGGTCGTTGAACTTGCGGAGATCGTCGACCGTACCGGTCTCCAGGGTGCTTTCGGCCTTGGCGTAGTTCACCGTGGAGTCGAAGTCGAGAAGACCGTACGTCTCCGTGTTGTTCGGCTTGAGGCGGTTGTAGACGACCGTCGCGACCTTATCGAAGTCGTGCTTGTACTTGCCTTCCGCCTGGACCAGGCTCGCCACCGTGAGCACCTGGAGCGGGTCCTTCAGGTTCAGCTCGGCGGCCTTCGACTTGAGACCCAACTCGTCGTACTTCTGGCTTGATTGGGCCACCATCTTCTTGAGGACGTCCGCCGGCTTCTGGCCCTTGGCGACCGGATAGCTGGAGGGGTAGAGGAAGCCCTCGAGCGGGTCCTTGATGTCCTTGTTGGTGTTCGCCCAGTCAGGAAGTCCGAGGGATTTCCAGTTCTTCTTGGCAACACCCTCGGTGGTGCCCTTGTCGAGTTCCAGGCGCGTATCGATCTGCCTGTAGACCCAGGAGTTCCGCTTGCCCTCGGGAATGATGAGGTTATTGCGGCTCTTGGGGCTGAGCATGAGTTCGACCGCGCTCTTGGCCGACATTTCCTTCTTCAGGACATAAACGCCGTCCTGAATGGAATCGCCCTTGGGATTCTGTGCCTGCGCGGAGACGAAGGCGTCGACGCTCTTGACGACTCCGGCTTCCTTCAGTTTCTGGCCGATCACATAGCCGCCAGCTCCCTTCGGGATGTCGACGGTCGCGAGGCCGGTTCCCTCGCCCGCGTAGTCCGGCGACGTACCGAATCGGTCCTGGTAGAACTGGTACCCGAAATAGCCGACCCCGCCGAGGCCACCGGCGAAGACCAACGTCACGACCAGGCACGCGCAGCCACTCCTGCGCTTCTTCGGTTTCTTGCCGCCCCGGCCGCCCCGACGGTCGCCGCGGCCACCGCGGCGCCCCGGGTCATCGTCGTCGTCCTCGTCGTCATCGGCGCCGGAGAAGAAGGCGTGCTCGCCCTGGTCCGGTCCCGGATCCCAGTCCTGCTTGGGCTCGGGGTCAGGACGGCGCCGGGACGGCGGCTCCGGCGGCGGGTAGGCGTCGGGGGTGCCGTAGAAGTCCGGGCTCTCCGCGCCGTAGCCGCCCTGCTGACCGCCGTAGGGGTCCGACGGATCGGTGCCGTACGGGACCTGGCCCTGCTGCCCGGCGTCCCAGCCGCCGTTGTACTGCTGCTGCTCCGGGCCGCCGTTGTACCCCTGGTCGGGTCCGCCGTCGTACTGCTGCTGGGGGGCACCCTCGTACTGCTGTTGGCCTGCGGGCCCGCCGTACTGTTGCTGGCCGTAGCCCTGCTGCTGGCCCGTGCTCCAGTCGTCGTACTGCGCCTGCTGGGGGTGCTGCGGCTGCTGAGGGTGGTACTGCCCCTGGCCGCCGTAGGGGGACGGGCCGCCGGCGGCCTGCTGTCCTCCCCATCCGCCGTCCCCGTACAACGGGTCCTCGGGATGCCACGGTTCGGAGCCTGGACCCCGGCCATACTCAGTCATCGATCCCCTACATGCCGCGAGGCGGGGCCGCCGTCTGAGTGGGAGGGCAACCGTTCCGCCTCTTGATGCTGTGCGGCAGCTGTTCGAACACCGCCGCATCGCGCGGAACGTTACCGTATCGCGATCACATGACCACTTCGACGCCCTCGCCCGGAGCTTTACCTGACGCCCGTTCGGACTCCAGTGCCTGCTGAAGGATGATGACGGCCGCCGCCTGATCGATGACAGACCTGCCCTTTTTGGACTTCACGCCCGAGGCGCGCAGCCCCTGACTGGCCGTCACTGTGGTCATCCTCTCGTCGAGAAGTCTCACCGGAATGGGCGCGACCAGCCGCGCCAGATCCTGGGTGAAGGCGCGGACCTTGACGGCCGCCGGGCCCTCACCCCCCTTGAGGGAGCGAGGGAGACCGACGACGATCTCGATCGGTTCGTACTCGTCGACGAGCTGCTGCAACCTGCGCTGAGCAGCCGGGACATCGCGTCCCGGCACCGTCTCCACCGGCGTGGCGAGGATCCCGTCGGGGTCGCACGAGGCGACCCCGATCCGAGCGTCACCGACGTCGATCGCGAGGCGTCGGCCCCGGCGCATGCCCGCGGCGGCCTCGGTCATCAGGCCGTCTCGGCGACGAGGCGCTCGACGGCGGCCATGGCGTCGCCGATGGCCGCGGGGTTCTGGCCGCCGCCCTGGGCGACGTCCGGCTTGCCACCGCCACCGCCGCCGAGGGTCTTGGCGGCCGTACGGACGAGGTCGCCGGCCTTGAGGCCGCGCTCGCGGGCGGCTTCGTTCGTGGCGATGACCGTCAGCGGGCGGCCGTTGGCCGTGGTGAACAGCGCCACCACGGCCGGGCGGTCGCCCTGGATGCGACCGCGCACGTCGAGGACCAGCTTGCGCAGGTCGTCGGCGCCCGTACCGTCCGGCACCTGGCCGGTGACGAGAGCGACGCCGCGTACGTCCTTGGCGTTGTCGACGAGACCGGCGGCGGCCGCCAGGACCTTCTCCGCGCGGAACTTCTCGATCTCCTTCTCGGCGTCCTTCAGCTTGCCGAGCATGGCGGAGACCTTCTCGGGCAGCTCCTCGGAACGGCCCTTGACCAGCTCCTGGAGCTGGGCGACAACCGTGTGCTCCTTGGCGAGGAAGTTGTACGCGTCGACGCCGACCAGGGCCTCGATACGGCGCACGCCGGAGCCGATGGACGACTCGCCGAGCAGCTTCACCAGACCCAGCTGGGCGGTGTTGTGCACGTGCGTGCCGCCGCACAGCTCCTTGGAGAAGTCGCCGATGGTGACGACGCGGACCCGCTCGCCGTACTTCTCGCCGAACTCGGCGATGGCGCCCTGCTTCTTGGCCTCGTCGATCGACATGACCTCGGCCTGCACGTCGAGTTCGTGGGCCAGGACTTCGTTGATCTTCTGCTCGACGTCCGTCATGACGGCCGTGGGCACGGCCGACGGGGAGCCGAAGTCGAAGCGGAAGCGGCCCGGCTGGTTCTCGGAACCGGCCTGGGCGGCCGTCGGGCCGAGCGCGTCGCGCAGCGCCTGGTGCGTGAGGTGCGTGGCGGAGTGCGCGCGGGCGATGGCACGGCGGCGGTGCACGTCGATCGAGGCCCAGACCTGGTCGCCGACGGTGATCTCGCCGACCTGGACGACGCCCTTGTGGACGTGCACGCCGGGGACCGGCTTCTGCACGTCACGGATGTCGACGACGGCACCGCTGTCGAGGCGGATCCGGCCGGAGTCGGCGATCTGGCCGCCTCCCTCGGCGTAGAAGGGGGTGCGGTCGAGGACGACCTCGACCTCGTCCCCCTCACGGGCGGCGGGGGACGAGACGCCGTTGACCAGGAGACCGACGATCACGGCCTCGTTCTCGGTGAGGGTGTAGCCCGTGAAGTCCGTGGCGCCGGAGGCGTCGGCGATCTCGCGGTAGGCGTGCAGGTCGGCGTGGCCGGTCTTCTTGGCCTGCGCGTCGGCCTTGGCACGCTCCCGCTGCTCCTTCATCAGGCGCCGGAAGCCGTCCTCGTCCACGGAGAGGCCCTGTTCGGCGGCCATCTCCAGGGTGAGGTCGATCGGGAAGCCCCAAGTGTCGTGGAGCAGGAACGCCCGGTCGCCGGAGAGGACCGTGCCGCCGGCGGCCTTGGTCTCGGTGACGGCGGTGTCGAGGATGTTCGTGCCGCCCTTGAGGGCCTTGAGGAAGGCGGCCTCTTCGGCGAGCGCGACGGTCTCGATGCGCTTGCGGTCGGTCTCCAGCTCGGGGTACTGCTCGCCCATCGACTTGATGACCGTGTCGACGAGCTCGTGCACGACCGGGCCGGTGGCACCCATCAGGCGCATGTTGCGGATGGCGCGGCGCATGATGCGGCGCAGCACATAGCCGCGGCCTTCGTTGCCGGGCGTCACACCGTCGCCGATGAGCATCACGGACGTACGCATGTGGTCGGCGACCACGCGCAGGGAGACGTCCGAGCCCTGCTCGGCGCCGTAGCGGACGCCGGTCAGCTCGGTGGCCTTGTCCATGACCACGCGCAGGGTGTCGGTCTCGTACATGTTCTGCACGCCCTGCAGGATCATGGCGAGACGTTCGAGGCCGAGGCCGGTGTCGATGTTCTTGCTGGGCAGGTCGCCGAGGATCTCGAAGTCCTCCTTCGAGGTGCCCTCGCCGCGCTCGTACTGCATGAAGACCAGGTTCCAGATCTCCACGTACCGCTCGTCGTTGACGGCCGGGCCGCCCTCGACGCCGAATTCGGGGCCGCGGTCGTAGTTGATCTCGGAGCAGGGGCCACAGGGTCCGGGGACGCCCATGGACCAGTAGTTGTCCTTCTTGCCCAGGCGCTGGATGCGCTCGGCGGGGACGCCCACCTTCTCGCGCCAGATGGTCTCGGCCTCGTCGTCGTCGAGGTAGACCGTCACCCAGAGGCGCTCGGGGTCCAGGCCGTAGCCACCGTCCGCCACGGAGCTGGTGAGCAGCTCCCAGGCGAACTTGATGGCGCCTTCCTTGAAGTAGTCACCGAAGGAGAAGTTGCCGCACATCTGGAAGAACGTGCCGTGCCGCGTGGTCTTGCCGACCTCTTCGATGTCCGGCGTGCGCACGCACTTCTGCACGCTCGTGGCGCGCGAGAACTGCGGCTTGACCTCACCCAGGAAGTAGGGCTTGAAGGGCACCATGCCCGCGGGGACGAGGAGCAGAGTCGGGTCGTCCGCGATGAGCGACGCCGAAGGGACGACGGTGTGCCCGCGCTCCTCGAAGAAGCTCAGCCAGCGGCGGCGAATCTCGGCCGACTCCATCAGTGGTCCTCATTCCGGTTGTACGAGTACTTCGACTTCGAGAGGTACTTGCCCTGCTTGTTCTTGTCGGTCTTGCTGGTCCTGGCGTTCTCGATGGCCACGACCACCCGGCGCTGTCCCGGCAGTTCGGGGTCGGCCGGGGCGTCGAGGCCCAGGGCCTCGCCCAGTTCGGCCTCGCGCTGGGCCATGCCGTCGCGGACGTCGAGAGCGAAGTCCTTGAGTTTGTGACCCGCCTCGACCGCCTTGTTCGCGGCCTGCGCCGCGAGGCTTTCGGGGGTCAGTTGCTTGATCTTGCGGTTGACCTTGGTGGTGGCCCACACACCGGCAGCGGCGCCCGCGGTGAACCAGAACGTACGGCGGAACATCGCTGCGTCAGTCCTTCTTCCGCTTGCCCCGCCGCCGCGCGGAGGGGACGGTGCGCCCCACGATCACGGTACGTCGGGCGGGCGTCGGGGGCACATTGGTTGATTCGGGTCCTGCCTTGCGGCCCAGGGCCCTGCGCACCCCGTAGCCGAACGCCGCGACCTTGACGAGGGGCCCGCCGAAGGTGGAGGCGACCGTCGTGGAGAGCGCCGACGCGTTCGACGTGACCTCCTGGACGTCCGAGGCGATGGCGTCGACCCGCTCGATCTGGGTCTGCGCGGAACGCACCGCGGTGGAGGCGTCCGCGAGGAGCGGGACGGCCTGCTCGGTCACTTCCGCGACGAGCTTGGTGGTCGCCCTGAGCGTCTGCGCCAGCCTCACCAGCACCACGGCCAGGAAGGAGACGAGGATCGCCCAGAAGACGGCCACCAGGATCCCGGCCACCTCTCCACCCGACACTGCGCACCGCTCCCTGAACATCGGTCCTGAACATCGAAAAGTCGTCCTCCGACCCTATCGCGCCGGGGCCGAGGCTCCGCACCGCATTACCGTGTACGGGCAGGGGAGTTGCCTGAAGTGATTGTACGGACTGCTTACGGATGAGTACGCTCCGTATCTCATGCGACGCGATCAGCGCACGGGCGACCAACGGCACGGCTCCTCCGCACCGCCACCGAGACCCGGCAACCTCCCTCTGGAGCTCAACGCCTTCGTCGGACGCACCGCCGAACTCGCCGCTCTCGCCGCCGCGTCGGAGGCCGCACGCCTGGTCACGGTGACCGGGGTGGGCGGCGTCGGGAAGTCCCGCCTCGCCCTCCGGGCCGCCTCCGGCACCGCGCCGCGGGACGGCGCCTGGCTGGTGGAACTCGCCGGGGTCCGGGACCCGGATCTGGTGGAGCACGCGGTCGCCGACGCGCTGCGTCTGACGGATCACACCCGCCGCCCGCCGCGCACGGTGCTGCTCGACCATCTCGCGCAGCGGGAAGTCCTCCTCGTCGTCGACGGGTTCGAGCACCTCGTGGAGGCGTGTGCCTCGCTGGTGGGGGAGCTGCTGCACCGCTCCCCCGGGCTCCGCGTGCTCGCGGTGGGGCGCCGGCCGCTGGACACCTGTGGCGAGCGGATCTTCCCGCTCGCGCCGCTGCCCGCCGACGACGCGGCCACGCTGTTCGCCGACCGGGCTGCTGCGGGGCTCCCGGGGTTCGCCCTGGACGAGGAGAACGCAGCGGACGTGGCGGAGCTCTGCCGCCGCCTGGACGGGATCCCGCTGGCCGTCGAACTGGCGGCGGGGCGGCTGCGGGCGCTCTCTCCCGCGCAGTTGCTCTCCCGGCTCGACGACCGTTTCGCGCTGCTCACCGGTACGCGGCGCGATGTGCCGCCGCGGCACCAGACCCTGCGTACGGCCATCGGCTGGAGCCATGAGCTGTGCACGGCGGGCGAGCGCCTCCTGTGGGCGCGGCTCTCCGTGTTCTGCGGTCCTTTCGACCTGGAGGCCGCCGAGTACATCTGCAGCGGGGACGGACTGCACGCCGATGACGTCCTCGACGTACTGGGCGAGCTGCTCGCGCAGTCCGTCGTGACCCGCGAGGAAGGCCCGGCGGGCGTCCGCTATCGCATGCTCGACACGGTCAGGGCGTACGGCGCCGACTGGCTGGAGGCGTCCGGCGACGCGGCGCGGATGCGGCGGCGGCACCGCGACTGGTACATGGGCCTCGCCACCTGGTGCGAGCTGGACTGGTTCTCGCCGCGCCAGGCGCGGGTCGCCGAGCTCGTCGACTGCGAACTGCCCAATCTGCGGGGCGCCCTCGAGTACTGCCTGACCGAACCGGACGAGACGCATCTGGGCCAGTATCTGGCGGGCAGCCTGTGGTTCTACTGGGTGGGCTGCGGGCGGCTCGCGGAGGGGCGGCACTGGCTCGACCGCGCCCTCGAACTGGACGGCGGCCACGACGACTCCCGCCTCAAGGCGCTGTGGGTGCTCGGCTATGTCGCGGTCCTGCAGGGCGACACGGTCGCCGCGCTCGCGGCGCTGCAGGAGTGCAAGGACGAGGCGGAGCGCACGGGCAGCGCGATCGCCACCGCGTATGCGGTGCACCGCATCGGCTGCCTCGCGCTCCTCGCGGACGACATGGAGCGCGCGGAAACCTTGCTGCGCTCGGCCCTCGACCAGTACCGCGAGATCGGCGAGCTCAACAGCAACGTCCTGATGGGCCAGGTCGAGCTGGCCATGGCGCTCGCCTTCCGCGGGGAGCTCGCCGACGCGGTGGAGCTCTGCGAGGACGTACGCCGGGTCTGCGAGGACCACGGCGAGCGCTGGACTCTCGCGTACGCCCTCTATGTGCTCGGCTTCGCGGCCTGGACGCGCGGCGAGGCCTCGACGGCCCGTGATCTGGTCATGCGGTGCCTGGCACTGGACCACGCCTTCAACGATCTGCTCGGCACGGTGCTCGCGATCGAGCTGCTCGCCCTGTTCACCGTGGTGGAGGGCGATCCGGCCGAGGCCGCGGTCCTGCAGGGCGCCGCGTCCCGCATCTGGCCTTCGGTGGGGCTTCCGCTGTTCGGCTCGGGGAACTTCGGCGGGCCGCACGCGCTGTGCGAGTCGCAGGCGCGCGAGCAGCTGGGCGACGCGCGGTACGAGGAGTGCGTGGCTGCCGGGACACGTCTCGCCCCGGACGCGGCGGTGACCCGGGCCCTGGGCACGGGCTCCAGGGGCAACGCAAAAACCCGCCGCCTGCCCCACCACGAAGGGAGGGCGGGCGACGGGCTGAAGCAGGGAGAGCTACGTCCGGGTCAGCGGGCGTAGTACTCGACGACGAGCTGCTCGTCGCAGATCACGGGGATCTCCTTGCGGTTCGGGTCACGGTCCAGACGGAAGGCCAGGGCCTTCAGGTTCACCTGGAGGTAACGCGGGATCTCGCCGTCGGGGGCGAAGCCACCCTCACGCGAGACCACGAACAGCGGCTTCTCACGGCTGCGCTCGCGGACCATCACGACGTCGTCGGGACGGACGCGGAACGACGGCTTGTCGACCTTGCCGCCGTTGACCTCGATGTGGCCGTGGCTGACCATCTGACGGGCCTGGTAGATCGTGCGGGCGATGCCCGAACGCAGGATCAGGGCGTCGAGACGGCGCTCGAGCTCGATGACCAGGGCCTCGCCGGTCTTGCCTTCGGCCTTCTTGGCGCGGTCGTAGGCACGGGCCATCTGCTTCTCGCTGATGTCGTACTGCGCGCGCAGACGCTGCTTCTCGAGCAGACGGACCTTGTAGTCCGAGTTCTGCTTGCGCCCACGGCCGTGCTCGCCCGGCGGGTAGGGGCGGGCCTCGAAGTACTTGACGGCCTTCGGGGTCAGCGCGATGCCGAGGGCACGCGACTTCTTGACCTTGGGGCGGGACTGGTTCGTCATGAACCAACCTCTCTGTTCAGTGTGAAATCGGCTTCACCAGGGTTAGGGGAGGTCGCATCCGCAGCCTGGGAAACCCATCGGATCCGGTGGTGCTGGATCCGGCGGGCAGCCGCTCCCTGGTCTGGGCACTATGTGCAGCACGCGAGTGGCCCACCGACCGCTTCCCGGAGTACGAGATGGTGGTGGGCTGCCCGCGACACCTTCGACGGTGCGCGACGCTCCTGGAGATCCCTGGACGGTGAGGTCCGGGGCTCCGGCTGGATGTCCCGTTCTGGTGGTGCCGGTACGAGACCGGACACGGGACGCAGCACTTCGGGCAAGTGTACCGGGTGACGGGGGGTGCCTCAGCCGCGGACATCTGCGCAGGCCGCGAGGAGGTCCTGGAGGGCCAGCTTCTCGGGGGCCGTGACGGTGAGGCCGTACTTGGCCTTGATCCCGGTCCAGCGGCGCCCGTACTCGCACCAGTATTCCTTGCGCGGGGGCTTCCACTTGTCAGGGGTCCGACTGCTCTTCGTGTAGTTGGTGTCCTTGTCGGCGGCGAGCAGGACGTCCAGGTCGTTGGCGTACGTGAGGCGCCGCTCGGCGGTCCACGCCCAGGCTCCGGCCCGCCAGGCCGCGCCGAGCGCGACGACGTGGTCGGTCTGGATCTGCGAGGCGCGGCGGTAGGAGTAGGGCAGTTCCTTGCCGGTGTAGGGGTCGTGCAGGACGCCGGAGAGCACGACGCAGGGGTTGCGGTCGCCCTCGCGCAGGTCCTTGAGGTCGCGTCGCAGGACGTCGTCGCGGGTGTCGCAGCCGTTGCGGCCGCCGGGGGCGTCGGTGTCGTCCGACCAGCCGACGCCGAATGCGGACCGCTTGTACGTCTGCCAGTTCTTGCCCCACGCGACGGTGAGGCGGGTGAGCAGGTCGCGGGCCTGTGCGGCGGTGGGCGGGAAGCCGGGGCTCGCGAGCGGGGCCGCGGGTGTGGGCTTGGCGGTGGGCGTCGCCTTGACCGTCGGGGTGCCGGTCATGTGGCGGGACCCGGCGCGCTCCAGCTGGGGCGGGGTGCAGCCCGCGGCGAAGGCGGCCAGGACGAGCAGGGTGGCCCCCGTGCCCGCTCCGGCTGCCGTGCTCATGGCGCCGAGCCTAGGCGGGAGGGGCTGGGCCCGCCCGCCAGGCGCTGCGGCTACTCGCCCTTCAGGCGCTCCCGCACCCGCTCGACCACGTCCGCGTACCGCGCCTCCGCGCCGTAGCGCGTCGGTTGGTAGTAACGCTTGGCGGCCACGGCGTCCGGTGCGTACTGCTGGGCGGCGATCGCGCCCGGCACGTCGTGCGGATACACATAGCCCTGGGCGTGGCCGAGCTTGGCCGCTCCCTTGTAGTGCCCGTCGCGCAGGTGGGGCGGGACGGGCCCCGCGAGGCCCGCGCGGACGTCGGCCTGGGCGGACTGGATGGCGATCGTCGCGGCGTTCGACTTCGGGGCCAGGGCGAGGGCGATCGTCGCGTGGCTGAGGGTGAGCGCGGCCTCCGGGAAGCCGATCATGGCGACGGCCTGGGCGGCGGCGACCGCCGTGGGCAGCGCCGTGGGGTCGGCGAGGCCGATGTCCTCGCTCGCGGAGATCATCAGGCGCCGGGCGATGAAGCGGGGGTCCTCGCCCGCCTCGATCATCCGGGCCAGGTAGTGCAGGGCCGCGTCGACGTCCGAACCGCGGATGGACTTGATCAGGGCGCTCGCGACGTCGTAGTGCTGGTCGCCGTCACGGTCGTACTTCACGGCCGCGCGGTCGACCGACTCCTCCAGCGACTGGAGGGTGATCTCCTTCTCCCCCTTGGCGAGGGCGGAGCCGGCGCCGGCCTCCAGGGCGGTGAGCGCGCGCCGGGCGTCGCCGCCGGAGATCCGCAGGAGGTGCTCCTCGGTGTCCTCGGGCAGCTCCACCGCGCCGCCCAGGCCCCGCTCCTCGGTGAGCGCCCGGCGCAGCAGGCCGCGCAGGTCGTCGTCCGTGAGGGGTTCGAGGGTGAGGAGGAGGGAGCGGGAGAGGAGCGGGGAGATGATCGAGAAGTACGGGTTCTCGGTCGTCGCCGCGATCAGCGTCACCCAGCGGTTCTCGACGGCGGGCAGCAGGGAGTCCTGCTGGGCCTTGCTGAAGCGGTGGATCTCGTCCAGGAAGAGGACGGTCTCCTTGCCGTGGCCGCCCATGGCCCTGCGGGCCCCTTCGATGACCGCGCGGACTTCCTTCACTCCGGCGGTGATCGCGGAGAGCTCCACGAAGCGCTTGTTCGTGGCCTTCGAGACCACGTAGGCAAGGGTCGTCTTGCCGATGCCGGGTGGTCCCCACAGGAACACCGAAGAGGGCCCCGCGGGCCCTCCGCCGCCCTCGCCGACGAGCCTGCGCAAGGGTGATCCCTGCTTCAGCAGATGCTGCTGGCCGACGACTTCTTCGAGGGTGCGCGGGCGCATCCGGACGGCCAGGGGACTTGTCGAAGGGTCCTTCTCCTGGCGGTCCTCGGCAGCTGCGGTGAACAGGTCGGGCTCCACGGATCGAACCCTACGTCAGCCCACTGACAACGCCGTCGGCGCTGCCCGTCAGCTGGTCCAGAACTCCCACCAGCGCGTCAGGATCAGCATGCCGATGATGCCGATGTGCAGCACCGGAAGCACCCAGGTGAACTCGCTGAAGAACGTGCGCAGCCAGGAGGGCGCGGGCAGGAAGCCGTTGCGGACGTTGAACGACGTGACGTACCAGAACATGATGATCGTGGCGACCCAGGCGAGGCAGCACCACAGGCACAGCGAGTTGATCTCGTACAGCGACTGGTACTGGAGCCAGGTGCAGAAGCCGACCCCGAAGAGCGTGCCGGCGTTCAGCGTCAGGTAGTACCAGCGCGGGAAGCGCGCACGGCCCAGCAGGCTCATCCCCACGCAGATCACCACCGCGTACGTGGCGATGCCCAGCATCGGGTTGGGGAACCCGAAGGCCGACGCCTGCTCGCTCTTCATGATGTTGCCGCAGGAGACCACCGGATTGAGGCTGCAGCCGGGCGTGAAGTCCGGGTCCTCCAGGAGCTTGAACTTGTCCAGCGTGATGACCCACGCCGCGAGCAGCCCCGCGGCACCCGTGATCACCAGGAGCAGCGCGAACGCACGGCTCCCGCCGACACCGCGTGGAGCATCCGCGTCCGTTCCCCCGCAGTCGTGCTCGGGGAGGCTGTCGCTTGCCGGGGTCGTCTTGCTCATCACGCCGTTCCGTCGCTTGTGGTGGCCTGCGGGCACGGACATTGTGCCGCACGCACGCGGGTGTCCACCGTTCGATGGACATAAGGAGGTACGGGCAAAGGGCCCGGAGCGTTCGGTCCGCCGGAATGCTCGACGGCATGACAGCTGAGGACGGCACCGCACCCCACCCGGACGAACTCGCGGTACGCGTACGCGGACTGCGCACCGGAGGGGCTGAGTGCTCAGCCCCTCCGGTGCTGGAGAACAGGACTGCTAAGCCAGCTTCGTCTTCAGGACAGCCACGAGCTCGTCCACCGCCACGGCGTCCTGCTCGCCGGTTTCCATGTCCTTGAGCTGCACGACGCCCTCGGCGAGGTCACGCTCGCCCGCGACGATCGTGAAGCGGGCGCCGGAGCGGTTGGCGTTCTTCATGGCGCCCTTGAGGCCCTTGCCGCCGTACGAGAAGTCAGCCGCGACACCGGCCCTGCGCAGCTCGGTCACCTTGGAGAACAGGACGCGCCTGGCCTCCTCGCCGAGCGGCACCGCGAACACGCTGGTCGCCGAGGGCAGTTCGAGCTCGACGCCCTCCGCCTCCAGGGCGAGGACCGTGCGGTCCACGCCGAGTGCCCAGCCGACCGACGGCAGCGAGGGGCCGCCGATCATCTCGGACAGGCCGTCGTAGCGGCCGCCACCGCCCACCGCGGACTGCGAGCCGAGGCCGTCGTGGACGAACTCGAAGGTCGTGCGGGTGTAGTAGTCCAGGCCGCGGACCAGCTTCGGGTCGTCCTCGTACGCGACACCCTCCGCCGTCAGGAGCTCGCGCACCTGCTCGTGGTACGCCTTGCACGCGTCGCACAGGTAGTCGCGCAGCATCGGGGCGCCGGCCAACTGCTTCTGGACGTCGTCGCGCTTGTCGTCCAGGACCCGCAGCGGGTTGATGTCGATACGCCGGCGCGTCTCGTCGTCCAGGTCGAGCGCGCGCAGGAAGTCCTGCAGCGCGGCACGGTAGACGGGGCGGCACTCCTTGTCGCCGAGCGAGTTCAGCAGGATGCGGAACTGGCGCAGCCCCAGGGCGCGGTACGCCTGGTCGGCGAGGATGATCAACTCGGCGTCCAGGGCCGGATCCTCCGCACCGATCGCCTCGGCGCCGACCTGCGAGAAGTGCCTGTAGCGGCCCTTCTGCGGGCGCTCGTAGCGGTAGTACGAGCCGGAGTACCAGAGCTTGACCGGGAGGTTGCCCGCCTTGTGCAGGTTGCCCTCCAGGGCAGCGCGCAGCACGGACGCGGTGCCTTCGGGGCGCAGGGCGAGCTGGTCACCGCCCTTGGTCTCGAAGGCGTACATCTCCTTGGAGACGATGTCGGTGGACTCGCCGACGCCGCGCGAGAACAGCTCGACGTTCTCGAAGCCGGGCGTCTCGACGTAGCCGTACCCGGAGTTCCGCAGCGGTGCGGCGATCGCCTCGCGCACGGCCAGGTACTTCGCGGAGTCGGGCGGGAGCAGGTCGTACGTGCCCTTGGGGGCCTTGAAGGTGCTCACGGGTTTTCTCTCGTCACATTCCTCGTCGGGGAGCGTCGGCTCCCAGGCCGGCGGCCACCTGGCGCAGATAAGGGTTGGTGGCGCGCTCACGGCCGATGGTCGTGTGCTCGTTGTGACCGGGCAGGACCACGGTCGAGTCGTCGAGCGGCAGGCACACACGCGCCAGGGACTCGAGCATCTCGTCATGCGAACCGCCGGGCAGGTCGGTGCGGCCGATGGAGCCGGCGAAGAGCAGGTCACCCGAGAAGAACACCGAGGGAACCTCGGCGGACTCCGGCAACTGGAACGTCACCGACCCCTTCGTATGCCCCGGCGCGTGCGCGACGGAGAAGTCGAGCCCGGCGAGCTTCAGCCGCGCGCCGTCGGCCAGCTCCTTCACGTCGGAAGGCTCCCCCACCGTCAGCTCGCCAAGGAGCTGCGCGCCGAAGGAACGGCCTATGGCCTTCTCCGGGTCGCTCATCATGTACCGGTCGTCGGGGTGGATCCACGCGGGCACGTCGTGCGCGCCGCAGACGGGGACGACCGAGGCGACATGGTCGATGTGGCCATGGGTGAGCACGACCGCGACGGGCTTGAGCCGATGCTTCTTGAGTGCGTCCTCGACTCCCTCGGTGGCCTGGTGGCCCGGGTCGATGATCACGCACTCCTCGCCTGCGGCGGGGGCGACCAAGTAGCAGTTGGTGCCCCAGGCCCCGGCGGGAAACCCGGCAATGAGCACGATCGTCCTTCGTTCGTCGTCCGGCGGAGGTGACCGCGCAGGATCGCGGCAGATCAGAGCCTACCGGCGCTCCCGATTCCACAGCTAACCCATATACGGTACGGGGCTAACAGAAGCGGTCATCCACGCAGAGGAGAGAGAACCCGGTGGTCAGCAACGATCAGCGGCGGCGTCAGCTCGCCCGGGAGAAGTTCTTGCGGCAGCAGCAGCGCCGGGAGGCCGCGCGACGCAGGGCGCGGATGCGCAACGCGGTGATCGCCTCGGCCCTCGCGGTGGTCGTGGCCGGTGGCGCGGTGTCGTACGCGGCGGGAGCCTTCGACGACGACGGCAAGTCCGAGAACACGGCGAACGCGAGCCCCACCACCAAGGCGGACCCCTGCGAGCAGCCCGCGGGCGGCAAGGTGAAGCCGCTCAGCTTCAAGAAGGAACCGAAGCTGACGATCGACAAGTCGGCCGACTACGCGATGAAGCTCGCCACCACCTGCGGCGACATCGACCTGAAGCTGTCGGCGGCCAAGGCCCCGCACACGGTCAACTCCTTCAACTTCCTGGTGAACAAGGGCTATCTGGATCACACGAAGTGCCACCGGCTCACCGCGGGCGGCATCTTCGTCCTGCAGTGCGGTGACCCGAAGGGCACCGGCGAGGGCGGCCCCGGCTACTCGATCCCGGACGAGAACCTCAAGGACAAGAGCCTGAAGGGGAACGTCTATCCGGCGGGCACGGTCGCGATGGCCAACCAGTACAACGCCGAGAAGAAGCAGGGCCGGAACACCGGCGGCAGCCAGTTCTTCCTGGTCTACCAGGACAGTCAGCTGCCGCCCGACTACACACCGTTCGGGACCATTTCCGATTCCGGGATGAAGGTGCTCAAGAAGATTGCCGACGCCGGCGAGAGCACCGGGCAGGGCGACGGCGCACCGAACGCGACGGTCGTCATCGACAAGGCCACCGTGTCGAAATCCTGACCGCCCGCGGGCAAACTTCGGACGCGCGGGGTGCGGACAGCCGCCCCGCCGGTCGCCTATGTTGGCGGTGACGAAACTGTGGACGATGCCGGGGGCCCCGAGGCCCTGCGCAGGCATCATGTGGAGGAGGCGCTGTGAGCAGCGACCCGTGGGGCCGCGTCGATGAGACGGGGACCGTGTACGTGCGCAAGGCCGACGGCAGCGAGCGTGAGGTCGGTTCGTGGAAAGCGGGGTCACCTGACGAGGCCCTCGCCTACTTCGAGCGCAAGTACGACGGTCTGGTCGTCGAGATCGGACTTCTCGAGCGCCGGGTGAAAACGACGGACCTGTCGGCCAAGGACGCCATGACCGCCATCGATCACCTGCGCCAGCAGGTGGACGAGGCGCACGCGGTCGGCGATCTGGACGCCCTGGGCAAGCGCCTGGACAAGCTCGTCGAGACGGTCGACGAGCGCCGTGAAGAGCGCAAGGTCCAGAAGGCCAAGCAGTCGGACGAGGCGAGGCACTCCAAGGAGGCGCTGGTCGTCGAGGCCGAGGAGCTCGCCCAGAGCGAGCAGTGGCGGGCGGCGGGCGAGCGGCTGCGCGCGCTGGTGGACACCTGGAAGGGTCTGCCGCGCCTCGACCGCAAGTCGGACGACGAGCTGTGGCACCGCTTCTCGCATGCCCGCTCGGCGTTCTCCAAGCGGCGCAAGGCCCACTTCGCCTCGCTGGACGCCCAGCGCGAGGAGGCCCGCAAGACCAAGGAGAAGCTGGTCGGCGAGGCCGAGGCCCTCTCGAACTCGACCGACTGGGGTCCGACGGCCGCGCGCTACCGCGACCTGATGACCGAGTGGAAGGCCGCGGGCCGTGCCCAGCGCGAGCACGAGGACGACCTGTGGAACCGCTTCCGCGGCGCCCAGGACGTGTTCTTCGCGGCGCGCAGCTCCGTCTTCGCGGAGCGCGACGCCGAGCAGACGGAGAACCTGAAGCTGAAGGAGGAGCTGGCCGAGGAGGCCGAGAGGCTCGTCCCGGTGAAGGACCTCAAGTCGGCGCGTGCCGCATTCCGTACGCTCAACGAGCGCTGGGAGGCCATCGGCCACGTCCCGCGTGACGCGCGGCCGAAGGTCGAGGGCCGGATGCACGCGGTGGAGCGTGCCCTGCAGGAGACCGAGGAAGCCGAGTGGCGCCGGACGAACCCTGAGGCGCGGGCGCGTGCCGAGGGTCTGACCGGTCAGCTGCAGGCCGCCGTCGACAAGCTGGTCGACCAGATCGAGAAGGCGCGTACGGCGGGCAACAACGCCAAGGCGGACAAGCTCCAGAAGGAACTTGACGGCCGCCAGGCGCTTCTCGACCAGGCCCTCAAGGGTCTGCACGAGTTCGGCGGCTGAGCAGTTTTCTGCTTGCTACGTAGAGGGGCTCCCGTACGTGATGTACGGGAGCCCCTCTACGTAGTGGACCGGTTTACGGTCTGCGGGCCGATGTCACCCGGTAGACGTCGTAGACGCCCTCGACTCCCCTGACCGCCTTGAGTACGTGGCCCAGGTGCTTGGGGTCGCCCATCTCGAAGGTGAAGCGCGAGGTGGCGACCCGGTCGCGGGAGGTCTGGACGGCCGCGGACAGGATGTTCACGTGCTGGTCCGACAGGATGCGCGTGACGTCCGAGAGCAGCCGCGAGCGGTCCAGGGCCTCGACCTGGATGGCGACCAGGAAGACCGACGACTGGGTGGGCGCCCACTCGACCTCCAGGATCCGCTCGGGCTCACGGGAGAGCGAGTCGACGTTCACGCAGTCGCTGCGGTGCACCGATACGCCGCTGCCGCGCGTGACGAAGCCGATGATCCCGTCCCCGGGGACAGGCGTGCAGCAGCGGGCCAGCTTGACCCACACGTCTTCGACGCCCTTGACGACGACACCGGGGTCGGCGTTGGCGCGGCGCTTGCTGCGGCTGCGCGAGGGCGGTGTGCTCTCGGCGATGTCCTCGTTGGCGGCCTCCTCGCCGCCGAGCGCCTGGACGAGCTTCTGCACGACGGACTGCGCGGTGACGTGGCCCTCGCCGATCGCCGCGTAGAGGGACGAGATGTCGGGGTAGCGCATCTCGTGCGCGAGCGTGACGAGCGAGTCGCCCGTGAGGATCCGCTGGATCGGCAGGTTCTGCTTGCGCATGGCGCGCGCGATGGCGTCCTTGCCCTGCTCGATGGCCTCGTCGCGGCGCTCCTTGGAGAACCACGCACGGATCTTGTTGCGCGCCCGCGGGGACTTGACGAAGCCGAGCCAGTCGCGGGACGGGCCCGCGCCGGCCGCCTTGGAGGTGAAGACCTCCACCAGGTCGCCGTTGTCCAGGGTCGATTCGAGCGGCACGAGCCGTCCGTTGACCCGGGCCCCTATGGTGCGGTGGCCGACCTCGGTGTGGACCGCGTACGAGAAGTCGACCGGGGTGGCGCCCGCCGGGAGCGCTATGACGTCGCCCTTCGGCGTGAAGACGAAGACTTCGTTGCGCGACAGGTCGAAGCGCAGCGACTCGAGGAACTCGCTCGGGTCCTCGGTCTCCTTCTGCCAGTCGAGGAGCTGGCGCAGCCACGCCATGTCGTTGAGGTGATCGTCCTTGCCGCCGGCCTTCCTCGGCACGTCGGTGCGCACCTTGGAGGCGCCGGCGGACGGCTCCTGCTTGTACTTCCAGTGCGCGGCGATGCCGTACTCGGCGCGCCTGTGCATGTCGAACGTACGGATCTGGAGCTCGACGGGCTTGCCGCTGGGGCCGATCACCGTGGTGTGCAGCGACTGGTACATGTTGAACTTCGGCATCGCGATGTAGTCCTTGAACCGGCCGGGGACCGGGTTCCATCGCGCATGCACCGTGCCGAGCGCGGCGTAACAGTCGCGCACGGTGTCGACAAGGACCCGGATGCCCACCAGGTCGTAGATCTCCGCGAAGTCACGGCCGCGGACGATCATCTTCTGGTAGACGCTGTAGTAGTGCTTCGGGCGCCCGGTGACGGTGGCCTTGATGCGGGCGGCCCGCAGGTCTGCCTGGACCTCGTCGGTCACTATGGCCAGGTACTCGTCGCGCTTGGGGGCACGCTCGGCGACCAGGCGCACGATCTCGTCGTACATCTTGGGGTAGAGGATCGCGAAGGCGAGGTCCTCCAGCTCCCACTTGATGGTGTTCATGCCCAGGCGGTGGGCCAGGGGCGCGTAGATCTCAAGGGTCTCGCGGGCCTTCTTCTCCTGCTTCTCCCGCTTGAGATAGCGCATCGTGCGCATGTTGTGCAGGCGGTCGGCGAGCTTGATGACCAGGACACGGGGGTCCTTGGCCATGGCGACGACCATCTTGCGGACGGTCTCGGCCTGCGCGGCCTCGCCGAACTTGACCTTGTCCAGCTTGGTGACGCCGTCGACGAGCAGGGCGACCTGGTCGCCGAAGTCGCGCTTGAGGGTGTCCAGGCCGTACTCGGTGTCCTCCACGGTGTCGTGCAGGAGACCCGCCATGAGCGTGGCCGGGTCCATGCCGAGCTCGGCGAGGATCGTCGTCACGGCGAGGGGATGCGTGATGTACGGGTCGCCGCTCTTGCGCTTCTGACCGCGGTGCCAGCGCTCGGCGACCTGGTACGCGCGCTCGATCTGGCGCAGCGTCGCCGTCTCGATCTTGGGGTCGTTGCTGCGCACTATCCGCAGCAGCGGCTCCAGGACCGGGTTGTACGGGTTCGAACGCTGGACGCCGAGGCGGGCCAGGCGGGCGCGTACGCGGTTGGAGGAGCCGGAGCGCTCGTTCTTGGCCGCGGTGGGCCGTGGCGTGGGCGTCGTGCTGCCCGCGCGGGCCTCCGTGGGGGGCTTGGGGCGCGATGGATCGGGGGCCGGCCTATCGCCCGTGGCGCCGGCGCCGGGCGTGCTCGGTGCGGATGTGGTGCTGGGGGGCGTGCTCTCCCGCTTCGCCGGCGTCGCGCCCTTCGCCGGCGTCGCGCCCTTGGCGGGCGGCGTGCTCTTGGCGGGCGCGGCAGCCGTCGCCGCCGCGCGCTGGGCCTGCTCTGCGGCCTTGGCGGCGGTGAGTGCCTTGGACTCGTCTGGCAAGAGGCGCTCCCTGTGCGCGATCCGGGTCCCCCGGTCAGGCCCCGAAGAGCCCATGGTATCGATCCTGGACCTTCGGCTCTCCTTCAGCCCGTGAGACGGCTCACTACGGGAGAAACACCTGAGGTCTCCACAGCGCGAACCCGAGGTCTCTACAGAAGGAACACCTGAGGCGGGCGCCGGATTCCTCCGGGCCCGCCTCAGGGTGTGCGTGGTGGCTGCTCAGCCGGTTCAGACCGTGAGGAGGGCCTCCAGCGGGGCGCCCTCCAGGGCCGTCTCCAGCTTGGCGCGGCCCCCGAGGAAGCCGAGCTCCATCAGGACGGCCACACCGGCGACCTGAGCGCCCGCGCGGCGGATGAGCCGCAGGGACGCCTCGGCGGTGCCGCCGGTCGCCAGGACGTCGTCGATGACCATGACGCGGTCGTCTGCGGCGAGGTCCTCGGCGTGCACCTCGATCTCCGCACTGCCGTACTCCAGGTCGTACGTCTGGCCGAGGGTCGCTCCGGGGAGCTTGCCCGCCTTCCGTACGGGGATGAAGCCGAGCCCCGCGCGCAGCGCGACCGGGGCGCCCAGGATGAAGCCGCGGGCCTCCAGGCCGACGATCTTCGTGGCGCCGTGCCGCACGGCGAGGTCCGCGAGGGCCTCGGTCAGTGCGGCGAAGGCACGCGGGTCCGCGAGGAGCGGCGTGATGTCCTTGAACATCACCCCGGGCTCGGGGTAGTCGGGGACGTCCCGGATGCGGCTGAGCAGCAGCTCCGTCGTCCCGGCGAGCTCGGTCATCGGCGCTTCCCCGAAGGACGGCCGCGGCCGCGGTTGCGGGACGCGGGCTGCGTGCGCGGGCCGACGACGCCCGCGGGTGCGGCGTCCTCCGTCAGGTCGTCCTGCGACGCGTCGTCGTACTCGCCGTCGTCGTCGCGCGGGGCGCTCTCCGCGGACTCGCCCTTGGCCGCCGCCGCGGCACGCTTGGCGAGGACGCGCTTCTTGAGCGCCTTCATCTGCGGCTCGGTCTCCTTGAGGTCGGCGACGAGCGGCGTGGCGATGAAGATCGAGGAGTACGCACCGGCCGCGAGGCCGACGAACAGCGACAGCGAGATGTCGTTCAGCATGCCCGCGCCGAGGAAGCCGCCACCGATGAAGAGCAGCCCGGCGACCGGCAGGAGCGCGACGACCGTGGTGTTGATCGAGCGCACCAGGGTGCTGTTGATGCTGCGGTTGGCGACCTCGCTGTAGGTCCACCGCGTCTGCTTGGTGAGGTCCTTCGACTGCTCCTTCAAACTGTCGAAGACCACGACCGTGTCGTAGAGCGAGTAACCGAGGATCGTCAGCAGACCGATGATCGTGCCCTGGGTGACCTCGAAGCCCACCAGGGCGTACACACCGACGGTGATCGTGATGTCGTGGATCAGGGCGATCAGGGCGGCGACCGCCATGCGCCACTCGAAGGCGATCGCCAGATAGATCACCACGAGGACCATGAAGATGATCAGGCCGGTCCAGGCCTTCTTGCTGATCTGCTCACCCCAGCTGGGGCCCACGAGGTCGGCGTTGATGGTGTCGGCCTTGAGGTCCATGTCCTTGGCCAGATCCGCCTTGATCTGGTCGGACTTGGCGGTGTCCACACCGGCGACCTGGATGCGCAGACCGCCTGAGCCGAGCTCCTGGACGACCGCGTCGTGACCGGAGGCCGCTTCCGCGGACTTCTCTGCCTCGGCGACCGAGACGCTGGTCTTCGGCGTGGTGAAGACGGCACCGCCCTCGAACTCGATGCCCATGTTCAGGCCGCGCACCGCAAGGCCGACGATGGCCGTGATGGTGATCAGGATCGAGATGCCGTACCAGATCTTGCGCTTGCCGACGAAGTCGTAGCCGACCTCACCGCGGTAGAGCCTGGCGCCGAGACTGCCGAGCTTCGACATCTCACGCCTCCTTCGGGTCGACAGGGCCAGCGGACGAACCAGTGGCACGGCGGGTGCGGCGCAGCGGCGGCTTGGCGCCGAGGCGCTTCGGGTCGAGGCCGGACCACTTGTGGCCGTTCGCGAAGAACGGCTTGCGCGCCATCAGGGTCATCAGCGGCTTGGTGAAGAGGAACACCACGACGACGTCGAGGAGCGTGGTCAGGCCGAGCGTGAACGCGAAGCCCTGGACCTTGCCGACCGTCACGATGAAGAGCACCGCGGCCGCGAGGAACGACACGAAGTCGGAGACCAGGATGGTGCGCCGGGCACGCGGCCAGGCACGCTCGACGGCGGGCCGCAGGGTGCGTCCCTCTCTGACCTCGTCCCGCACGCGTTCGAAGAACACGATGAACGAGTCCGCGGTGATACCGATCGCAACGATCGCACCACACACCGCGGGGAGGTTCAGGGTGAAGGAGATGGCCGGGCCGAGCAGGGTCATCAGGGTGTACGTCAGGGCCGCCGAGACCAGGAGGCTCGCGATGGCGATCAGCGAGAGGCCGCGGTAGTAGACCACCAGGTAGATGATGACCAGCGCGAGGCCGATGGCGCCGGCGATCAGACCGGCGTGCAGCTGCTCGCCGCCGAGTGCCGGGCTGACGGTGGTGACGCTCTGCTCGTGGAAGGTCAGGGGCAGTGCGCCGTACGACAGGATGTTCGCGAGGTCCTGGGCCGAGTCCTGCGTGAAGCTGCCGGAGATCTCCGCGTTCGAGCTCAGCGTCGTGTTGACGCTGGGGGCCGAGGCCACCTCGCCGTCGAGGACGATGGCGAACTGGTTCATCGGGGGCTGCTGCTGCGAGAGCTTGCTGGTGGTCTTGGAGAACTTCTTCGAGCCGCCGCCCGTGAACTCCATGTTGACGACCCAGGCGCCGCTCTGCTGGTTGATCGTGGCCTTGGCGTCGTCGACGTCCTTGCCGTTCAGCTCAGCGGGGCCGAGGACGTACTTCTCCCACTGGCCGGCGTTGTTCTTGCCACAGGCGATGGTCTGCTCGGACGGCTTGATGCCGTCGCCGACCTTGCCGCGCTGGGCCTTGTCCGTGCAGTCGAGCGCGGTGAACTTCTTCTGCAGGGCGGCCGTGGCCGGGTCCGCGGACGGGGTGGGGGTCGGCTTGCCCTTGTCGCCGTCCTTGTCCGAGGCCTTCGGGGTCGGCGTCGCGTCGGCCTTCAGACCGTCCGTGACGGCGCGGCCCTGGGGGCTGGGCGAGCCGGTGGCAGTCGGCGTCGAGGACGCCTTGTCGTCGCCCTTGTCCGTCGCCTTGGGCGTGTCCTTGCCCTTGTCGCCCTTGTCCTTTTCCTTGCCGGACGAGCTGGCGGACGGGTCGGGGGCGGGCTCACCGCTGGCCACCGTCAGGACGGGACGGAAGTAGAGCTGAGCGGTCGTGCCGACCTGCTCGCGCGCCTGCTTCTCGTTCGTGCCCTTGGGGATGTTGACGATGATGTTGTCTTCGCCCTGGGTCTGCACCTCGGCCTCGGACACACCCAGACCATTGACGCGGTTGTTGATGATGCTGACCGCGGTGTTCATGTTGGTCGGGTTGATCGCGTTCTTCTGGCCCGGCTCGTTCTTCGCCTGGAGCGTGATGCTCGTGCCGCCGGCGAGGTCGATGCCGAGGCGAGGCGTGGTGTTCCCCGAAAGGAACATCCCCCCGGTGAGCGCCACGAGGGCGATCAGGATGAAGGCCAAAGAGCGTCCCGGCTTGCCCGGAGCGCTCTGCCTTCGGCCCTTCTTAGGTGCTGCCACCTTCTCGTTCTCCCTGTCCAACCGCCCCGGCGTCCGGTGCACCGCCCCGCATTGAGCGGGGAGCTCCCGGGTCGGGCGGCCATGAAATGGTGTCGAGCCCCGTCACGAAACCCACGCACTGCGGGGGCCGTGGCAGCGCGAGCGGCGCGCCCCACGGGCCCCGGTGCTGGCTACTTCGTGTCGGTCTCGCCGTCGGTCTTCTTCGGCTCGGCGTCGTCGGCCTCGGGGGCGCTGTCCGCGTCCTTCTTGCCGAGGTCGATGGGCGAGTCGTCGGAAGCGGCGGCGGGCTCGTCGGTCTCGGTGAGGGAGGAGGCGTCGTCCGGGACGACAGGGCTGTCCGACTTCAGGTCGACAGCGGTGCCGTGGACGATGCGGTTGTACTCGTCGTCCTCGAGGACGGCGCCGATGGAGTTCTTCGCGTAGAACGCGTGCACGCCCGGAGCCACCTCAAGGAGGACCGCGTCGTCGTGAACCTCCTTGACGGTGGCGTACATGCCCCCGATCGTGCGGATGCCGGTGCCGGGCTGCATCTCGTTGCGCATCGCCGCGGCCGCCTGCTGCTTCTTCTTGGCGGAGCGGGTCATCAGGAACATGGCCCCGATGAGCACGACGAACGGGAGGAGGGTCACGATATTCACGGGACGGAGTTTCCTTCGCATGACCGCGCAGGTAAGCGGCCTGATGGACGGGGGTGGGCGCGCCGCCCACAAGGGCGGCATCGGCGGAGTCTAAGCGAGTCCGCACCTAACGAACAACGCTCAGCATGGCACCGCAGTTCCTGACCCGGCGAGTACGCGCGCCGTCACGCCCCGAACAGGTCCCCTTGTCCGATTCCGCCCGCCTGCCGCGGCGGGACAAGGCCGAGATGCGCCCATGCCGCCGGGGTCCCGACCCGGCCCCGGGGGGTCCGGGCGAGCAGTCCCTCCCGTACCAGGAAGGGCTCGGCGACCTCCTCGACCGTCTCGCGCTCCTCCCCCACGGCGACCGCCAGCGTCGACAGGCCGACGGGGCCGCCGCCGAAGAGCTTGAGCAGGGCCTCCAGGACCGCACGGTCGAGGCGGTCGAGGCCGCGGCCGTCCACCTCGTAGACCTTGAGGGCGGCGCCCGCGATGTCCTTGTTGATCACGCCGTCGGCCTTGACCTGCGCATAGTCCCGCACGCGGCGCAGCAGGCGGTTGGCGATACGGGGCGTGCCGCGCGAGCGGCCCGCGATCTCGGCGGCGCCCGCCGGGTCGATCTCCACGTCGAGCAGCTGCGCGGAGCGGTGGACCACGCGCTCCAGCTCGGCGGGTTCGTAGAACTCCATGTGCGCGGTGAAGCCGAAGCGGTCCCGCAGCGGCGGCGGCAGCAGGCCCGCCCGGGTGGTGGCGCCGACCAGGGTGAAGGGCGGCAGCTCCAGCGGGATGGCCGTGGCGCCGGGGCCCTTGCCGACGATGACGTCGACGCGGAAGTCCTCCATCGCCATGTAGAGCATCTCTTCGGCGGGTCGGGACATCCGGTGGATCTCGTCGAGGAAGAGCACCTCTCCCTCCTGGAGGGAGGAGAGGATCGCGGCGAGGTCCCCCGCGTGCTGGATGGCGGGGCCGCTGGTGATGCGGATCGGGGCGCCCATCTCGGCCGCGATGATCATCGAGAGGGTGGTCTTGCCGAGGCCGGGGGCGCCGGAGAGCAGCACGTGGTCGGCGGTGGCGCCGCGCGCGCGGGCCGCCCGCAGGACCAGGTCGAGCTGCTCGCGGACCTTCTCCTGGCCGATGAACTCGCCCAGGTCCTTGGGGCGGAGGGCGGCCTCGACCGCCTGGTCCTCGCCGTCGGCCGACGCACCGACGAGCCGCTCGGCCGCGCCCGCCGGGGCGGTCGCGTCGTCGGTCGTCTCGTCCCAGTTCATGAGCTCGCCTCGCGATGTGGTTCTGGTGGTCAGGGGCTAGCGGGTGCGGTTCAGCGTCTGCAGGGCGGCCTTGAGGAGCTGGCCCACCTGCGGCTTCTCCGAGGCCTCGGCCTGCGGGGTGACGGCGACGACGGCTTCGTCGGCCTCGCGCGTCGCGTACCCGAGGCCGATGAGTGCCGCGTGCAACTGGTCGCTCCAGCCGGCGGTGACCGGGGTGCCGATCGCCGGTCCGCCCGTGCCGAGGGGCTCGCCGAGGCGGTCCTTGTACTCCAGGAGGAGCTTCTGGGCGCCCTTCTTGCCGATGCCCGGGACCGCGGTGAGCGCCTTCTCGTCGCCGGTGGCGACCGCGCGGCGCAGGGCGTCCGGGCTGTGCACGGCGAGCATGGCCTGCGCGAGGCGCGGTCCGACGCCGCTCGCGGTCTGCAGGAGCTCGAAGGTCTGGCGCTCGTCGTCGTCCGCGAAGCCGTACAGGGTGAGGGAGTCCTCGCGGACGACGAGGGAGGTGGCGAGCTTGGTCTGCTGGCCGATCCGCAGAGTGGAGAGGGTGTTCGGCGCGCACTGGATGGCCATGCCGATGCCACCGACCTCGACCACCGCGGAATCGGGGGCGAGGGCGGCGACGGGGCCGCTGACGAAGGCGATCATGCGGTACGGCCTTTCGATGCGTGCAGGGCTGCTGCCTGCTGGAGACGGTTCTGGGCGACGGCCTGCTGGAGGCGGTTCTGCGCGGGGGCGCGCCAGATGTGACAGATGGCGAGGGCGAGGGCGTCCGCGGCGTCGGCGGGCTTGGGCGGTGCGTCGAGCCGCAGGAGGCGGGTCACCATCGCGCCGACCTGGGCCTTGTCCGCGCGGCCGCTGCCGGTGACGGCGGCCTTGACCTCGCTGGGCGTGTGCAGGGCGACCGGGATGCCGCGGCGGGACGCGCAGAGCATGGCGACGGCGCTGGCCTGGGCGGTGCCCATGACCGTACGTACGTTGTGCTGGCTGAACACCCGCTCCACGGCGAGGACTTCCGGGTCGTACTCGTCGAGCCACTGCTCGATGCCCTGCTCGATGGCGACCAGGCGGTGACCGAGCTCGGCGTCGGCGGGCGTGCGGACGACGCCGACCCCGCGCATGGTCAGCGGGCGTCCGGCGACTCCGTCGACGACCCCCACACCGCACCGGGTCAGACCCGGGTCCACACCCAGCACGCGCACGAGTACCCCCAGTTCTTCGCTCACCTGTTTGTGCAGGCTATCGGCTCGCACTGACAACGCGACGGGCCGGCAGGGGGTGTGTCCCCTGCCGGCCCGTCAACGAAAGCCGTCATGCGGCCGGTTCGAGGCCCGGCTCAGGCGTCGACCTTCTCCATGACCTCGTCGCTCACGTCGAAGTTGGCGAAGACGTTCTGGACGTCGTCGCTGTCCTCGAGCGCGTCGATGAGCTTGAAGATCTTGCGCGCGCCGTCCTCGTCCAGCTCGACCTGCATGGTCGGGACGAAGTTGGCGTCGGCCGAGTCGTACTCGATGCCGGCTTCCTGGAGCGCGGTGCGGACCGCGACCATGTCGGTGGCCTCGGAGAGGACCTCGAAGGACTCGCCGAGGTCGTTGACCTCTTCGGCGCCCGCGTCCAGGACGGCGCCCAGGACGTCGTCCTCCGCGAGACCGGCCTCGCCCTTGGGGACGATCACGACGCCCTTGCGGTTGAAGAGGTACGAGACGGAGCCCGGGTCGGCCATGGAGCCGCCGTTGCGGGTCATCGCGACGCGTACGTCGGAGGCCGCGCGGTTGCGGTTGTCGGTGAGGCACTCGATGAGCACCGCGACGCCGTTCGGGCCGTAGCCCTCGTACATGATCGTCTCGTAGTCGGCGCCGCCGGCTTCGAGACCGGCACCGCGCTTGACCGCGGAGTCGATGTTCTTGTTCGGGACCGAGCTCTTCTTGGCCTTCTGGATGGCGTCGAAGAGGGTCGGGTTACCGGACACATCGGCGCCACCCGTGCGGGCCGCGACCTCGATGTTCTTGATCATCTTCGCGAAGAGCTTGCCGCGCTTGGCGTCAATCACGGCCTTCTTGTGCTTCGTCGTAGCCCATTTAGAGTGGCCGGACATCTGCCTGTCTCCTTCGCGTAACCCAACCTGTACGAACGCCCCCAGGTCTCAGGGGCCCGGGAGGTACCCGAGATCCTACAAGGATCCCGCCGTCGCGTTCCCCCGCACCATCCCGACGAACAGCTCGTGCACGCGATGGTCGCCCGTCAGCTCGGGGTGGAACGACGTGGCGAGGGCGTTGCCCTGGCGCACGGCGACGATGTGGCCCTCGTGCTCCGCGAGCACCTCGACGCGCGCGCCGACCGACTCGACCCAGGGAGCGCGGATGAAGACACCCTCCACGGGAGCGCCGTCGATGCCGGCGATGTCGACGGCCGCCTCGAAGGACTCGTTCTGCCGCCCGAAGGCGTTGCGCCGCACGATCATGTCGATGCCGCCGAAGGTCTCCTGCTCCGAGCGCGGATCGAGGATCTTGTCGGCGAGCATGATCATGCCCGCGCAGCTGCCGTAGACCGGCATACCGGCGCGCACGCGCGCGCGAAGGGGCTCCATCAGGCCGAACAGGACGGCCAGTTTGGAGATGGTGGTGGACTCACCGCCGGGGATGACCAGGCCGTCCACCTCGGCCAGTTCTTCGGGGCGCCGGACCGGCCTGGCCACGGCGTCCGCCGAGGCCAGGGCGATCAGGTGCTCCCGTACGTCGCCCTGGAGTGCCAGGACGCCGACTACAGGGGTGTCGTTCATCTGCGTGGTGCCTTACCAGCCGCGGTTGGCGTAGCGCTCGGCCTCGGGGAGGGTGTCGCAGTTGATGCCGACCATGGCCTCACCGAGGTTGCGGGACGCGTCCGCGATGATCTTGGGGTCGTCGTAGAAGGTGGTGGCCTTCACGATGGCGGCGGCGCGCGCGGCCGGGTCGCCCGACTTGAAGATGCCGGAGCCGACGAAGACGCCCTCGGCACCGAGCTGACGCATCAGGGCGGCGTCGGCGGGGGTGGCGACGCCACCGGCCGAGAAGAGGACCACCGGCAGCTTGCCCAGCTCGGAGACCTCCTTGACCAGCTCGTACGGGGCGCGCAGGTCCTTGGCGGCGGCGTACAGCTCGTTGTTGTCGAAGCCGCGCAGCCTGGCGATCTCGTTCTTGATCTGGCGCAGGTGGCGCACGGCCTCGACGACGTTGCCGGTGCCGGCCTCGCCCTTGGAGCGGATCATGGCCGCGCCCTCGGCGATGCGGCGCAGGGCCTCGCCCAGGTTGGTGGCGCCGCACACGAACGGGGTCGTGAAGGCGAACTTGTCGCTGTGGTTGACCTCGTCGGCCGGGGTGAGGACCTCGGACTCGTCGATGTAGTCGACACCGAGGGACTGCAGGACCTGGGCCTCGACGAAGTGGCCGATGCGGGACTTGGCCATGACCGGGATGGAGACGGCCTCGATGATCTCTTCGATCATGTTCGGGTCGGACATCCGGGCGACGCCGCCGTCCTTGCGGATGTCGGCGGGGACCCGCTCCAGCGCCATGACGGCGACCGCGCCGGCGTCCTCCGCGATCTTCGCCTGCTCGGCGTTGACGACGTCCATGATGACGCCGCCCTTGAGCTGCTCGGCCATGCCGCGCTTGACGCGCGCGGTGCCGGTCTCGGGCGACTGGTTGCTGCTGGAGAGGGTGCTGGACACGGAGTTGACCTCGCTCGCTGAAGACGGGTTACTGCGTCTACGAGGAAACTCCCGGCGACCAGTCCACAGCAAGGGCCAATGGGTGACCGGTGGCTCATTTTTCCCGTACGCCCCTGGTCAGCGGCGTATCGGTGGCTCTACGTGGTCGCGCGGTCGGCCAGTGCGACCGGCGGTTCGTCGTCCATCTCGAAGGCCATGGGGAAGGGCGCGTGCCCGGCGAGGCGGAACCAGCGGACCTTGCGGTGCCTGCGCAGGGCACGGGCCGCGCGCACGGCGTCGTTGTGGAAGCGCCGGGCCATCGGCACCCTCCGTACGGACGCCGCCAGTTCGGTCGCCGCCTCGTCGCCGCCGGGAGCCTCGCGCACCGCCTCGACCTGCTGTGCCTCGCCGAAGATCGCGCGCAGCGCCTGGCTGAGCTCGCTCTCGGCGACCTCCCGGTGCTCCTCCTCGGCCTGCCGGGCCGCGTGCGCCGCTTCGTAGAGCACGATGGAGGCCGCGGGATCCAGCACCCCCGAGGTGGCGAGCTCCTGGGCGACCGAGGCGCGGCGCAGCAACTGGGCGTCGAGGGCGGCGCGGGCCGCGTCGATGCGGGCGTGCAGCCGGTCGAGGCGGCCCGCGGTCCAGCTCAGGTAGAGGCCGATCGCGAAGAGGGCTACCGCGATCCAGATCAGTGTCGAGGTCACCGGGGGAAGGCTAGTCGCATCGGCGGCGGCGGTTCACCGCCGGGCTCCCAAGGCCGTCCCGGGGAGCCCCGCGGGTGGTCAGTCCCGTGCGAGCCCGAAGCGTGACCGGAGGCTCGAGCGTTCATCGGCGGCCACCGCGGCCGCCCCGTCCGCCACCGTCTCGTACACGGAGAGGATGTCGGCGCCCACCGTCGACCAGTCGAAGCGGCGCACGTGCTTGCTGCCGCGCTCGCGCAGTTCCGCGCGGCGCTCGGGGTCGCCGAGGAGCCGCAGGGCCGCCGCGGCCAGCGAGTCCGCGTCCTCGTTGGTGAACAGGTCGCCCGCGGCGCCCTGGTCGAGGACCTGCGCGAAGGCGTCCAGGTCGCTGGCGAGGACGGGTGCGCCCGCCGAGAGCGCCTCGACGAGGATGATCCCGAAGCTCTCGCCGCCGGTGTTGGGGGCGACGTACACGTCGACGCTGCGCAGCAGCCGCGCCTTGTCCTCGTCGCTGACCATGCCGAGGAACTCCACGCGGTCGCGCATCTCGGCGGGCAGCGAGGCGACGGCCTCTTCCTCGTCGCCGCGGCCCGCGACGAGCAGCCGGGTGTCCGGGCGCTCGGCGAGGATCTTCGGCAGCGCCTTCATCAGTACCGGCAGGCCCTTGCGCGGCTCGTCGATGCGGCCGATGAAGCCGAGCGTCCCGCCCTGCCACTCCGGCTTGGGCTCGGCCTTCGTAAAGAAGTCGACGTCCACGCCGTTCGGGATGACGACCGCGTCGCCGCCCAGGTGCTCGACGAGCGTGCGGCGCGCGTACTCGCTCACCGCGATGCGCGCGCTGATCTTCTCCAGGGCGGGCTGCAGGATCGGATACGCGGCGATCATGGCCCGGGAGCGCGGGTTGGACGTGTGGAACGTCGCGACGATCGGTCCCTGCGCCGCCCAGCACGTGAGCAGCCCGAGGGAGGGCGAGGTCGGCTCGTGGATGTGGATGACGTCGAACGTGCCGTCGTGCAGCCAGCGGCGCACCCGCGCGGCCGAGAGGAACCCGAAGTTGAGCCGGGCCACCGAGCCGTTGTACGGCACGGGGACGGCGCGGCCCGCCGAGACGACGTACGGCGGGAGGGGGGTCTCGTCGTCCGCGGGAGCCAGGACGGACACCTCGTGACCTAGCCGGATCAGGTGCTCCGCGAGGTCGCGGATGTGGAACTGGACGCCGCCCGGCACGTCCCAGGAGTAAGGGCAGACGATGCCGATCTTCACGGCGTGTTCCCCTCGGCGAGGGTCCCGGGACCGTCGGAGGGCCCCTTCGCGGGGTCGAGATCAGCGAGCCACAAGCGCTGCAGCATGTGCCAGTCCTCCGGATGGTCGGCGATACCCGTGGCGAAGGCGTCTGCCAGGGCCTGCGTCATGACAGACGTCTTCTCCGTACGGGTACCTGTCTCGGGGACATCGATGGGGGCGTGAACGCGCCCCTTCATGACGGGCGTCTCGTCATACCAGAGGGTGACCGGCAGTAGCAGCGCCCCCGTCTGCTGCGCGAGGATCGCGGGCCCCGCGGGCATCCGCGCGGTGTCCCCGAAGAACTTGACCTCGACGCCGGACGCCGAGAGGTCCCGGTCCGCGACCAGGCAGACCAGGCCGCCCGCACGCAGCCGGCGCGCCAGGGTGCCGAACGCGGAGCCGCCCTCGTGCGGCAGGACCTCCATGCCCAGGCCCTCGCGGTAGGCGACGAAACGGTCGTACAGCGTCTCGGGCTTGAGCCGCTCGGCGACCGTCGTGAACGGCGTCTCCAGCTTCGTGGTGACCCATGCGCCCGCCAGGTCCCAGTTGCCCAGGTGCGGAAGGGCCAGAATGACGCCCTTGCCGGAGGCGAGCCCGTCCGTCAGATGGTGGAGATCCTTGCCGTCGAAGCCGCCCTTGATGCGCTCCCGGCTCCACGACGGCAGCCGGAACGATTCCATCCAGTAACGCAGGTACGAGCGCATGCCCGCCCTGGACAGCTCGCGCAGGCGCTCCGGGCTCGCGTCGGGCACCACGCGCGCGTAGTTCGCCTCAAGGCGCAGGACTCCCTTGCCGCGCCGCTTCCACACGGCGTCGGCGATGGTCCGGCCCAGGCGCACGGCCGCCGGCTCGGGGAGCTTCTTGACCGAGCTCCAGGCGGCTCCGTAGAGCGCGTCGGTCAGTCGGTCCTTCACGACGTGGCCTCACTGCCCTGCGCACGGGTCTCCGTGGCCGCGTCCGCCTCCGCGGACTCCTTGCGCACGGTCACGACGCGTTGGACGAGCGTCACCAGGCTTCCGACGGCGACGATCCACAGGGCGATGGGCAGCAGGACGTCGATGCCGGGGACACCGAACTTGTGCAGCCCCGCGAGGCCCGCGGCGACCAGCGAGATCACCAGACGCTCGGCGCGCTCCACCAGGCCGTTGACCGCGACGGGCAGCCCGATCGCCTCGCCGCGCGCCTTCGTGTACGAGACCACCTGGCCGCTGGCCAGGCAGAAGATGGAGACGGCGCACAGGACGTTGTCGTCGCCGGAGCCCGCGTACCAGAGCGCGAGGCCGCCGAAGATCGCGCTGTCGGCGACCCGGTCGAGCGTCGAGTCCAGGAAGGCTCCCCAGCGGCTGGAGCGTCCCAGCTGCCGCGCCATGTTCCCGTCGACGAGGTCGGAGAACACGAAGAGCGTGATGACGATCGTGCCCCAGAAGAACTCGCCGCGGGGGAAGAAGACCAGCGCGCCCGCCACCACACCGGCCGTGCCGATGAACGTGACCGCGTCGGGGCTCACGCCGCGACGGATGAGAAACGCGGCGAACGGTGTGAGAACACGCGTGAAGAATGCACGCGCGTACTTGTTCAGCATGGCCTTCCCGAGGGGTCGGTGAGCCGCGCGGCCCTGTTGGCCACCGGCTGGCCCATCGTAGTCACGACGTTGACGGACCGGCTCGCCCCCTCACGATCGCGTACGACGTATGGACGCACAGTGACCCGAGTGGAAAGCTCGAAAGCACCGCGGGCGTCGCCGGAGCCGACCCGCACCCGGCCCCGCGTGTCCGCGAGCAGCCAGCATCCCCGAGGGGGCTGTGCCTCCTCACCGTGCACGTAACCGGGAGGCCAAGGCATGGGCGACAAGGCGAACGCACACCCCGGAGCCGCCGGCAGGGCTACAGCGGCCGACCACCCCGCGTCCGTACGGAATGTGGTGCTGGTCGGCCACAGCGGATCGGGCAAGACGACTCTGGTGGAGGCCCTCGCGCTGACCGCGGGGGCGGTGAACCGGGCGGGCCGTGTGGAGGACGGCACCGCCGTGTCCGACTACGACGACATCGAGCACCGGCAACAGCGCTCGGTACAGCTGTCCCTGGTACCGGTCGAATGGGACGGCTTCAAGATCAATCTCCTGGACACACCCGGGTACGCCGATTTCGTCGGAGAGTTACGGGCCGGTCTGCGCGCGGCGGACGCGGCCCTTTTCGTCGTTTCGGCGGCCGACGGCGTGGACGGTGCGACCCGCATGGTGTGGGAGGAGTGCGCGGCGGTCGGCATGCCGCGGGCCATCGTGGTGACGCACCTGGAGGCGGCGCGCGCCGACTTCAGGGAGATGACGCGGACCTGCGCCGCGGCCTTCGGGGCCGACGACCCCGACGCGGTCCTGCCGCTGTACCTGCCGCTGCACGGCGCCAAGGGACCGGACGGGCACGCACCGGTGACCGGCCTGATCGGGCTGCTCTCGCAGCGGATCTTCGACTACGCGTCCGGCGAACGGAAGGAGTCCGAGCCGGGCGAGGACCAGCTCCCGCTCATCGAGGACGCCCGCGACAAACTGATCGAGGGGATCATCTCCGAGAGCGAGGACGAGTCCCTCATGGACCGCTATCTCAGCGGCGAGGAACTCGACTTCAAGACCCTCGTGGACGATCTGGAAAGGGCCGTGGCACGCGGCATCTTCCACCCCGTGCTCGCGGCGGCCCCCGCGGCCGAGGGCGCCCGGCAGGGCATCGGCACGGTGGAACTCCTCGAACTGATCACGGGCGGCTTCCCCACTCCCCTGGAGCACCCGGCGCCCGCCGTCACCACCCCCGGCGGCAAGGCGCGGCCCGCGCTCACCTGCGACCCCGCGGGACCGCTGGTAGCCGAGGTCGTGAAGACCGCGTCCGACCCCTACGTGGGGCGCGTCTCGCTCGTACGGGTCTTCTCCGGCACCCTGCGCCCCGACGAGACGGTGCACGTCTCCGGGCACGGCCTGGCCGACCGCGGCCACGAGGACCACGACGTCGACGAGCGCATCGGCGCGCTCTCCTCCCCCTTCGGCAAGCATCAGCGCACGCTCTCCAGCTGTATCGCGGGAGATCTGGCGTGTGTCGCCAAGCTGAACCGCGCCGAGACGGGCGACACCCTCTCGGCCAAGGACGATCCGCTCCTGATGGAGCCCTGGGACATGCCCGACCCGCTGCTTCCGCTCGCCATCCAGGCACACAGCAAGGCGGACGAGGACAAGCTCTCCCAGGGGCTCTCCCGGCTGGTCGCCGAGGACCCGACGATGCGCCTGGAACAGAACCAGGACACCCATCAGGTGGTGCTGTGGTGCCTGGGCGAGGCCCATGCCGATGTCGCCCTGGAGCGGCTGCGCAGCCGGTACGGCGTGCAGGTCGACGTGGTCTCCCACAAGGTCTCCCTGCGGGAGACGTTCGCGGGCAAATCGGCGGGGCGCGGCCGTCATGTGAAGCAGTCCGGCGGCCACGGCCAGTACGCCATCTGCGAGATCGAGGTCGAACCGCTGCCGGGCGGCAGCGGCATCGAGTTCGTCGACAAGGTCGTGGGCGGCGCCGTGCCCCGGCAGTTCATCCCGTCCGTCGAGAAGGGCGTGCGCGCGCAGGCCGCGAGGGGTGTGACCGCGGGCTACCCCCTGATCGACGTACGCATCACGCTGCTCGACGGCAAGGCGCACTCGGTGGACTCCTCCGACGCCGCGTTCCAGACGGCGGGCGCGCTCGCCCTGCGCGAGGCCGCGGCCGACGCCAGGATCCACCTCCTGGAGCCGGTTGCCGAGGTGCGGGTCCTGGTCGGCGACGACCATGTGGGCTCGGTGATGAGCGACTTCTCGGGGCGCCGCGGCCGGGTGGTCGGGACCGAGCAGGCACCGGGCGGACGCACACTCGTTCGGGCCGAGGTGCCCGAGATCGAGATCGGGCGTTACGCCGTGGACCTGCGGTCCCTCTCGCAGGGCACCGCACGCTTCAGCCGCGCGTACGCACGGCACGAACCCATGCCGCCGCAGCTCTCCGAGAGGATCCGTGAACAGGCCCAGGACGTCACCTAGTTGACGGCCCCGGCAGGGTGCACCGGATGCGCCCTGCCGGATGCCGGTGCACACCGATACGCTGATGACCTGATCAACAGGTGTGCCAGGCAAGGAAGTCGGGAAGAGCCGCAGCAGCGAGACAGTGCGGCGATGGGGGCGGCAGTGGCGGACGACGGATTCGACTTCAGGCCCGGGGCCCAGGTCCCCCTGTCCGGGACCGCGGGACAGACGGCGGCGACGAATGCCCTCGCGTCGGCCGCGTACCGCGACGACAAGGTGTCGAAGATCCTCGACGCCAACAACGAGTGGCACAAGTCCGAGGTGCACAAGGGCCTCTGGTCCCTCTTCGCACCCAATCTGGGCGAGGCGTTCGCGCGTGCCGTGCAGGTGCGGATGCTCGGCGGCGCGCGCAAGCCGCTCATCCAGTCGTTCGGCATGGAGCCGCAGTCGATCGTCGAGCACTGCCTCGCGGCGAACAACATCCGCAAGGAGCGCGACCGCTGGCTCACCCTCGTGATGGTGCTGTGCGGGCTGCTGTTCCTGCCCGGACTGCTCCTGTGGCTGTTGCTCTTCACGGCCAAGCAGGCGGTCGTCAAGCGGGACAACAAGCGGGCGAGCGCGATCGCGACGGCCGTGATGGTCGCCGTGGGAGTCCTCGCCGTGATCTTCCTCATCAAGCTGCCGATCGGCGGCCTCCTCGGCTGGTACATCCGCGCGGCGATCGTCGTCCCCGTGGCCGGCTGGTTCTGGGCCAAGCTGATCGCCGAGCGCACCGCGAGGGACCTGCGCGACCGCTGGTCGAGCCTGCTGGCCGGCGGCGGCATCGGCGCCAAGATCCCCGAGGCGGTGCCGGGCAGTCCGGGCGAGACGACCGCCGAGCAGCTGCGCCAGGGCCTGGCCCGCCTCTCCGCCGAGCAGCAGAGCAACTCGGTCTTCTACGCGGGGCCCAAGGGAATACTGGGCATGGGCACGCGCTGGGGCAGCTGGCAGCTGGCCGAGGAGCTGGTGTCCAGCAAGGAAGGCACGGAGATCCATCCGTTCCGCAGCTGGGACGTCATACGGGCCGTGCACGACCAGCTGCGCATGCTGGAACGCGGCCCCCTGCACACCGGCGGCTTTCCGACCCCGTCGATAAAGCACTGGATCGTCTCCCCCGTCGGGGAGAACGCGAAGGCGGTCTCCCGCCCCGGCGGCACGGAGGTCGAGGCCTTCCAGGTCCGCGGCCACGAGATACAGCGGATCTGCAACGAGCAGCAGTTCGGCGGCGGCGACCGGCACTATCTGGGCTGCCAGTTCACTCTCTGGGACGGTCAGCTGGTCATCACGATGCTGATCACGGTGACCGTCCTGCACGAGACCCTGCGCATCGAGGTCACCGGCCACGCGCTCGGCCCGGTCCACTCGCTGTTCACCAGCAAGCCCGACCCCAAGGTCAAGAGTGTCGCCAAGCCCATCAAGTTCTGGGAGACCATGGAGCGCAAGCTGCCGCTGATCGACGCCGACGAGGTCGTGCGCCTCGCGGTGCGTGCGCCCTTCACGTGGTATCCGCCGATCCTGGACCACCTCGGCGGCAAGCTGGTGCTTCCCGAGCCCTTCGGGCTGCGGCACGCCTGGGCTGACAAGCCGTGGCGGCACCGCTTCATGGCCGACGACGCGCTGCGCGCCGCCACCCCGGTGCTCCGCGTAGTGCACTCGGCGGCCATCAAGGTCCTCGAGGAGAACGGCGTCGACACGGCGAAGTTCGGCAACCGCTCCGGCCTCCTCAGCGGGATGGTCCAGGACCCGATGCCGAGGAAGGCGGACGTGTACGACGCGTGAGGCGCGTCAGAGAGCGGCGGGCCAGGCGTCGGCCAGCATCTTGCGGGTGTCCGCGAGCAGCTGCGGAAGGATCTTCGTGTGGCCGACGACCGGCATGAAGTTCGTGTCCCCGCCCCAGCGCGGCACGATGTGCTGGTGCAGATGCGCGGCGATGCCGGCGCCGGCGACCGTGCCCTGGTTCATGCCGATGTTGAAGCCGTGCGCGCCTGAGGCGGTGCGCAGGGCCGTCATGGCCTGCTTGGTGAGCTCGGCGAGTTCGGCCGTCTCCGGGGCGGTCAGCTCCGTGTAGTCGGCGACGTGGCGGTAGGGCACGACCATCAAGTGGCCGCCGTTGTACGGGTAGAGGTTGAGCACCGCGTACACCTGCTCGCCCCGCGCGATCACCAGGCCGTCCTCGTCGGATTTGGCCGGGATGGAGCAGAAGGGACAGCCGTCGTCGGCCCCCGGGCCGCTCGGCTTGTTCTCGCCCTGGATGTACGCCATCCGGTGGGGCGTCCACAGGCGCTGGAACGCGTCCTGCGTCCCCACTCCGATCTGCTGCTCCGGCTCACTCGTCATGCAGTGCAGCATATGACTTCGCCCGATCGAAGCGTGTCGGCGGGGCGCCCGCCGGGCGCAGCACCGCGAAGCTGGGGCGATGAGGGATGAAAGGCGTCAGGCACGCTGGGAGAACCGCACGGAGGCTCCGCTCGCCGTGGCCTCGCTGCTCTACCTGACCGTGTACGCGGTATGGGTCCTCGCCGCCGGGCTGCCCGCGGTGTGGCGGGGCGTCTGCCTGGCGGTGCTCCTGGCCGCCTGGGCCGCGTTCGCCGTGGACTACGCGGTGCGGTGGCGGCTGAGCGGGCAGGGCCCCCGCTTCGTGCGCACCCACTGGCTGGACACCCTGGTCCTCGTTCTGCCCCTGCTGCGGCCGCTGCGCGTCGTGCACGTCTACGAGGCCGTCCAGCGCAGACACGGGAGGCCGCGTCTCGCGCTGCACGCGCGCGTGGTCACGTACGCCGGTCTCTCCGCGCTGCTCCTCGGCTTCACCGGGGCGCTCGCCGTCTACCAGCAGGAGCACACGGCACGGGGCACGACGATCCATACGTTCGGGGACGCGGTGTGGTGGGCGGCGGCCACGCTGGCGACCGTGGGCTACGGCGATGTGTCGCCCGTGACGCCGATGGGGCGCCTGATCGCGGTGGGCATGATGGCGTGCGGCCTCGCGCTGCTCGGCGCGGTGACGGGGTCGTTCTCGTCGTGGCTGCTCCAGGTGTTCGCGCGGGAGGACCCCGAGGACAACGAGAGGCCCCCGGGGCGCTGAACGTCCCGGGGGCCTCGTCTCGCCGCGTCAGCGGGAGGGGGTCACACCTGCTGGCGGCTCTCCACCACGTCGAGCAGCTTGGCCAGCGCCTCGTCGCGCGGGATGCCGTTCTCCTGCGAGCCGTCGCGGTAGCGGAAGGAGATCGTGCCCGCGTTCATGTCGTCGTCACCGACGATGATCATGAACGGGACCTTCAGCTTCTGCTGCGTCCTGATCTTCTTCTGCATACGGTCCGACGAGGCGTCCACGTCGACCCGCAGGCCCTTCTTCTTGGCCTCGGCCGCGAACTCCTGGAGGTACGGGATGTGCGCGTCCCCGACGGGGATGCCGACCGCCTGCACGGGGGCGAGCCACGGCGGCATGGCGCCCGCGTAGTGCTCCAGGAGCACCGCGAAGAACCGCTCGATCGACCCGAAGAGGGCACGGTGGATCATCACCGGACGCTGCTTGGAGCCGTCCGGCGAGGTGTACTCCAGGTTGAAGCGCTCCGGCAGGTTGAAGTCGAGCTGCACGGTCGACATCTGCCAGGTGCGGCCGATGGCGTCCTTGCACTGCACGGAGATCTTCGGGCCGTAGAACGCGGCGCCGCCCGGGTCCGGGACCAGCGGGAGGCCCTGCTTCTCGGCGACCTTGCGCAGCGTCTCGGTGGCCTCTTCCCAGATCTCGTCCGAGCCGACGAACTTCTCCGGGTCCTTGGTGGACAGCTCCAGGTAGAAGTCGGTCAGGCCGTAGTCGCGCAGCAGGTTCAGCACGAAGGTCAGCGTCGAGTCGAGCTCGTCCGCCATCTGCTCCTTGGTGCAGTAGATGTGCGCGTCGTCCTGGGTGAAGCCGCGGGCACGGGTCAGACCGTGCACGACACCCGACTTCTCGTACCGGTACACGGTGCCGAACTCGAAGAGGCGCAGCGGCAGTTCACGGTACGAACGCCCGCGCGCGTCGAAGATCAGGTTGTGCATCGGGCAGTTCATGGGCTTGAGGTAGTAGTCCACGCCCTCGTCGAGCTGCATGGGCGGGTACATGCCGTCGGCGTACCAGTCCAGGTGGCCCGAGGTCTCGAAGAGCTTCCCCTTCGTGGCGTGCGGGGTGTAGACGAACTCGTACCCCTCCTCCTCGTGCCGCTTGCGGGAGTAGTCCTCCATGACCCGGCGGATGATGCCGCCCTTGGGGTGGAAGACCGCGAGGCCGGAGCCGATCTGCTCGGGGATGGAGAACAGGTCCAGCTCGTTGCCCAGCTTGCGGTGGTCGCGCTTCTCGGCCTCGGCGAGGAACTCCAGGTGCGCCTTGAGCTCGTCCTTGGTGGGCCAGGCGGTGCCGTAGATGCGCTGGAGCATCGGGTTCTTCTCGCTGCCGCGCCAGTACGCGGCGGCGTTGCGCATCAGCTTGAACGCCGGGATGTTGCGGGTGGTGGGCAGGTGGGGACCGCGGCAGAGGTCCTTCCAGCACAGGTCGCCGGACTTCGGGTCGAGGTTGTCGTAGATGGTCAGCTCGCCGCCGCCCACCTCGACGTCCGCGCCGTCGTCACTGGACGCGGAGCCCTTGATGCCGATGAGCTCCAGCTTGTACGGCTCGTCGGCGAGCTCCTCGCGGGCGGCCTCGTCGGTGACGACGCGGCGCGAGAAGCGCTGGCCGCGCTTCTGGATCTCCTGCATCTTCTTCTCGACGGCCTTGAGGTCCTCGGGCGTGAACGGCTTCTCGACGTCGAAGTCGTAGTAGAAACCGTCCTTGACCGGCGGGCCGATGCCCAGCTTGGCCTCGGGGAAGAGCTCCTGCACGGCCTGGGCCATCACGTGCGCGGTGGAGTGGCGCAGGATGTTCAGGCCGTCCTCGGAGGAGATCTCGACCGGCTCGATCTCCTCGCCGTCCCGCACGGCGTACGCGAGGTCCTTCAGCTCGCCGGCCACGCGGGCGGCGACGATGGTGCGCTCTCCGGGGAAGAGTTCGGCGGCCGTAGTGCCCGTCGTCACCACGCGCTCTTCCCGCTCGGAATCGCGTTGGATGATCACACGGACGTCTGACACCGGTCTTCTCCTACCTGAAGGGGGTCGCGGCAGTCTGCTCCTGCGCGCGAAACGAATCGTACCGAGCCGGGGGCGCCCATCGCGAAACGGTTCTCTCCCCGGCCCCCGCCGCGCCCCGCCTCAGTCCCCGCTGCACGCCTCCTCGAAGAAGTCGAGATTCTCCTGGAGCGACTTCATCAGGCGGTCCTTCTCGCCCTCGTCCACCTGCACGGGCGCCACCCCGGAGGCCCCGGTGAGCCGCCGGAACCCGCCCCTGCTCTCCAGGCGTCCGTGCACCCGGATCGGCAGCCCCACCAGATGGGCATGGCCCGCGATGCGGTACGACTCCTCGTCAAGGGTCATGCGTACGTGGGGGACGTCGGCGCCCGCGAGCACCCGGACCCGCACCGTGCCCTCTCCCCGCGGCCCCGACCGCCGCATCCGCACCACGGCCCCCGTGATCCGCACCGGCATCGCCGGCTCGTCCCGCAGATAGCGGGCGCTCGCCTCCCGCAGCACCGTCAGATCACCGGGCGAGAACTCGACGGGCTCGGCGTCGACGGCGCACCCCTCGGGCACCCCGGCCGCGGGCGCCCAGTCCACCGCGACCCGCGCCCCCTCCGTGCCCCGCACCAGGGCGACGACGGCCTCCGTCAGCTCATGGCTGACGCCTGCCTCGACGGCGCCGTCGAAGGCGTCCATGCCACCGGTGGCGCGCTGGTAGTCCACGGCCTCGCGGACCGCGTACAGCGCCTGGTGCAGCCGTACCGCGATGAGCCGCCCGGTCAGGACGGGCACGAACGCGGTGAGCTGCCGCCCGCCCGGAGCGGGCCCGACCAGGACGCTCTCCAGGGACGCGGCGGCGGGCCCGCGGTGCCGCGCCCCGTAGTACCCGGCACGGCCGCGCGCCGCGAGGGCTCCGGCGAGCAGCATCTGCCGTGCCGCCGACCGCAGTTGTTCCTCCGCCGTCCAGGTGGCCGCGCCCGCGGGACCGGCCGGTACGTCCCGGCACCAGCGGATCTCGTCGCTGGGCACGGTGAGCCCCACGAGCACGTCGCGCGCGGACGGCGACGCGCTGCGCGCCAGGGCGGTGAGCGCCTCGCCGAGCAGGTCCTCGCAGTCCGGGAAGGCCCTGTTCTCCGGGACCAGCAGACTCGTGCCGCCACCGCCGGGCCCCGGCGGGGTCCAGCGGGCGTAGCGCCCTGCCGCTCCCCCGCGCCGGCGCCAGCCGTGCCGGGCGAGCAGCGCGCCGAGTACGGCGGGGTCGACCTGCGAGGGCTCGGGGGGACCCAGCGGTGCCTGCGGGCCGGGCCAGCCGGCCGCGGCTTCGACGGGGTGGGGGCGGACGGGGCGTAGTGGCTCTTCCATCGGGCGGTGCATCAGGGTCTCCCTCCCGTCCCGACCCGCGTCATGATCTCGCAGAGGGCCCTGTCGTCGAAGATCCGCGAGGTCGGGACACGGACGGTCGTCCTGCGCCGGCCGGTCACCTGGTGTCCGGCGAGGTTGGTCCAGTAGCAGCAGTGCCGCAGGTCGAGCCGGTCATGGCTCGCCCGCAGCCAGTCGTCCTGCGACCGGGGCACGAGCATCACGACCAGGATCTTGTGCACCGAGACCGGGGTGCGGGCGAGCTTCTCCAGGTGGGGGTTGTCGAGAGTGAAGGAGAAAGCCGGACCCGCCGGGTTCGGCGGTATCTGGTAGGTGCACTTGAGCTGCACCTTGATGGTGACTTCGTCGTCGACCGTGTGCCCGGGGGCGCTGTGGCTGACGTGCCAGTCGATGCCGTTGTCGGGAAAGGGCTGGGAGAGCGAGCACCCCGCCGCGGCGGCGACGGCGTGCAGATAACCCACCTGAAGGGTCTCCATACAGGCGGTGGTGGCGAGTGTGCCGCGCGGCGGTGCGATCCGCTCGGGCAGCAGCCCACCCTGTTCGGGCTGCGCGAGCGCCATGTCCAACGAGCCTTCCGAACCAGTGAATCCCCGCATCGGGCCGGTCAACGTCCAAGCCCTGTACCTCTGTTGTCTCCGGGCCGCGTACAGCGCAAACGGCCCGGGTATCACCGGTGTGGGCAGGGGGAGAACAGCCATCTGCCGGACATGATCGAGGAGTTGCGTCACTATGACGTGCTGGTACGAGGGGCCCTTGGCCGCATTCGACACGGAGACCACGGGCGTCGACGTCGAGACCGACCGCATTGTGTCGGCCGCCGTCGTCGTCCAGCAAGGTGCGGGCACCCGCCCGCGGATCACGCGCTGGCTGGTGAACCCGGGCGTTCCGGTGCCCGAGGGGGCCACCGCGGTGCACGGCCTGACGGAGGAGCATCTGCAGCACAACGGCCGATGGCCCGCCCCGGTGATGGAGGAGATAGCGAGGGAACTGGCGGAACAGGGCGCCGCGGGCCGCCCCCTGGTCGTCATGAACGCACCGTTCGATCTGACGATCCTGGACCGGGAGTTGCGCAGGCATCGCGCGTCGTCGCTCGGTCACTACATAGCGGGCTCACCGCTGTGCGTCCTGGATCCGCGGGTCCTGGACAAGCAGCTCGACCGGTACCGCAAGGGCCGCCGCACGCTCACCGATCTGTGCGCGCACTACGCGGTGGAGCTGGACGAGGCGCATGACGCGGCGGCCGACGCGCAGGCCGCGCTGGATGTCGTACGAGCCGTGGGAAAGCGTTTCGCGTCCCGGCTCGAGCGGCTCTCGGCGGCCGAGCTGCACGCGTTGCAGGCGGTGTGGCACGCGGCGCAGGCGCGCGGTCTGCAGGCCTGGTTCGCGCGCAGTGGTACGCCGGAGACGGTGGATCCGGCATGGCCGCTGCGTCCCGAACTTCCGGCGGCGGCCTGACACATGCTGTCTTCGGGCATGAAAAAACCGGTCCGTCGGTGACGGACCGGCATTCTCCGGGTGGGCGATACTGGGTTCGAACCAGTGACCTCTTCGGTGTGAACGAAGCGCTCTCCCACTGAGCTAATCGCCCGGGAACGGACTGAACACTACAGGTCTTCGCGGGTTTCCTTCAAACCGCTTCCACGAATGCCCTCAGTCTCCTCTGAGGTGCGCCTTCAGGCCTCGCTCTCCCCCGCGCATCATCAGCGCGTGGTTGAGGAGGAAGACGGGTCTCCCGGGGACGGCGAGGCGTCGCATCAGCGGTTTGCGCACCACCACTTCCTGGTCGTAGAGGGCCCGCGTCCCGCCCGGCACCGCCGTGACGGTCCAGCGCGCCCAGCCGTCCAGATCCCCGGTCATCACGATCTCCAGGATCCCGGCGGCCGGGTCGCGGCGCCGTTCCTCGGCGGTGACGAACAGGTCGTACGGCAGCAGGGAGCGGAAGCGCGCGGTGCCGGTGTGGTCGTCGACGGGGGTCACCTCCCGCACCTGCGGCCACCACGCCGGATAGTCCTCGGCGCGTTCGAGGACGGCGTACACGTCGGCGGGTGGCGCGGGCACGTTCCAGACACTGCGGAAGCGGTAGTGACTCCAGTCCATGGACCGAGTCTGCCGGTAAGGCACCGATCTGAGTACGTACTGAGTATCCGCGCCCATGCCCGGCGACGTGTCCTGGACCACACTCCACGGACATGACGAACATTCCGTCCCCGGCCGAGGAGCTTCGCATCCTCGACCTGGAGCTGCGCGGACTCGACGCGCGCAGGACGCAGTTGCTGCAACGCCGCGCCTGGCTGATCGGCGCCCTCCCGAGGGCTGCCACGCCCGCGCCTCCTCCTCCACGGCAGGTCCGTGCTCCCGAGGCCACACCGCCGAACGTGCAGAACGCGCTGCTCACACTCGGCGGCATCCTCCTGACGATCGCGGCGGTCGCCTTCACGCTGGTGAGCTGGGGGCACCTGGGCATCGGCGGGCGCAGCGCGGTCCTGGCGGCCGTGACGCTGACGGCGCTCGGCGTGCCCGTGCTGCTGCTGCGCCGCAAGCTGCGCTCGACGGCGGAGACGGTGGCCGCGCTCGGCCTCGCTCTGACCGTCCTCGACGCGTACGCCGTCCATGCTGTCGCCCTGCCGCGGGCCGATGCCCTCGGCTACACCGCGGCGGCGTCCGCCGTGCTGGCCGCGCTGTGGACGGCGTACGGCCTCTCCTTCCGCTCGCTGCGGCTGCCCTTGCCGCTGGCCGTGGTGACCGGTCAGCTTCCCCTGTTCCTGTGGGCGCGGGCCGCGGACGCGGGTGACCACGCGACGGCGGCGGCGCTTCTGGTGACGGCGGCGCTCGATGCCGCCGTCGCGCTGCGGGTGAGCGACCCGGTCATCCGCACCGTCGCGACCGTCGGCGCCTGCGCCACGGGACTGTGGGGCGCGCTGGCCGCCGGGCAGTTGTCCTGGTCGGCCACGGATCTGCCCGCCGCGGCGGCGGCCGGGGCGCTCCTGATACTGGGCGCGTCGATCGCGCTGGTGGCGGCATGGCTGATCGCGGAACCCCCGGCGGCAACGGCTTCGGCGTTCGCGGGCGGTCTGCTCATCGCCGCCGCGACCGGTGGCGTGCTGCGCGAGGCACTGCCCGCCGCCTGGACGGTCCCCGCCTATCTGGTGTGCGCCGTCGCACTATTGGCGGTCGTACGCACCGCACTGCCCCGCCCGGTCCTGCGCGGCATCGCCGGTGCGGCACTCCTGGTGCAGGCGCTCGCGGCACTGTGGACGCTTCCGGCGGTCGTCACCGCTCTCCTTGGTCCCACGAATTGGGCGGCAAAGGCATGGTCGGGCGCACCGCGGGACATGGACGACGCGCTCGCCCTCCCCGGACTGCCCGTGCAGCACCCCGTCATGGCAGCACTCGTCCTCGCCACCGTGGCCGGGGTCCTGTCCACGGCGCACCGACTCCTGCTCCCGGCCCTCGAACACCCCGGGGAAGCACCACAGGGCCACACCGCGGCCGCCCCTGCCTCAGCTCCTGGCACGGGTCCCGCCGCAGCGCCCACGAGCACACCGCCCCTCGACGCCATCAGCGCCACCCGCTGCGCCGCCCTGACCCTCGCCTGGGCCGCCCTCCTCGTCCTGCCGTCCGCACTCCAACTCCCGTACGCGATCGGGGTGTCGGCGTATGTCGCGCTGGCCGGTGCCCTGCTCGCCGTCGCGTCGCGTGTCGGATCGAAGGCGGTCGGCCTCACCTCGCTGGGCCTGGCGGTCAGCTCCTCGGTGAGCGTCGCGTTCTTGGCGCTGGCAAGCGTTGAGGCGACGCTCGGCACCCTCGGCGCCCTGACCGTGCTGTTCCTGGCGGCGACCGTGTTCGCCGCCCGCCGCCGGACCGCCGCGCCGGGCGCCGCGCCCGCCGCTGCCTGCGCCACCGTCGCGTACGCCACCGCGTTCCTGTCTGCCGCGGGCACGGCCTGGGACCTGCGTCCTGAGCACATCGGGCTGCTCGTGCTCGTCGTCCCGGCGCTCAGCGCCCTCTCCGCGGCCCGGCTCGGCCCGCATCCGCTGACGCCGCCGGTCGAGATCACCGGAGCCGTCGCGGGCGGGCTCGCGATCGTCCTCACCGCGGGGCACACGGCGACCCTCGCCCTGGCCCTCGCGCTCGGCGGCGTCATCGCCGCGGGCACCGCGCTCCGCACGGACCGCCGCCGGGCCGGATACGCGGCCGGGGTGCTGTTCCTCCTGGCGAGCTGGGTGCGGCTGGCCGCCTGGGACGTCACGACCCCGGAGGCCTACACCCTGCCGGTCACCGTCCCCGCTCTGCTGATCGGCGCCCTGCGCCTGCGCCGCGCCCCCGAGACGTCCTCCTGGACGGCCTACGGCCCCGGCCTCGCGGCGACCCTCCTGCCGAGCCTCGTCGCCGCCTGGAGCGACGCCCACTGGCAGCGTCCGCTGATCCTCGGCAGTGCGGCCCTGCTGATCACGCTGGCGGGCGCCCGGCACCGGCTGCAGGCGCCCCTGGTGCTCGGCGGCACGGTCCTCGCCCTGGACGCCCTGCACGAACTGGCGCCCTACATCGTCCAAGTGGTGGACACCCTGCCGCGCTGGCTGCCGCCGGCACTCGCCGGGCTTCTGCTCCTCGCGATCGGCGCGACGTATGAACAGCGGCTGCGCGACGCACGCCGGGTCCGTGACGTTCTCGGCAGAATGCACTGACTCCGCTTTTCCGCGGCGACAGCCGACGGAGTATCAATTTCCTTCTGCCACACGGGAAATCGAGCGAATACGACTGCGGCCCGGAGGCTTTAAGCCTCCGGGCCGCAGTTCCGGGGTGGGCGATACTGGGTTCGAACCAGTGACCTCTTCGGTGTGAACGAAGCGCTCTCCCACTGAGCTAATCGCCCCGGGCGCACGGAGAACATTACCGCATGTCAGCGGGTGCCTCCGACCGCCTCGGAGTCACCCGCGGGTCACTCCTTGATCTTCCACGGCATCTCGAAGCCGAACTTCCAGACGTAGATCCCGACCAGTACGGCGATGATCACCAGGCCGATGGTCGTCAGGATGATGTTCCGGCGGCGCACCTTGGGGTCGAGCGCACGCTGCGCCGCCTCCGTGACCTTCCGCTTCGTCCAGCGAAGCACCAGCTGGGCCCAGACGAACTCGGTCGCCCAGATCGCCATTCCGCCGAAGATCACCAGCCAGCCGGGCCCGGGCAGCGGCAGCATGACGATGCCCGCGGCCACCACGGCGAGGCCGACGATGAAGACGCCCACCTGCCAGCTGAGGTGCAGCGCCTTGCGGGCCTGGATGAACTCCGGCGCACGCGATCCGAGCGGCTGTTCGTCCTTCGTGCCGGCGATTGTTTCGGCAACCTCCGGCTCGTTACTCCCCGTATTCATACGGCCAAACCCTACCGGACGGAAACCCGTCACTGGAATGGCTGTACCAACCGAACGAACAACCCGCCGTACGAGCTACCTAAAGACACCCAAAACCCTCAGAGGGGTTTACAACGGCACCGTAGGTGGCATGTCGATTTCGCCGACGTGCGAATCCCCGAGCGCACACTGAGCGAAAGGCCCTGGCGCTTATGAACACCACGGTCAGCTGCGAGCTGCACCTGCGCCTCGTTGTGTCGAGCGAGTCCTCACTGCCTGTACCCGCAGGACTGCGGTATGACACGGCCGATCCCTATGCCGTGCACGCCACCTTCCACACCGGAGCCGAGGAAACCGTCGAGTGGGTGTTCGCCCGCGACCTCCTCGCCGAGGGCCTGCACCGGCCCACCGGTACCGGCGACGTCCGAGTCTGGCCGTCCCGGAGCCACGGTCAGGGTGTTGTCTGCATCGCCCTGAGTTCCCCCGAGGGTGAGGCTCTGCTCGAGGCCCCGGCGCGGGCCCTGGAATCGTTCCTGAAGCGAACCGACGCGGCCGTGCCTCCCGGTACGGAACACCGCCACTTCGATCTGGATACGGAGCTCTCGCACATCCTGGCCGAAAGTTAGTTCCAGGCCGCGCGAGAGCGCCCGGCGCCGTCCGACTCGGGGCGACGGCTCGGGCATGACAACCGCACAGAGCAGACACACCGGCGCCGTCGCCGCGGATTCCCGCGGGGACGGCGCCGGTGTGTCGTGTCGTGAAGCCGCTAGCATCGGCCAGCACCGGCGGGCACCCTTCCACGCTCTCAACGAGCAGGGGGGACCCCCACCACCCCCAGGCCAGGGAGCAAATCGTGCTGATCACCCACGACACCCGGTGCGCACTCGACGCCGTGGTCGATCTGGTGAACACCGCACCGGACACCGAGAGCGCGGCGAGCGGCGGGACGGAGGGGCTCGCGGACCTGGCGGCCCTGGGCGAGTTCGTACGAAACCACGACATAAGCGACGTCGGGGTACTCACGGAGCGTGACCTGACCGGGGTCCGGCACATCCGGGGCCGCTTCCAGGAAGTCTTCGCGGCACCCGAGCCGCAGGCCGCGGCGGCAGTGATCAACGAGCTGATCGCGGCGGCGGGCACCACGCCCCGCCTCACCGACCACGACGGCTACGACTGGCACGTGCACTACTTCGCGCCCGGCGCCTCCATCGCCGACCACCTCGCGGCGGACTGCGGGATGGCGCTCGCCTTCTTCGTGGTCGCCGGCGAGCAGGAGCGGCTGCGACGCTGCGAGGCCCCCGACTGCCGGCACGCCTTCGTCGACCTCTCCCGTAACCGCTCACGCCGCTACTGCGACAGCCGCACCTGCGGCAACCGGCTGCACGTCGCCGCTTACCGGGCCCGGCGCAAGGAAGCCGCGGGCTGAGCCCCTGCCGCGGCGTGGACCCGGCGCTTTCCCCCGCCGAGGCCCCCCGAGCCTCCCGAGCCTCCCGCTAGAGCCGCAGCAGATCGTGCAGCGACCCCATCAGGATCAGCACACCGATCACCGCCAGGAAGATCATCAGGGGTGGTTGGGAGAGCGCGAACAGACAGCCCTTGGGCTCTTCCGTCGCGGCTCGCTCATCGGTCGGCGGGGCGGCATCGCCCTGTGCGGTGTCCAGCATCTCGCCGCGATGATGACTCAGTCGCGGAGGTGCCGATGACCAACACGCCCGGAAAGCGCGGGAGTTCGCCGCATTCCGTGACCTGCGAAAGTCCAGCGTCCCGCGCGTTCCGGCCATGACCCAGCAGCGACGCGCCTCGTCAGACTCGGGGGCACCGCCGTCCACACGAACGAGGGACTCCGATGGGCATCGAACGCAGACGGATGTTGACGACCGCGCTCGGCACGACCGCTGCCGCGCTGGTGCCGCTCCCCGACCCCGCGTTCCCCGGCTGACCGCCTCGCGCACGAGTGCCGTGGCGCTCCGCTCTCTAAGCCGCTCTCTGAGGCCGGTCTCAGATGCCGGTCTCAGATGCCGGTCTCAGATGCCGTGCTTCTTCAGGATGGCCTCGATGTCGCTGAAGTCCTCCTTGGGCGCGGCGGCCTTCGACTGAGCCGCGGGCTGGGCGGCCGGGCGGGCGCCCTGGCCCAGGGAGGGTGCGGACGCCGCGGGGGCCACCGCATCGCGCTGGGCCGCCTTCGCGGCCTTGCGCTCCTTGCGGGTGCCTCCGGAGCGGCGCTCCACGGTGCGAGTGATCATAAAGAGGAGCCAGGCGACGCCGAGCACCCCGAAGCCGGCCCACGCCTTCATGCTGAAGGCGGTGTCCGACAGCCATCCGACGACACCGGTCATCACGAGGGCGACCGGGACCAGCGAGTAGGCGGCAAGGCGCGTGGCCGCGAGGAAACGCTTGCGGTAGGCCGTGATCGCGGCAATGCCGAGGCCGGCCGCGGATACGGCGGAACAGACGGTCTCGGCAATCATCCGGTCCTCCAGGCGTGCGGGCGTAGACGGTGGCCCTGAATGGCACGGTCTTCCCTTCCATCCTGCACCGGGTGGGCCCTCCCGGGCCACGCTCCGAGCGGACTTCAGGGACATATCAGGGTCACGTCTCCTCCGCAGGTTCCGGTCGGCGCCCCCGGCCCCGGTTGGGAGGCGGACGCGGGGCTGGAAGACTGTGTCCCATGAGCGACTCTGCCCCCGCGGCCCCCGCCGGCCCCCTCGTCATCGACATCTGGTGCGAGCTGCAGTGCCCGGACTGCCGGACCGCCCTCGACGACGTACGCGCGCTCCGTGCCCGCTACGGCGACCGTGTCGACCTGCGCCTTCGGCATTTCCCCCTCGAAAAGCACCAGCACGCCTTCGCCGCCGCCCAGGCCGCCGAGGAGGCCTTCGAGCAGGGGCAGGGCTGGCCGTACGTCGAGGCCGTGCTCGGCGCGGTCGAGGAGCTGACCCGCAAGGGCGAACCCTTCCTGGTCGAGGCCGCGCGGGAACTGGGCCTGGACGCGGAGGAGTTCGACACCGCGCTCGTCGACGGCCGGCACATCCTGATCGTCGACGCGGACCAGGCCGAGGGCAAGGCGATCGGCGTCACCGGGACGCCGACGTACGTCATCGGGGGCGAGCGCCTCGACGGCGGCAAGAGCCAGGAGGGCCTGCGCGAGCGCGTCGAGGAGATCGCGGACCGCCTGCTCGCGGCCGACGGCCAGGACGCCTAGAACACCTGCAACGGCTCCTGAAACGCTAGAGCAGCTGCTTGTAGACGTAGTACATGACCGGCTCGAAGCCCAGCGACTCGTACAGGCGCAGGGCCGGGGTGTTGCCCGCGAAGACGTTGAGGCCCAGGCGGCCGAGGCCCGCCTCCTGCGCCTGGGTCTCCGCGAGGCACATCAGGGACCGGCCGTGGCCGCGCCCGCGGTACTCCTCGTCGACCGCGACGTCGAAGACGAACGCGTCGGATCCGCGCTGCGCCAGCCACAGGGTGCCGACCGCCGTGCCCTCGTGGGTGAGCACACTGAGGCGGGTGCCGGGGGTGGCGATGCCCTGCGGCAGATGGTCCGCGTGGTCGGCGTCGGACTTGGCGCGCGCCTCCGCCGCGGGGACGCCGCGCTCGATCCAGGTCTGTGCGTAGTCCTCCTTCTCGCGGGCCAGCCAGACCTCGTACTCGTCCTCCGTCATCGGCCGCCCCTCGACGCCCTCCGGCAGCGCGGGCGGCCCTTCGGCCAGGGACTTGACCATCTGACGGTTGCGCTCCACGTAGCCGAGGGACACGGCGAGGCGGTGGGCCGCCGCGGCCTCGGCGGGCACGGCCACCTCGATCCGCTCGCAGCCCCAGCCGCGCGCCACCTCCTCGGCGGCGAGCACCGCCACGGTGGCACGGCCGCGTCTGCGGTCGGGCTCCTTGATGCTCAGATCCCGCATCTCGGCGACACCGGGCCCGAACACGGGATGCGTGGCGAGTTCTATCCCGCCCACAGGACGGCTGTTCACGCGCACTTCGTACGTGCGTGACTTGGCGCCGTCAGCGCTCTGCTGAAGCGGCCCGGTCGGCCGCAGGGTCGTGGTCATCAGTGGAGTTCTACCCGCCCTGCGGCTCGTGCGTCATGTGGATTACAAGCAGTTGCGGCCTCTTGCCCGGCCGCTCACGGGTCGAGGTCGTCCGCCGCCCGCTCGCCGAAGATCCGCATCGCCTTGGCCGTCACGGGGCCCGGTGCGCCCGGCAGTTCACGCCCCTCGATCCGGTGCACGGCCTGCACGTCACGGAGCGTCGACGTCAGGAACACCTCGTCGGCCCTGTCCAGGACGTCGAGCGGCAGATCGCTCTCGCGCGCGCCCGTCCAGTCGACGGTCAACGCGCGCGTGATGCCCGCCAGGCACCCGGAGGCGACCGGCGGCGTGTGGATTTCGCCGTCGAGCACCACGAAGACGTTCGATCCGGTGCCTTCGCAGAGCTGCCCCACGGTGTTGGCGAACAGCGCCTCCGTGGCGCCCTGTTCGCTCGCGCGCGCGAGGGCGACGACGTTCTCGGCGTACGACGTGGTCTTCAGGCCGGTCAGGGCGCCGCGTTCGTTGCGGGTCCACGGCACCGTGATGACGGCCGTCGAGTCGGGTCGCCTGCTGACCTCACCGAGGGCGGCGATCAGCGTCGGCCCCTGGTCACCCCGGTCCGAGCCGAGCGGCGAGAGGCCTCCGGTGTACGTGATGCGCAGCCGCCCCAGCGGCATCGGATTGGCGTCGAGAACCGCGGCGCAGGCCGCGCGCACCTCGTCGAGGTCCGGCTCGGGCAGACCGAGGCCACGTGCCGAACGGGCGAGCCGGTCCAGGTGCCGGGTCAGCGCGAAGGGCCGCCCCTCGACCGACTTCACCGTCTCGAAGATTCCGTCGCCGACGGTCAGTCCGTGGTCGAGCACGGAGACACGGGCCGTCTCGAGATCCTGCAGGCCGCCATTGAGCCAGATCTTCACTAAAGGGTCCCTCCACTCACTTCGTACGCTCCCGACGCTACCGCCAGCAGCCGTTCCGCCTTCAGTTCGGTCTCCCGCCACTCCCCCTCGGGGTCCGAGCCCCAGGTGATCCCGGCGCCGGTGCCGAACCGCAGCACACCCTCCGCGCGGTCGATCCAGAAGGTGCGGATGCCGACGGCCAGTTCGCCGGTGCCCCGGTCGGCGTCGACCCAGCCGATGCCGCCGCAGTACGGGCCGCGGGGCGCTGTCTCCAGGGCGTCGATGATGCGCAGGGCGCTGGACTTGGGGGCACCGGTGACGGAACCGGGCGGGAAAGCGGCCGCGAAGAGTTCGGGCCAGCCGGCGCCGGGCCGCAGCTCGCCCCGGACGGTGGAGACGAGATGGACGAGGCCCGGATGCTTCTCGACCACGCACAGGTCGGGCACGGTCACGGAGCCGGTCACGCATATCCGCCCGAGGTCGTTGCGGACGAGGTCCACGATCATGACGTTCTCGGCGTAATCCTTCTCCAGGAGGTCGGCCTCGGTCCGGCCCGTTCCCTTGATCGGCCCCGACTCGACGACGCTGCCCGCGCGCCGCAGGAACAGCTCCGGGGAGGCCGTGGCTATCTCGACGCCGTGGTCCGGCAGGCGGATCGTCCCGGCGTACGGAGCGGGGTTCCCGCGCGCCAGGAGGGCCGTCAGGGCGTCCACGTCGGCGCCCTCGGGGGCGGGCGCGGACAGCACGCGGCAGAGGTTCGCCTGATAGACGTCTCCGGCCGCGATGTGTTCCCGCACACGACGTACACCGTCCACATACGCGGCGCGGTCGAGCGACGACGTCCAGTCACCGGCGGCGGGCCCCCGCCACGCGCCGGGCACCGGCGCGGGCACCGGCTCCGCGCGCACGTCGTCGAAGCGGGCACAGACCAGTCCGCCCTCGAAGTCCGCGGAGACGGCCCAGAAGCCGTGGGAGTCCAGCGCCGAGGGATCGCTGGTCACGTCCCTGAGGCCGGTCGCGAGGAGGCCGCCGAAGCGCGCCATGGGCAGGGACGCCCCGGAGGGCGGCCGGGAGGACATCCGAGGGGCGCTGTGCACGTCTGTGAGTCTATGACCGGCGTCCTGGTCGCGCCCCGGGCCGGTGACAGCGCAGCACGCTGCGCAAACGCGTTTTTGTACTGGCCCAGGAATCCGCTAGAGTTCAACACGTCGCCGGGACGCGCAAGCGGGCCGGGAAAGACAAGCGGACGTAGCTCAGTTGGTAGAGCGCAACCTTGCCAAGGTTGAGGTCGCCAGTTCGAACCTGGTCGTCCGCTCGCAGGAAGTGGGGGATCTTCCCGACCCCCCGCACTCCTGGTGGAGTGGCCGAGAGGCGAGGCAACGGCCTGCAAAGCCGTCTACACGGGTTCAAATCCCGTCTCCACCTCCAAGGACGATTAGCTCAGCGGGAGAGCGCTTCCCTGACACGGAAGAGGTCACTGGTTCAATCCCAGTATCGTCCACTGGATCTTCTCGAAGGCTCCGTCTTCCTGAGGTCTGAACCCGCGCGATTAGCTCAGCGGGAGAGCGCTTCCCTGACACGGAAGAGGTCACTGGTTCAATCCCAGTATCGCGCACGCATGACGCACCACACGCTGTACGCAGCACACGCAGGTTGACCCGCGCGATTAGCTCAGCGGGAGAGCGCTTCCCTGACACGGAAGAGGTCACTGGTTCAATCCCAGTATCGCGCACCATCCGTACGAAGCCCCCGGCCGTTCCCACGGCCGGGGGCTTCGTCGTTCCTCCGGTCAGGAGGAGAAGAGCATGTGTCCGAAGCTCTGGTGGCGCTTGTTGTGGCCGTAGTGCCCGCCGTGACCGCCGTGGTGGCCGCCGTGCTGGGGAGCGCCCCAGGCCGGGGCCGGAGCGGCCGGGTAGCCCTGCGGGGCGGGCGGTGGCGGCGGGGCCTGCTGGCCGCCCCACTGGCTCTCGAGCCGGCTCAGGGCCTCGAGCTCGCCATAGTCGAGGAATATCCCGCGGCAACCGCTGCACTGCTCGATCTGGACGCCATTGCGGTTGTACGTGTGCATCGGTGCGTGGCACTTGGGACACTGCATGGTCGGCTCAACTCCTCGCCGGTCGTGACTGCTTCGCCGGAACTCTGCCCGGCTTCGGTGCGTTGCACCCTACTTCGTGGTGGTGGGCTCCAACTCCGGCGGGAGGGCGGCCATTCGATCACAGGCGTCGACCACTGCAAGCTCGACCTCGTCCAGGGCCCGGTTCTCCTTGACGGACTTGGCGACGGCCAGGGCGGCGGTCTGCGCGGTGAGGGCGCGGGCCGGTACGTCGAGGGCGGGCCAGGGGTCCGTGCCGTCGGCCGGGACCGCCGGTCCGCGTGCCGCGCGGTAGGCGCTGAGGAAGCGGGTCCACTCGTCGGGGGCGAGGAGGCCGCAGGCGTACCAGGCGGCGGGGCGGGCCAGGTCCCAGGCCGGGTCACCGAGGCCGAGGTCGTCGATGTCGATGAGCAGCCAGCGCCCCGCGGGGGTGCGGACGAGCTGGCCCAGGTGCAGGTCTCCGTGGCACAGGAGCTTGGGGAGCGGTGCGGGCGCCTCGGCCCGGGCCCAGGCGGGAAGCGTGGCCCAGGCCCGCTCGACGGGGGCTGCCGCGGGGTGCGGACCCGCGGCCCGCATCCGCGTCATCGCGCGGGCGGCCTTCACGGGGCCGCGCATGTCCGGGAGCGGCTGCGGGAGTTCCGCGGGGGAGGTGGCGTGCAGGCGGGCGAGGAGGGTGGCGGCGGCTTCCCAGGGGGCGGCGTCGGGGTCGTCGCGGTCCACCGGGATACCGGCCTCCCAGCAGGTGACGAGGCGCCCGTGCAGTGGTGTCGCCGTCACGCCGAGCGGCGGCAGAAGGGTGCCGTGGAGGGCGGCGGCAACCCGCAGACGGACCGCCAGCTCTACGGGGTCCGTGCCAGGAGCGTGCGCCTTGGCGACGGTGTCACCATGCCGGACGACCGTGGCATCGTCCCGGTCCGCGAGAACGACTTCGGGCCCGCACGCACAGGGACGCGACGCCCGGTGGGCCGCCTGCCCGGCCTCCTCGGTCAGCACAGCCAGCAAGGCGGTCACGGATCCCCCGGGGTACGTCGATCGATGCTCCCGCGAGCGTACGCGGGGCTGCGCAGGAGAACCCCGCGGAGTCCCCGGCACCCCGCAGAGCCCCTCGGCGCAAAGAAGTGCCCGCGCAGCTCCCCAGCTGCGCGGGCATTTCTCGTGCCGTCCGCCGCACCCCCGTCCCCACGGGGTTTCCTGGCCGGATGTCCCCGCCCGGACCGCTCATCCGGGCCCGGGGCGCCGCTCAGCGCCCCAGCATCACGCCCACGGACGACGCCTGTGTGACCACTGCTTCCCAGCCGCCGAAGACGACCACCAGCAGGGCCGCCAGAGGAAGAACCATGGCCGTCGCCACCAAGGGATGGCGCGTGCCGGACGGGCGGACGCCGAACGTGGCGAAAGCCTTACGTCCCTGCGTGCGGACCATTGCCCGCGGTGCCGTGTCCGCCATGGTTCCTCTCCTGACCGAGTCTGTATGAAGGTGAGAGCGGCGGGTGTCGGACCTCGGGGGACGAGTGCTGCACCCGCCGCTTGACCTCAAATCTAGGTGCGCCCGAAGCCTGGGTCGTCATGCCCTCGTACCGATTGGCGGGCCTCCCGGAGGATGAGCGATCGGCCCTCGTGTACTCCCATGGGTGGAGACGGGGTCCTAGGTCTCAGGGTCTTCCCGGAGGGGGCGTGCCGCCTGCTCGGAGGTGTCCTCCCGCGGAATGGGCTGCTCGACCAGAGCCGGCACACGAGTCGCCATGAACCGTGCCGTCCGTACGACGGAGCCTCCCCCACTGGCTGAAGGGCGTGGGGGCACCCCCAGGGTGACTTCGCTCACTTCGACCACCCCTCGGCGCACCGCCGTCTCCACCCGGCGGCCCGCCCGGCTCGCCACCACCTCGTACGTCCGTGTCGTGTCCCCGGCGTCCACGACTATCTCCACGCGATCACCCTTCACGGGATCAATCCCCCTTCAGCGATGGATGGTTGGGGAGCGCGCCCCGTACAACGGCCGCTCTCCCCCGGCGCCCTGACCACTCTTCACGTTTCCCACCCGGCACTGACAATCGGTCGGGCCGCGAGGGCGCGGCCTCTGCACCTGCCCGGCCACGGAAACGTAAGCTGTGGCACGACAACGGACCGGGCAGCGGGGATGGACATGGCGATGATGCGGCTCCGGCGCGAGGACCCGCGTGTCGTCGGCTCGTTCAGACTGCACAGGCGGCTGGGCGCCGGCGGCATGGGTGTCGTCTACCTGGGGTCGGACCGGCGGGGGCAGCGCGTCGCCCTCAAGGTGATCCGGCCCGATCTGGCGGAGGACGAGGAGTTCAGGTCGCGCTTCGCGCGCGAGGTCTCCGCGGCCCGCCGCATCCGCGGCGGCTGTACCGCGCGGCTCGTCGCCGCCGATCTCGACGCCGACCGGCCGTGGTTCGCCACGCAGTACGTCCCCGGGCCCTCCCTGCACGACAAGGTCGCCGCCGAGGGGCCGCTCTCCGCGGCCGATGTGGCGGTCGTCGGCTCGGCGCTCGCCGAAGGCCTCGTCGCCGTACATGAAGCCGGTGTCGTGCACCGCGACCTGAAGCCGTCGAACATCCTGCTGTCCCCGAAGGGACCCCGGATCATCGACTTCGGCATCGCCTGGGCCACCGGCGCCTCGACGCTGACCCATGTGGGCACCGCCGTCGGCTCGCCCGGTTTCCTCGCGCCCGAACAGGTGCGCGGCGCCGCCGTCACACCCGCCACGGACGTGTTCGCCCTCGGCGCCACCCTTGCGTACGCGGGGATGGCGGACTCACCCTTCGGGCACGGCAGTTCAGAGGTCATGCTCTACCGCGTCGTGCATGAGGAGGCGCAGCTCGGCGGGGTTCCGGACGCGCTCGCCCCGCTGATCAGGGCCTGCCTCGCCAAGGACCCGGAGGAGCGTCCCAGCACGCTCCAACTGTCACTCAGGCTCAAGGAGATCGCGGCCCGTGAGGCACAGGGCCTGACGGACCCGCGGCCGCCCGCGCCCCGGCAGGACCAGGACCGTCCGACGGGACGGATGGCCGAGGAGTACGCGGACCAGCGCACCCAGCGGCGTCATCCGCAGGGCACTCCCCCGCCCCGGCCCAGTTCGTCACGGCCGAGTTCTTCGCGGACCGGGGGCTCGCGCACGGGTTCCTCGCGCCCGGGTGCGTCCCGGCCCCAGTCCTCGCGGTCCGGATCCAGTTCCTCGCGGTCCGGTTCACGTCCCGGGCAGGCCAGGAACACCACGCGCTCCGGCGGCGCCCGGCGGCCCGCCAACCCGCGGCTGCTGCGCCAGCGGCTCTTCGTCTTCGTGGTCGTGACGCTGCTCGTGGCCCTGGGGATCGCGGCGGCCCAGGGATGCCAGGGGCCCGCGCGCGGGCTCGGCGGCAGCGGCGCGCACGAGGTGCGCGACGTACAGCAGAGCCAGCGGCAGGACCCGGGTCCGGGCCCTCAGAGCTGAGGGCGGCCCGTCGCCACCGCGTAGAACGCGACCGCGGCCGCCGCTCCCACGTTCAGCGAGTCGACGCCGTGGGCCATCGGGATGCGGACCCATTCGTCGGCTGCCATCAGGGCCTTCGTGGTGAGGCCCTCGCCCTCCGCGCCGAGCATCAGCGCGACCCGGTCCATGCGGTGGGGCGCCGCCTCGTCCAGGGTCTTCGCCTTCTCGTCCGGGGTGAGCGCGAGGAGGTTGAAGCCCGCTTCGCGTACGCCCTCCAGGCCCTTGGGCCAGGATTCGAGGCGGGCGTAGGGGACGGAGAAGACCGCGCCCATGGAGACCTTCACCGAGCGGCGGTAGAGCGGGTCCGCGCAGTCCGGTGAGAGCAGGACCGCGTCCATGCCCAGGGCGGCGGCACTGCGGAAGATCGCGCCGATGTTGGTGTGGTCGTTGACCGACTCCATGACCACGACGCGGCGCGCCGTGCTGAGGAGTTCGTCCGACGTCGGCAGCGGCTTGCGCTGCATCGAGGCGAGGGCGCCGCGGTGCACGTGATAGCCGGTGACCTGTTCGGCCAGGTCGGGGTTGACCGCGTACACCGGGGCAGGGACCTCGTCGATGACGTCCCGCATGACGTCGACCCACTTGGCGGAGAGCAGCATCGAGCGCATCTCGTAGCCCGCCTGCTTGGCACGTCTGATCACCTTCTCGCCCTCGGCGATGAAGAGGCCCTCGGCGGGCTCGCGCTTGCGGCGCAGTTCGACGTCGGTCAGGCCCGTGTAGTCGCGCAGGCGCGGGTCGGTGGGGTCGTCAACGGTGATGAGATCAGCCACAGGGTGATACTGCCTTGTCCTGGGTGTGGTGCCAACGCCTGGGAACGGGTTGGGTTACCGGTGGTTACTCGAGGGGTCGGGGTGACTAGGCGGAACGGTCGGGGCCCACATTCACCACGTCGCCGATGACGATGACGGCCGGGGGCTTCACCTCATGGGCGGCGACCTCGGCGGCGACGGTGGCGAGGGTGGCGTCCACGCGGCGCTGGGCCGCGGTGGTGCCCTCCTGGATCAGGGCGACGGGGGTCTCGGGCGACCTGCCGTGCGCGGTGAGCGTCTCGGCGATCCTGCCGATCTTGTCCACGCCCATCAGGACCACGAGGGTGCCGCGCAGCTTGGCCAGGGCCGCCCAGTCGACCAGGGAGCGCTCGTCGTCGGGGGCCACGTGGCCGCTGACCACCGTGAACTCGTGGGCGACGCCGCGATGTGTGACGGGGATGCCCGCCGCGCCGGGCACCGAGATCGAGCTGGAGATGCCGGGGACCACCGTGCAGGGAATACCCACTTCGGCCAGCGCCTGGGCCTCTTCCATGCCACGCCCGAAGACGAAGGGGTCGCCGCCCTTGAGACGCACGACCGACTTGCCCTGCTTCGCGTGCTCGATGAGGGCGTTGTTGATGGCCTCCTGGGCCATGAAGCGCCCGTACGGGATCTTCGCCGCGTCGATCACCTCGACGTGCGGCGGGAGTTCCGCGAGCAGGTCGCGGGGGCCGAGCCGGTCGGCGATGACCACGTCCGCCTCGGCGAGGAGACGCCGGCCGCGGACCGTGATGAGGTCGGGGTCGCCGGGCCCGCCGCCGACGAGGGCGACGCCGGGGGTGCGGGTGCGGTGGTGGGGCGCCACGAGGGTGCCGTCGCGCAGGCCCTCGACGACCGCGTCGCGGATGGCCGCGGTGCGGCGGGGGTCACGGCCGTGGATGTCCGTGGTGAGGACGGCGACCGTGACGCCTTCGGAGCGGCCGGTCGCGGGGGTCAGCGCGGTGGCGGCGTCGGCGTCGTCCGAGCGGACGCACCAGACGCGGTGGGCTTCGGCCTCCGCGGATGCGGCCCTGTTGGCTTCGCCGTCACTGGTGGCGATGAGGGCGTACCAGGCGTCCTTGAGGTCGCCGGTCTCGTAGCGGCGGCGCTCCCAGGTGATCTCCCCCGCGTCCGCCATCGCCTCCACGGAAGGGGTCGCCGTCGGCGACACCAGGTGGATGTCGGCGCCCGCGGCGATCAGGGCGGGGAGGCGGCGCTGGGCCACCTGGCCGCCGCCGAGCACGACCGTGCGGCGGTCGGTGAGGCGGAGGCCTACGGGGTAGGCGGGGCTTTCAGCCATGGCGGGAGGCTCCTCGTGCGGGGCGCTGCCGCTGCGGCGGTGGAGCGGCGCTGACGTGCGGGTTCTGACGTGCGGGTTCACTTTACGGTGCGGGTAGGGGCGGGCTCTTTCCGCGAGCCCGCCCCTACCCCCGACAACCGGGGCTTCGCCCCAGAACGCGGCTACTTCTCCGTTACCCCCGCCGAGTCGAACGTCGCCACCTCGTGCATCGCGCGAGCCGCGCTCTGCACCACCGGGAGGGCGAGCAGGGCGCCGGTGCCCTCGCCCAGGCGGAGGTCGAGGTCGATCAGGGGGCGCAGGCCCAGCTTGTTCAGGGCCGCCACGTGGCCCGGCTCCGCGCTGCGGTGGCCCGCGATGCAGGCCGCGAGGACCTCGGGGGCGATGGCGCGGGCGACCAGGGCCGCCGCGCCGGCGCTCACGCCGTCCAGGATGACCGGCGTACGCAGGGAGGCACCGCCGAGGAGCAGGCCCACCATCGCCGCGTGCTCCAGGCCACCGATCGCCGCGAGGACGCCGATCGGGTCGGCCGGGTCGGGCTGGTGCAGCTCCAGGGCGCGGCGCACGACGTCGACCTTGCGGCTGTGCATCTCGTCGTTGATGCCCGTGCCGCGGCCGGTCACCTCGCCCGGGTCGGTGTCCGTGTAGACGGAGATGAGGGCCGCGGACGCCGTGGTGTTCGCGATGCCCATCTCGCCGGTGAGCAGGGCCTTGTTGCCCGCGGCCACCAGATCGCGGGCGGTCTCGATGCCGACCTCGATGGCCGCCTTGACCTCCTCGCGGCTCAGCGCGGGGCCGGTCGTCATGTCGGCCGTGCCCGCCCGGATCTTGCGCGGCAACAGGCCGGGGGTGGCCGGGAGTTCACTGGCCACGCCCACGTCGATGACGCACACCTCGGCGCCCACCTGGTTGGCGAACGCGTTGCAGACCGCGCCGCCGCCGAGGAAGTTGGCGACCATCTGCGCGGTCACCTCCTGGGGCCAGGCGGTGACGCCCTGGGCGTGCACACCGTGGTCGCCCGCGAAGATCGCGACGGCCGCGGGCTCCGGGATCGGCGGCGGGCACTGCCGGGAGAGGCCGGAGAGCTGCGCGGAGATGATCTCCAGCATGCCGAGCGCGCCCGGCGGCTTCGTCATCCGCTTCTGCCGCTCCCACGCCTCGCCGAGCGCCTTCGCGTCCAGCGGGCGGATGTTGGAGACGGTCTCCGCCAGCAGGTCGCTCGGGTCCTCGCCGGGCAGGGCACGGCGGCCGTACGTCTCCTCGTGGACCACCCAGGAGAGGGGACGGCGCTTGGACCAGCCTGCCTGCATCAGCTCAGGCTCCTCGGGGAACTCGTCGACGTATCCGACACAGAGATAGGCCACCACTTCGAGGTGCTCGGGCAGGCCGAGGGTCCTGACCATCTCCCGTTCGTCGAAGAAGCTGACCCAGCCGACACCGAGCCCTTCGGCGCGCGCCGCGAGCCAGAGGTTCTCGACGGCGAGGGCCGAGGAGTACGGAGCCATCTGCGGCTGCGTGTGACGGCCGAGGGTGTGGCGGCCGCCGCGGGTCGGGTCGGCGGTGACGACGATGTTCACCGGGGTGTCGAGGATGGCCTCGATCTTCAGTTCCTTGAACTGCTTCGCGCGGCCCTTGGGGAGCGACTTCGCGTACGCGTCCTTCTGGCGCATGGCCAGCTCGTGCATCGTGCGGCGGGTGTCCGCCGAGCGGATGACGACGAAGTCCCAGGGCTGCGAGTGGCCCACGGAGGGCGCCGTGTGGGCCGCCTCCAGGACACGGAGCAGCACCTCGTGCGGGATGGCGTCGCTGCGGAAGCCGTTGCGGATGTCGCGGCGTTCGCGCATGACGCGCAGGACGGCCTCGCGCTCGGCGTCGTCGTAGGCGGGGGCGGCGGGCGCCTCCGACTGCTGGACCGGCTCCGGCTGCCTGACGGGCTCGGGGACGACGGCCTCGTCCGCGGTTTCCGCCGGGTCGGCGGCCTCGGTCACCTGGACGGGCCCGGCCTCGACGACGGCCAGGGGCTCGGGGGCCTCCGGCGCGGCCGGCGCCTCCAGGATCTCGACGGCCGGAGGGGCGGCCTCCGCCTCGACGGGCTCGGGCTGCGCCTCAGGGGCCTCGGCCTCCTCCGCCGCGTCCGGGGCGGGAGTTGCCGCCGCGGCCTCTCCACTGTCACGCGGTGCGGGCACGGTGGCCTCGGGCTGGAGGGAGGCGGGCGTTTCGGCGGCTTCGACGGCTTCGGTGATCTCTGCGGCTTCAGCGGGTTCGGCGAGTTCGGCGGGTTCGGCGGTTTCGAGGAGAGCCGAGGGGTCCTGGGCCTCGGGGGCCTCCGGGGTGACCGGCGCCTCCGGGACGTCGGCTGCCGGAAGGGCGGCCTCCGGCTGCGCCTCGGGGGCCTCGGGCTGCGGGGCCTCGAAGTGCTCCGGAGGCACGGGCGCCGAAGGCGCGGACGCCTGCGGTACGGACTCCGGGGGCACCGACAGGGCGTGCGGAGGCGTCGGTGCCAGGTGAGGCGTGGTCGGCACGGAGCCCTCGACCGGCACGAACTGACCGAGGGGCGTGGGGGCCTGGGGCGCCTCGGGCGCCGCGTAAGGCTGCGCGTTCGGGTCCCCCGGAAGCCCCTCGCCCTGCGGCGCCTGGGCCATGGGGACATCTACGTACTGCTGGGCCTGCTGGGCCTGCTGGGCCTGCGGGATGTGCGGGCCCTGGGTCGCGTGCCCCGCGCCCGCGAGCGGCGCGTCCGACCAGGGCTGCGCGCCCGCCATGGCGAACTGCGGCTGGCCGGAGCCCTGCGCGTGCACGGCCTCCTGGCTCGCTTCCGGGGCGGGCGCGGACGGGTCCACGGCGACCGGCTGCTCGGCCGACGGCTGCTCGGCGTCCACGGTGAACGCGGGCTGCTCGGCTTCGGTGACGGCGTGCGCGAACTGGGCGTCGGCCTCAGTGCCTTGCGCGACCGCGAGGTCGGCGGCATCCGCGGCCTGCGGGAAGGCGGCAGCGGGCGTCTCGGCGGCCGGCGCGGGCTGCGGGGACTCGGGCGCGACGGCGTCCTGCGCGCCCTGTGCAGCCGGTGCGTCCTGGGCGTCCTGTGCGTCCGGCGTGCCCTCTGTGACGGGAGCGACGGGACTGACGGGAGTGACTTCTGGGACGACCGTTTCTGCTGGTGCGATGGACTGCACTGACTGCCCGTACTGAGGAGACGGGGAGACCTGGAAGTCCTGGGAGACCTGGGAGTCCTGCGCGTGCTGGGACTGCTGCGCGTGCTGGGACTGCTGCGGCTGAGGCGTCCACGGAGTCGCGCCCTGCGGCGCGTTCTCACCGAGCTGCTGACCCGGCAGCATCCCTTCCCCGTCGCGCGGGATGTCGAGGTACTCGGGCCCCACGGTGGGCGGTCCCGCGTGCCGCACGGGCGCGGCGTGCTGCGGCGCACCGGCCGGACCGCGGTCGGCGAGGGAACGTACGGGACTGCCCGAGCCGTCGGGAACGGCGGGACCCGAAGGGCCCCGGTGGAGCGGGCGGCGGGACGGGCCGGGGTGCGACGCGGGCGCGGGGGTGGCCGCACCGGGCAGCTGGACGCCGTTCAGGTCGACCGAGCCGCTGTCACGGCCGGCCGTCTCGTGCGGGCCCGGCTGATGCAGGGGCTGCGGCTGCCCGGCCGGTTGCTGCCCGACCGCGTGCTGGGCGGCCGGCTGCTGGGCGAACGCCTGCGGGGCCGCCGCGTGCTGGCCGACGAGGGGCTGGCCGCCACCCATCGACTGACCGCTTATCGACTGACCGCTTATCGACTGACCGGCCGCGTGCTGGCCACCGACGGCGTCGTCGGGCATGGGCTGCGGCTGGTCCACCGCAGAAGGATCGACACCGGGCTGACCGACCACCGGCTGCCCGGCGGCGTACTGGCCCCCGAGCGACGGGTCCGCCACAGGCCGGCCCACACCCTGCCCGGCAGCCACCGGCTGACCCGGCTGCGGCTGAGCCGACGCCGGCTCGCTCCAGGCGCCCTGGGCACCCGGCATCAGCAACAGGTCGTCATCGTCCGCGGGGGCGACGCTCTCGGCGGGATTCTCGGAGGGGTCGAGGTAGGTGTACGCGCCCGGGGCGGGGACGCCCGGCTGCTCCACCATGCCTGCGTTCTCCGGCAGTCCCTCGCCCGGGACCTGGCCGGTGTCGGTCATGCGTAACCCCTCGCCCATCGGTTAGTGCTTCTTCGACCGCCCCTCAGCCTTCGGCCGGGGAAGCCCCATCGCCCGGAGCGGCGCACCAACCGCCCGTCCATCTCAACGAGCGTGTGCGCCACGCGGCACGAACCGCGTACGGACAACAGGCATTGTCCCGGGTGGCCTGCCACCGCGGCGGCTTGATCCGCAACGGCCCGCTGTGGGCTGCGCCACGTTGCGCGCCCTCCGGTCCTGCCGTACCACACACCCCCCAAAACGGGCGAGCTTTCCGGACATTGACCAACTATTTGCCGGACACTCGGGTGCGGTACAACGATCGGCCAGCCTACCCCGCACCGTGCGGCAGCAGGGTCACGGGGCGCGATCGGGCAACTGTCCGGAGAGCAGGAAGACCACGGTCCGCTCCCGCTCCGTCCACGCGCGCGTGTCGAGTTCGACGGACTGGAGCAGCGCGCATTCGACCGCGTATCCGTGCTCCGTCAGGCCCCTGCCGATGAGTTCGGCGGCGTCACGGGTCGACGCGTGCGTCACGATGCGCGCCGGGCGTCGGTCGGCGACGGCGGAGACCACCTCGGCTCCCCCGCCCCCGATCCGTACGACATCGGGCTCGGGCAGGTCTTCGAGGATGTGCGGCGCCGTGCCGTGCAGGATCTCCGGCTGTACGCCGAAGTGGCGGGCGACCGCCGTGGTGCGGGCGCAGGCGTCGGGGTCGGCGTCGACGGCGATGACGGCGGCGCCGAAACGTGCCGCCTCCACGGCGAAGGCGCCGCTGCCGCAGCCGATGTCCCAGACCAGGTCGCCCACGCGCGGGCCGATGCGGGCGAGTTGGACGGCCCGCAGGCGGTCGCTCTCGCCCTCGCCGAGCTGGGCGTCGCCGCCGTAGGCGGGGGCGGGCAGCGCCCAGCCGCGCGGGGTGCCCGGGTCGCGTCCCGCGATCCAGCCGGTGTCGGAGGCGGCGGCCGGGCCGCCGATGACGATGACGACGTTCGGGTCGCGCCAGGTGTGGTCGGCGGCCTTGTCCGAGGTGAGGACGGTGACCTGTTCGCGCTCGGTGCCGAGCTCCTCGCAGATCACGAAGGTGCGGTGCACGCCCTGGAGCAGCAGGCCGAGCTCGGCCGGGCCCGCGCCGGGCGAGGTGAGGACGGCGACCTTGGGGTGCGCGCGGCAGACGTTCACCGCGCGGCGCAGGGTGCGCGGGTGGGCGACCACGACCTGGGCGTCGTCCCAGGGCATCCCGGCGCGGGCGAAGGCCTGGGCGACGGAGGACACGGCGGGCACCACTTCGACCTCGAGGCCGTACTCGGGGGCGCGCAGCGTGCGGACGACGCCGAAGAACCCGGGGTCGCCGTCGGCCAGGACCACCGCGGTGCCGCGGTGGGCGGCGATGCGGCGGGCGGCCAGGCTCACGCTGCCCAGGCGGATGCGTTCCGCGGCAGGCGGCACCTCGCCGAGCGCGAGGTGGTGGGCGGCGCCCGCGACGAGTGTGGCGGCGCCGAGCGCCGAGCGCGCGGTGGCGGTCAGCGGCGAGCCGTCCCAGCCGATCACCGTGACGCGGTCGGCCATCGTCGTCTGTCTCCTGGAGTCTCGCGGATCGTCTGAGGGGGCCGGGCGTCGCGTGTAGGGGGCAACCGCGTGCGGCCAGGGGCGAGCGTACCCGCTGGACCGGCGTGACGCCCCGGCGGTCAGTTCCAGTCGGAGAAAGCGGTGAACCCGCTGTCGGCGAGCTGCTCGCCGACTCCTTCCAGATCTTCGGGGAGCAGGCTCCACACGATGAGGTCGGTGCGGACCTCGAGCCAGCCGCCGAACGGATCCCCGCCGTTCCTCGTACGCGCTATCCAGGCGCCCCGCAGGACTCCCTCGCTGATGCAGCCGATCTTCTGCGCGACCTGCTGGGCCGCGGTGTTGTCGGCGGCGGTGCGTAGCTCGATGCGCTCGAAGCGCTGGTCGTTGAAGAGCCACTGGGCGGTGGCGAGCGCCGCCTCCGACGCGTAGCCCTCGCCGCGGGCCCAGGGGGCGACGACGTAACTGAGTTCGCCGGAGCGTACGCGCCAGTCGATGTCGCGCAGTTGGACGATGCCGACCAGGCGCTGGGTGAGGAACTCCGTGACGGCGAGGGCGATTCCGCGGCCCTCGGTGCGCTCCGCGGGTGCGAGGCGGTTGATCCAGTCGCGGGCGTCGGCCTCGGTGTAGGGCTGGGGCACGGAGGTCCAGGCGGTGACCATCTCGTCGTTCATCATCTCCGTGTACGCGGAGACGTCGGCTTCCTCGAACGGGCGCAGCACCAACCGCTCCGTGCTGATGGAGATGTCGGGGAGGGTGGTTGTCATGCGCTGCTCCGTAACCTGGAACCTCGGGCCTGCTGGAGAGCCCAGCATGCAGCATGTCCACGCGCAAACGCACCACGGGGTCCGCTCCTTCATCAGGAGCGGACCCCGTGCCGAGGGCGGAAACGGACTGTGCGTCAGCTCGTTTCGACGGGCAGGACGGAGCCCTTGTACTTGTCCTTAATGAACTGTTTCACCTCGGGTGAAGTGAGCAGTTCGGCCAGCTTCCTGACCCGCGGATCGTCCTCGTCGCCCTTCTTGACGGCGAGCACGTTGTTGTACGGATTGTCCTTGGGCGACTCGAGAAGGATGGCGTCCTTCTTGGGGCTGAGTCCGGCGTCGAGCGCGTAGTTGTTGTTGATGACCGCGGCGTCGACGTCTTCCAGGGAGCGGGGCAGCTGGGCGGGTTCCAGCGGCTTGAGGGTGAGCTTCTTCGGGTTGGACGTGACGTCCCCGGGGGTGGCGGTCGAACCGGCCCCCTTCTTGAGCCCGATGACGCCCTGGGAGGCGAGGAGTTGCAGCGCCCTGCCTTCGTTGGTGGTGTCGTTCGGAAGGGCGACGGTCGCACCGGCGGGCAGCTCGGTGACGTCCTTCGCCTTCTTCGCGTACACCCCCATCGGCGGCAGGTAGACCTCGGTCACCGGCGTGAGCTCCGTCTTCTTGGACTTGTTGAAGTCCTCCAGGTACGGGGCGTGCTGGTAGAGGTTGGCGTCGAGGGACCCTTCCTGGAGCGCAGTGTTCGGCGTGACGTAGTCAGTGAACTCCGTGATCCTGAGGTCGAGTCCCTTCTTCTTCGCGAGGTTCTGCTTGATGTACGCGAGGACTTCACCGGCCGGGGTCGGGGTGGCGCCGACGGTGAGCGTGTCACCGTCGCCGCTTCCCGAGCCCGATTCGCTGCCGCAGGCCGTCAGGCCGACTGTGAGGGCGAGTGCCCCCGCGACGGCCGCCATGACGGGCGTACGCATGATCAGAACGCCGCTACGACGGCACCGTCGTACTTGTCGTCGATGAACTTCTTGACCTCGGGCGAGGTGAGGAGCTTGGCGAGCTTCTTGACGCGCGGGTCGTTCTCGTCGCCCTTCTTCACGGCGAGGAAGTTGCCGTAGGGGTTGCCCTTGGCGGGCTCGGCGGCGATGGCGTCCTTGGCCGGGCTGAGCTTGGCCTCCAGGGCGTAGTTGCCGTTGATCACCGCGGCGTCGACGTCACCGAGGGAGCGGGGCACCTGGGCGGCTTCGAGCTCCTTGAACTTGAGGTTCTTGGGGTTCTTCGAGACGTCCTTGGGGGTGGCCTCGTAGCCGACGCCCTTCTTGAGCTCGATCAGGCCGTTGTCGGCCAGGAGCTTGAGCGCGCGGGCCTCGTTCGTGGTGTCGTTCGGGAGCGCGATCGTGGCGCCCTTCTTGAGGCCGTCGAGCTTCTTGACGTTCTTGGAGTAGACGCCGAGCGGCTCCAGGTGCACCGTCGCGTTCGGGACGGGAACGATGTCCGTCCCGTTCTTCTTGTTGAAGTCGTCGAGGTACGGCTTGTGCTGGAAGTAGTTCGCGAAGACCTCGCCCTGCTGAACGGCGGTGTTCGGCGTGACGTAGTCGGTGAACTCCTTGACCTCGAGGTCGAGACCGGCCTTCTTGGCGAGGTTCTTCTGGACGTAGTCCAGGATCTCGCCCTGCGGCGTCGGGGTCGCGGCGACGATGAGCTTGCCGTCCTTGTCCGCGGCGGAGCCCTTGTCGGAGCCGCAGGCGGAGAGCCCGAGGGTGAGGGCTCCGGCAGCGAGGACAGCGGTGGTGATCTTGGCGGTGTTACGCACGAAAAGTGCCTTTCTCCATGGGTGGTACGCCCCGCGATGGGGTGTGCGGGGGTGGGTCAGATCGAGGGGGTCGGGGGTGCCGGCGTCTTGAGCTTGAGCAGGCGCAGCTTGGGAGCGGCGCCCGAGTGGCCGCCGCGCCGGTGCAGCCTGCGGGCCGCGTAGTCGCCGCCGAACTGGATGACCGAGATAACGACAGCGAGGATGCCGACGGTGATCCACATCAGTTCGGTCTCGAAGCGCTGGTAGCCGTAGCGAATGGCGATGTCGCCGAGGCCGCCCGCGCCGACGGCGCCGGTGATGGCCGAGTAGCCGATGATCGTGACGATCGTCGTGGTGGTGCTGGAGATCAGCGAGGGCAGCGACTCCGGCACGAGGACCTTGCGCACGATGGTCCAGGTGTTGCCGCCCATCGACTGCACGGCCTCGACGAGGCCGCCGTCGACCTCGCGCACCGCGGTCTCCACGAGCCGCGCGAAGAACGGCGTCGCGCCGATCGCGAGCGGCACGATGGCGGCCTCACGGCCGATCGTGGTGCCCGTGATCCAACGCGTGAAGCCCATCAGCGCGACCATGAGGATGATGAAGGGCATCGAGCGCGCGACGTTCACGATCTGCCCGATGAGCTTGTTCAGGACCGTGTTCTGCAGCAGCCCGCCGCGGTCGGTGAGGACCAGCAGGATACCGAGCGGCAGTCCGGCGACGACGGCTATCAGCGTCGACCAGCCGACCATATAGAGGGTGTCCCAACAGGCCTGCTCCAGCAGGGGCTGCATCTCCGACCAGGTCACTTGGCACCTTCCTTGACCAGCAGCGTGGCGTTCTCCGGTGTGGTCACGGGGTCGTGGCCCGCGATGTCGACCTGCAGTCCCCGCTCGCGCAGGAAGCCGATCGGGACGACGTTCTCCTCGAAGCGGCCGGGCAGTTCGATGCGCATGCGGCCGACCTGCTTGCCCGCGACGGTGTCCATCGCGGCGCCGAGGATCGAGATGTCGATGTTGTACGTGCGCGACAGCTGGGAGATGACCGGCTGGGTCGCGGCCTCGCCGTGGAAGGTCACGTCGACGACGGTGCGGTCGGTGCCCGTGGCCTCGCCGCTGACGGGGAAGAGCGCGGCGGCCAGCTCGGAGCCGGGCGTCGCGAGCAGCTCGGTGACGGTGCCGGACTCGACGATCCGCCCGTTCTCCATGAGGGCGGCGGAGTCGCAGACGCTCTTGACGACGTCCATCTCGTGCGTGATCAGCAGGACGGTCAGGCCGAGCTGCTGGTTGAGGTCGCGCAGGAGCCCCAGGACGGAGCGGGTGGTCTCCGGGTCGAGGGCGCTGGTCGCCTCGTCGGAGAGCAGCACCTTCGGGTCGCCGGCGAGCGCGCGGGCGATGCCGACGCGCTGCTTCTGGCCGCCGGAGAGCTGGGCCGGGTAGGACTTCGCCTTGTCGGCGAGGCCGACCAGGTCGAGGAGTTCGAGGGCCTTGCGGGAGCGCTCGGCGCCGCTGAGGCCCAGGATCTCCAGGGGCAGCTCGACGTTGTCCTTGACGGTGCGCGAGGACAGCAGGTTGAAGTGCTGGAAGACCATGCCGATGCGGCTGCGCGCCCGGCGCAGGTCCTTGCTCGCGCGGCTGCCGCGCCCCGCGAGGGCGGTGAGGTCCTGGCCGGCGACGCTGACGGTGCCGGCGGTGGGGCGCTCCAGGAGGTTCACGCAGCGGATCAGCGAGGATTTGCCGGCGCCGGACTGGCCGATGACGCCGTACACCTCGCCTTCGCGGACATGCAGATCGACGCCGTCGAGGGCAGTTACTTCACGACCGCGTGAGCGGTAGACCTTGGTAAGGCCGGAAGTGGTGATCACAGGGGTTTCCGTCACTGTCGAGTGCGCGGCGCGGTTGTCGCCGGGCACGGGGCATTCGTGGGGAACGCGGCACGGTTTCTCGCGGTGGCGAAAGGAACCGGAGGAGGTGTGCGCGGGGCAGGCTCGCTTCCTACGTCATGTCGCCGGTAAGGCGTACGTCGCATAGGGGCGTGGCACAGCGGCTTCGCTTCGGGGCGCGATGCTCAGGAGTGGTGCGGGGGCCCTCAGAAGGCGCACATTCGACACATACAACGAGCACCGGGCGTCGTGATCGCCTCGGTCGCAAGGGTGCGGTTGCTCGTCGTGGTCATGTGGACCAGTAAAACACGCGTGCGTCTGAGGCCCGCCACGGTTGTCCGCTATACGGACAACTTCTGGACGGGTACGGACGCGTGGGGGCGGCTGCTCAGCCCTCCGCGGTGATCTCCACGCCCCCCTCGGTGGCCAGTGCGGACACGGCCGAAAGGTCCTTCACGACGATGTCCGCGGAGAGCTCGCCCGCGGTGTGAGTTGTGGCCAACGCCACGGTGGTCATGCCGGCCGCGCGCCCCGCCGTGAGACCCGCGGGAGCGTCCTCGAAGACGACGCAGCGGGCCGGGTCGACGCCCAGTTTCGCGGCGGCGAGCAGGAAGGGCTCCGGGTCGGGCTTGCCACGCGTGATGTCGTCGGCGGCGATCACCATCTTGGCGTCGATGCCGACCTCCGCGAGCCGGGCCTCGGCAAGCCGCCGTCCGGCGGAGGTGACAACGGCCCAGCGCTCGGGCGGCAGGGATTCCAGCAGCTCACGGGTGCCGGGCAGCAGCACGACGCCGCCCGCGACGTCCGAGACCTCGAGCTCCTCGATGCGGGCGACGGCCTCGGCCACGCGCTCGGCGGGCAGCATGTCGGCGATGATCTCGGCGGCGGGCCTGCCGTGCAGCTCGACCCGATCGAACACCTCGGCGGTGATCCCGTACTCCTGCGCCAAGCGGCTCCAGCAGCGGTACACCGACTCCATGGAGGAGATGAGGGTGCCGTCGTTGTCGAACAGGAGCGCTTCAGCGTGGATCTTCATGGTGTTCGAGCGTACGGGGCACCCCTGGGGTGCGCGCATCGGGTCATAGGGCCCGTAATAAAGTCACGGCATGCTTGTTGCCCTGACGATCGCGACCGCCGTGGCCGCGCTCGCCCTCGCCGCGTGGTGCGGCTTCGCCGCCTACCGGGACCAGCCGACCAAGGACTGGCACTTCATCGGCATGGGTGTGGTGACGTTCCTGGCCACCGTCCAGCTGATCGTCGGCATCGTCCAGCTGGCGCGGGGCGAGAAGCCGGAGCAGGGCACGACGATCTTCGTGGCGTATCTGATCGGTTCCTTCGCCTGCATCCCGGCTGCGGGCTTCATGTCCCTCGCGGAGCGCACCCGTTGGGGCTCCATCACCGTCGCCGCGGGTGGCGTGGTCCTGGCCGTGCTCGAAGTGCGGCTCTACGACATCTGGGGAGGCTGAGGTGACGGTGACGGAGCCCGAGGAGCAGAAGCAGAAGCTGATCACCGGGCCGGGCATCCTGCTGGTGTGGCTGTACGGGGTGATGGTGGTCGGCGCCGTGTCGCGCTCCGCCGTCCAGATCTCGACGGACTTCCACAAGGCGCCGCTGGCGTACGCGCTGTCCGCGCTCGCGGGTCTCGTCTACGGCTTCATCACGTACTCGCTCGTGCGCGGCGGCGAGAAGGCCCGCAGGGCGGCGCTGGTGTGCTGCGCCGCCGAGCTGGTGGGCGTCCTGGCGGTGGGCACCTGGACGCTCGTCGAGCCCTCCGCCTTCCCCGACGCCACGGTGTGGTCGGACTTCGGGATGGGCTATCTGTTCATCCCGGTGATCCTGCCGATCACCGGGATCTTCTGGCTGAACAAGGCCCGCAAGGCCCCGTGAGGGACGCGGGCCGCGCCTAGGCGCTGGCCACGAAGGCGCGCGCGTCGACGTCCTTGGCGAGGGTGATCCGCGTAAGCCGTTCGTTCACGTGCTCGGTGCCGACCGCGGCGTACCCATGCTTGCGGTAGAGCTGGAGATTCTGCTCGCTGCGATGGCCGCTGAAGAGCTGGAAGCACTTGGCGGTGCCGCCCTCCCCCAGGTGCCTCTCTATCGCGTCCAGGAGCCGGCCGCCCAGACCGTGGCGCTGCATCCTGGGGTGGACGATGAGTTTGTCGATCCGCGCCGTTCCGTCGGGGTCGACCGTGCCGCGCACCGACGCGACCACCTCGTCCCCGAGGCGGGCCACCAGCACGCTGCCGGCGGTCAGTTCGGTCTGGATGGAGTCGAGGGACTGGGTGAGCGGCTCGATGGAATAGTCGCCGTACAGCTCGGCCTCGCTCTGGTAGCACAGGTACTGCAGTTTGAGGATCTTCTCGGCGTCCTGTCCGCCCGCCTCCGAGATGGTCACGCTCATGCCCATGTGTGCATGCCTCCCGCTCACCTGCTCCGCCGGTTGTCTATCGCTCCTTTCCCCAGGGTTCAGGAGCCGCAACCTCCGCCGCGAGCATTCTGCGCAGGCATCCCAGGCAACGGGAACGTTCAGGCCCCAGGCTGCCCTGTGACATTCCCAACTCACCTGCGATCTCCCGGTAGGTGAGGTCCTTGGGGGACAGCAGCGCCGCCATGAGACCGGGGCAGCGGCCGGGCAGTCTGCGTACCGCCGCGTGCAGGGTGCGGTCGCGGTCGGCCCGCAGGGCGCGCTGTTCGGGTCCGCGCTCGGAGTCGTCGGCGGGCTCGGTCGCGTACGCCACTTCGCGTTCCTCCGTACGCCGGGTGCGGCGCGCCTCGGAGGCGACGGCGGCGCGCAGCCAGGTGGCCGGGTCGGCGGGTGGGTCGGCGGCGTCCATGCGTTCCAGCAGGCGCAGCCAGACGGCCTGTTCGAGGTCGCCGGGGTCGGTGCCGGAGCCGTGCGCGGCGGCGGAGGCCTCGGCGGCGAGGAGCGGACGCAACGCGGGGATGAGCGAGTGAGTCATGCAGGGCCGAGTCATGCAAGACGTGACGCGGCCGCTCCGGCAGGAGGTTGCCGGAGCGGCCGTCTATCACCCCAACCGGGGCCGGACGATCAGCTGTTGACGAAGTCCTCGCGGGCCAGCAGGGCGGTGTCGCAGTTGTCGGAGAAGAGCCCGTCGATGCCCGTCTCGAAGTACGCCTTGAAGGCTCCGAAGGCGTCGCCGTAGGCGTTCGGGTCGGTGCCCTTCCTGAAGTTCGTGGGCAGGAAGGTGTTCTCGTTGCGCATCGTGTACGGGTGCAGGATCAGGTCCGCCTCGTGCGCGTCCTTGACCAGGGTGGTCGGGGTGCCGAGGCTGCCGTCCGCCTTCTTCGGGATGATCAGGTCGAGCGTCGGGCCGATGCCCTGCGCGAACGACGCCATCCACTTCAGGCCCTCGGGCTTGATGAGGTCGGCGACGGTGCGCGGGTCGCCCGCCTCGACGAAGTCCCAGGGGCGGGAGCCCGCGGTGGACAGGAGCACCACGAGCGGCGGGCCGACCAGCTTGTTCAGGCGCTGGAGGCTGCTGGGCTCGAAGGACTGCAGGAAGTTCGGCGAGTTCTTCTTGTGCCGCCCGTACTTGCGCAGGAGCTTGGCGAGCGGCTCCTCCAGGCCGAGGCCCAGCTTGCGGAAGTACGTGGGGTGCTTGGTCTCGATGTGCAGCCAGACCCGCCTGCCGCGCTCACGTCCCTGCCGGTCGGCCCACCGGAAGACCTCCTCCAGGGTGGGCACCTCCCAGCGGCCGTCGTAGAGGGTGTTGCGCTGGCGCGTGCCCGGGATGCGCTCCTTGGCGCGCAGCGTCTTCAGCTCGGCGAGCGTGAAGTCCTCGGTGAACCAGCCGGTGAGCGAGACGCCGTCCACGGACTTGGTGGTCTTGCGGGACGCGAACTCCGGGTGCGCGGAGACGTCCGTCGTCGCGGTGATGTCGTTCTCGTGACGGCATACGAGATGGCCGTCCTTGGTGGGCACCACGTCCTGCTCGATGACGTGCGCGCCCATGTCGAGCGCGAGCTGGTACGAACCGAGCGTGTGCTCGGGCCGGTAGCCGCTGGTGCCGCGGTGCGCGACGATCGTGGGCACCGGCAGGTCGTCGTGCCCGTGCTTCGCGTCGGCTCTCGCCACGCCGGGCAGTCCTACGACGGCTGTGCCCGCCCCGAGGACCGCCGCTCCGAGTACCGCGCGCCGTCCCGGCCGCCGCTCCCCGGACTCCGGCCGACCCGACTTCTGCGTAGCCATTGAGCACTCCTCCCGATGTACTGCCTTGCACCTGACAAAGCGGGACGATCGTAGGTGGCCCCACGTGACGGACGGGAGACCCTGGACCGAACGGAAGGGTGACGCCGTATGGCGACTGGTGTGCGGGAGGGGGTCCGTTCGGCTGACCTTGGGTCCGGGTCGGTCGGCTTCGGTCCGGCCCGGAATACCTCCGAACTCCGTGGCAGCGCGTGACCGCGGTGCGTGACAAGGACCACTAGGACGAGCCACATGCCTCACACAGGGATAACGTCGTCACAGGGAGGGCGCACCGAGGGCTGCACCACGCACGTGGAAGTCAACTCTGCGTATCGAGTACGTGAACCCGATGTGCGGTGAGCGGGGACCCGCGAGTATCGTCCTCACCTGCACATACTCGTCGTCGACCCGTTGACACCGGAGGGCCCGTTGTCCCGTCTCGCGCTCATCAAGGCTGTGCTCGGACCGATCTTGCGTCTGATGTTCCGCCCTCGGGTGGAAGGCGCCGAGAACATTCCGGGCACCGGTCCGGTCATCATGGCCGGAAACCACCTCACGTTCATCGACTCGATGATCATGCCCCTCGTCTGCCCGCGCCCGGTGTACTTCATCGGCAAGGACGAGTACGTCACGGGCAAGGGACTCAAGGGCCGCCTCATGGCCTGGTTCTTCACCGGCTCCGGCATGATCCCCGTGGACCGCGACGGCGGCCACGGCGGCGTCGCCGCCCTGATGACCGGGCGCCGCGTCCTGGAGGAGGGCAAGCTCTTCGGCATCTACCCCGAAGGCACCCGCTCCCCCGACGGCCGTCTGTACCGCGGCCGTACGGGCATCGCCCGGCTGACCCTCATGACCGGCGCGCCCGTCGTCCCCTTCGCGATGATCGGCACGGACAAGCTCCAGCCGGGCGGCAAGGGACTTCCGCGTCCGGGCCGCGTGACGGTGCGCTTCGGTGAGCCGATGGAGTTCTCGCGCTACGAGGGCATGGACCGCGACCGCTATGTGCTGCGGGCGGTGACGGACTCCGTGATGACGGAGGTCATGCAGCTGTCCGGTCAGGAGTACGTGGACATGTACGCCACGAAGGCGAAGGCGGCGTAGCCGCCGGGAACCGGCTTGCTGTGCGCCCGCCTCGGCGCCGGGCACTCCCCGGCGCCGAGGCGGGCGTTTTCGTCGTCCGCGGGCCGTGCGTGGCCGGTCGCGCCCACGCGGCGGAGCCGCACCATGGCACAGCCCCGCGCCCCTTACGGAGCGCCTCTCAGTGCTCGATGCCGTCCTCCAGCTTTGAGCCCTTCAGGAGGAACCACGCCGCCACGGCAGTGGCGAGCAGGACCGCCGCGCCCACGCCGGAGGCCAGCCGCAGGCCGTCGACGAAGGCGTCCTGGGCCGAGGCAAGCAGCTCCTCGGACTGGTGGGCCGGGAGACCCGCCGTGGATTCCACCGCGCCGCCCAGCGATTCGTGCGCGGCCGACGCCACCTCGGGCGGGGTACCCGCCGGGGCGGTGAAGTCGCGGTAGACGCCGGTCACGATGGAGCCGAGCAGCGCGATGCCGAGTGCCGCGCCCAGTTCGTACGCCGTCTCGGAGACCGCGGACGCGGCGCCCGCCTGTTCCTTGGGCACGCTGGAGAGGATGACGTCGGCGGTCACCGTGAACGAGAAGCCCGCGCCGATGCCGACCACCAGGAGCGAGGCGCCGAGCAGCGGATACCCGGTGGACTGGCTCAGGGTGGTGAGCGCCGCCAGGGCGATGCCCACCGCCGCCAGGCCGCCGGCCACCACCGCGCGCACGGAGAACCGCCGCGCGACCATGCCCGCGATCAGACCGGCCGCCACCGCGCCCACCGCGGCGGGCAGTTCGGCGAGGCCCGCCTCGAACGGCCGCCGCCCCTGCACGAGCTGCAGGAACTGCGAGAGGAAGAAGACCAGGCCCGAGAGCCCGAGCACCGTGAGGAGGTCGGCGAGGACCGCCCCGGAGAACCCCCGGTTGCGGAAGAGGCGCATGTCCAGGAGGGGTGCCGTCAGGGTGAGCTGGCGCCGCACGAACCAGGTGAGCGCCGCCACGCCGAGCACGGCCGCCACCCCGATGTCCCAGCGGATGCCGTGCGCCGCCGCCTCCTTGATGGCGTACACGATGGCGATCATGCCGATGAGTGAGAGCACGACGCTGATCAGGTCCCAGGGGCCCGGCGCCGGGTTCTTCGACTCGGGCAGGAGCTTGATGCCGACCAGGACGAGCACGGCCATCACCGGCAGGTTGATCAGGAAGACCGAGCCCCACCAGAAGTGTTCGAGCAGGAATCCGCCGACGACCGGTCCGACGGCGGCACCGGCCGACGCCATCGCGCCCCAGATGCCGACCGCGAGACTGCGCTCGCGCGGGTCGTGGAAGATGTTCCGGATCAGCGCGAGCGTGGACGGCATCAGCGTCGCACCCGCGACACCGAGCAGCGCCCGGGCCAGGATGAGCAGTTCGGGAGTGGTCGCGTAGGCGTTGAGGACCGAGACACCGCCGAAGGCGACGGCTCCTATCAGCAGGAGCTTCTTGCGGCCGATGCGGTCGCCGAGGCTGCCCATGGAGACGAGCAGACCGGCGATGACGAACGAGTACACGTCGCCGATCCACAGCAGCTGGGTGCCGGTCGGCTCGAGGTCCTCGCTGATGTACGGCGTGGCAAGGCCGAGCACCGTCGCGTCCACGGCGACGAGCAGCACGGCCAGGACCAGCACGGCGAGCGCGAGCCAGCGCCCTGGACTGCGCTCGACCTCCGTCGACGCCGTCCGCTGTTCGATGCTGGTCATGGTTCCACTCTCCGTTGTGCGCCGCCGATCAGCAGCTCGGCGATCATGTGTGTGAAGTCCTTGGCGGCCACGCGGCCGTCCAGTACGGCCCAGGCGCCGGCGCCGATGAGTCCGTACAGCGCCTCCGTGAGCCAGGCGGGGCTCAGGTCGATGCGGAACTCGCCGCTCTCCTGGCCGCGCCGGAAGAGCGCGCCGATGCTGTCGTCGAGCCGGGACCAGCCCTCGTGCTGGGCGTCGTCCTCGAAGAGCTGGTTCTCGGTGACGAGGAACGCGAGCAGGCCCGCAGCCGGCTGGAACTCCTTCACCAGGCGGCGCAGCGCCTCCTCGGCACTGTCCTCGCCGAGCCTGGCCGCCTCCAGGGCGGCCTCGCACTCCTGTATGCCGAGCTCCTCCAGGGCGCGCACGAGGGCGTCGCGTCCGGCGAAGTGGCGGTGCAGGGTGGCCCGGCTGATCCCCGCGGCGCGCGCCACTTCGTCCATCGTGGCGGAGCCTTTGCGGGTGAGCAGGGCGGCGGCGCTGCGCAGCACCTGATCGCGATCGACTGACATGAGACAAGCATAATCCACATGAGACATTTTTGTCTCACGAGATACGCGCGCCACTCACCCGCAGGGCGCGCACACGCGGGTCGCGAAACGGGCGGAATCAGTGCCAGGGCAGCTGCCCGCGCCGCTCCCAGTACGCGGCGGGCTCCTCCACGAGGCCCGCGAGCCGCTCCAGCTGCCCGGCGTCGAGGTCGACGGCCGCCGCGTGCAGGTTCGAGACGAGCTGGACCGAGGTGGCGGCGCCGGAGAGGACCACGCCCGCCCACGGCTGGCGCAGGACCATGGCGAGGGCCACCGCGTCACTGCCGAGCCCGTTCGCCCCGGCGATCTCGCGCAGGGCCGCGGGGGCCTGCGGGCCGGCGAGGCGGCCGTTGGCCATGGCCTCCTTGACCAGCACGGTGAGCCCCGCGTCGTGGGCCTCGGCGAGTGCGGGGCCCGCCGAGGTCTCCAGGGCGTTGTACGTCGCCTGGACGGTACGGAAGAGCGGCTCGCCGTCGACGGTCACTTCGAGGGCGGCACGGATCGCGGCCGCCTGCTGGGGGCCGCTGACCGAGAGCCCGACCGTCACGCCCGAAGCCGCCAACTCGGCCAGCCCGGCGTGCAGTTCCTTGTCGTTGAGCGCGGGGCTCTCCGGGGTCACGGAGTGGATCTGGTAGAGGTCGAGCCGCTCGCCGAGCAGTTCGGCGCTCTCCTCGCGCTGGCGGACGTACGCGGCGACGCTGTGGTCCTTGACCTCGTGCGGACCCGCGGCGTCGGCGTTCCAGGCGGCCGTGTACGTGTAGCCCCACTTGCTGCCGATCACGACGTCCCGGATGTCGGGCCTGGCGTGCAGCCAGTCGGCGAGGAACTCCTCGGAGCGGCCGTACGAGCGCGCGACGTCGATGTACCGGACGCCCAGCGCGTAGGCGGCGTCGAGGAGTTCGAGCGTGCGCTCGCGCAGGGCCTCGACGCTGCGTGAGGGCGGCAGGTCGGCGTCACGGCCGAGCGTGATGTAGCCGGGCCTGCCGACGGCGGCGAGGCCGAACCCGATGTGGGCGGTGGGGGTGGTCGCTGCGGCCAGGCGCGAGAAAGGCATCGCGGGCTCCGTTCGGTCGGCTCCTTCGGCTCCTTGCGGAAGACGACCAACGTAACCCGCGATGCCCACGTCAACGCGGTACGCGCGGATCCGGCGTCACGTGCGCGCCGCTGCCCACTCCTGCTGGACCGTCAGGTCGGCCTTGACCTCGGCGAGCTGGGCGGCGACGGCCGAGGGGGCGGTGCCGCCACGGCCGTCGCGCGACGCGAGAGCGCCGGGGACGTTCAGGACGGTGCGGACCTCGGGGGTGAGGTGCTCGGAGATCTTCGCGAACTGCTCGTCCGTGAGCTGGTCGAGCTCGATGCCGTGCGCCTCGCACTCCTTGACGCACTCACCCGCGACCTCGTGCGCCACCCGGAACGGCACACCCTGCTTGACCAGCCACTCGGCGATGTCCGTGGCGAGCGAGAACCCGGCCGGGGCCAGCTCCTCCATGCGCTCGCGGTGCACGGTGAGTGTCGCCATCATGCCGGTGAAGGCGGGGAGCAGGACCTCCAGCTGGTCGCAGGAGTCGAAGACCGGCTCCTTGTCCTCCTGGAGGTCGCGGTTGTACGCGAGCGGGAGCGCCTTGAGCGTCGCCAGCAGGCCCGTCAGATTGCCGATGAGCCGCCCCGACTTGCCGCGCGCCAGCTCGGCGATGTCCGGGTTCTTCTTCTGCGGCATGATCGAGGAGCCGGTCGAGAACGCGTCGTGGAGCGTGACGAAGGAGAACTCCTTCGTGTTCCAGAGGATGATCTCCTCGGCGATCCGGGAGAGGTTCACGCCGATCATCGCGGTGATGAAGGCGAACTCGGCGGCGAAGTCCCGCGAGGCGGTGCCGTCGATGGAGTTGCCCACGCTCCCGCGCTCGAAGCCGAGGTCCGCGGCGACGGCCTCCGGGTCGAGACCCAGGCTGCTGCCGGCCAGCGCGCCCGAGCCGTACGGCGACACGGCCGTCCGCTCGTCCCACTGCCGTAGGCGTTCGGCGTCCCGGGCGAGGGGCTGGACGTGCGCCAGGACGTGGTGCGCGAAGAGCACGGGCTGGGCGTGCTGGAGGTGCGTGCGGCCCGGCATGGCGACGTCCGGGTGCGCCTCGGCGAGGCCGATGAGCGCGCCCTGGAGGTCGGCGATCAGGCCGCCGATGATGCGGGCGTGGTCCCGCAGGTACATCCGGAAGAGCGTCGCCACCTGGTCGTTGCGGGAGCGGCCCGCGCGGAGCTTGCCGCCGAGGTCCGCTCCGAGGCGTTCGAGCAGACCCCGCTCCAGGGCGGTGTGCACGTCCTCGTCGGCGATGGTGCCCACGAAGGAGCCGTCGGCCACGTCGGCCTCCAGCTGGTCGAGGCCGCCCAGCATGCGGGTCAGCTCGTCCTCGGTGAGGAGCCCCGCCTTGTGGAGCACGCGCGCGTGGGCGCGGGAACCGGCGATGTCGTACGGCGCCAGGCACCAGTCGAAGTGGACCGATGCCGACAGCTTGGCCAGGGCCTCTGCCGGACCGTCCGCGAACCGGCCGCCCCAGAGCCGGACGTCACCGCCGTTGTTGCTGCTCACTTCACGTGCTCCTTACCCTGCATTCGCCGTTATGCATGAGTATGCAGTGCTCCGTATGTTTCGTCAATCCAGCCACGGCGTGAGACATCGCGCGAAGTCGTTAGACAGGCGAAGTACCTCTGACGAATAATCCTTCGACATGGGAAAGACCTACGAACGCATAGACGGCAGACTCCGCTCGTTCATCGAGGCCCAGCCTCTCTTCTTCACCGCCACCGCGCCCCTTTCGGGTGAGGGGACGGTCAATCTCTCCCCCAAGGGCCTCACCGGCTCGTTCGCCGTCGTCGACGAACACACCGTGGCCTATCTGGACTTCGCGGGGAGCACCGCGGAGACCGTCGCGCACCTGCGCGAGAACGGCCGCATCACCCTGATGTGGTGCGCCTTCCAGGGCCCGCCGAACATCGTCCGGGTGCACGGCCGCGGCGAACCCGTCTTCCGCGACGACCCGCGCTGGGCGGAGCTGCTCGGGCACTTCCCCGCCATCGACCCGACCCAGCACGGCCTGCGGGCGATCATCGTCGTGACGGCCGAACTCGTCCGCGACTCCTGCGGATACGCGGTGCCCTACATGTCGTACGACGAAGACCGCGACCTGCACGCCCGGCGTTTCGCCCGCGAGGACGACGCGTCGCTGAGCGCGTACTTCGCCAAGAAGGAGCACATCGCGCAGAGCATGGACGGCCTGCCCGGGCTGCCGCTGCCCCTGCCGCCCACTACGGTCTGAGCCATGCGCCCCCGTGCCGCCGCCCTCGCGTCCGCAGCCGCCCTCGTGCTCGCCGTCACCGGCACCCTCGGCGCCGCCCCCGGCGCGGGCCCCCCGCTGCCGGACCGGATGGCCGACACGGGCGGCGGCACCCAGCTCATCACCGCGAAGGCCGCGCGCACCGGCTCCACCACCGGCACGGTCACGTGGTGGGACCGGCGCGGCGGGCGGTGGCTGAAGTCCGGGTCCGCCCCGGCCAGGTTCGGCGCGAAGGGCCTGACGGAGGGCGCCACGCGCAAGCAGGGCACGAACACCACCCCAACCGGCCTCTTCCGCCTCCCGTACGCCTTCGGCATCAGGGCCGAGCCGCCGGGCACGGACTACCCGTACCGCCGGGTCACGAAGAACTCCTGGTGGTGCCAGGACAACGAGTCCCGCTCCTACAACCGCTGGACCCGACCCCGCCCAGCCGACTGCCGCGCCACCGAGTCCGAACACCTCATCACCTACGACCCCCAGTACGCGCACGCCCTGGTGATCGGCTTCAACTACGACCGCCCGGTACGGGGACGCGGCGCCGGAATCTTCCTGCACGTCAACGGCCGCGGGGCGACGGCGGGTTGCGTATCCGTGCCGGACGAGGCCATGACCCGGATCCTGCGCTGGGCAGAGCCGGAGGGGCGACCGCACATGGCGATCGGTACGGAGTCGGGGGCCACCGCCGTCACCCGGTACTGACACCCGCCGGAAAGCGCCGCCGAACCACCCCGCCGCACCGCCCCGGCAGCTCCGTGTAGCGACCACATATCGAGACGCGGTTGCGTCCGCACTCCGCGGCGGCGTTGCATCGCCGGGTGCGAACCGAACAGACGATCCCCAGTTCAACGGAGAGCGGCGACAAGGCGGCCCGCCTCGCCGTCACGGTCTTTCCCGTCCTCGTGCTCGCCGCGGGCGCGCTCGGCCTGCTGACGCCGGACACCTTCAAGGGCTGGGGCACGAACGTCCCGTACCTCCTGGGGCTCGTGATGTTCTGCATGGGGCTCACCATGACCCCGCTCGACTTCCAGGGCGTCGTCAAGCGGCCCTGGGCCGTCGCGCTCGGCCTGGTCGCGCACTACGTGATCATGCCGGGGCTCGGCTGGCTGATCGCCCACGCGCTCGGGCTCTCCCCCCAGCTGGCGGCCGGGGTGATCCTGGTCGGCTGTGCGCCGAGCGGGACCGCGTCCAACGTCGTGACCTATCTGGCGCGCGGTGACGTGGCGCTTTCGGTGTCCGTCGCCACCGTCTCGACCGTGCTCGCCCCGCTCATCACCCCGCCGCTGACACTGCTCCTCGCCGGTGAGTACCTGCCCGTGGACGCGGGGTCGATGGTCACGGACATCCTCAAGACCGTGCTGCTCCCGGTCCTCGCCGGTCTCGTCGTACGGCTGCTGTTCGGCCGCTACATCGGACGGGTACTCAGCGCGCTGCCCTGGCTCTCCGCGCTGACCATCGCCGTCATCGTGGCTGTCGTGGTCGCGGGCAGCGCCGCCGCCATCAAGTCGGCCGCCCTGCTCGTGTTCCTCGCCGTCGTCCTGCACAACGGCCTCGGCCTGGCGCTCGGCTACGGCGCGGGCAAGCTGGCCCGCCTCGGCCCGCCGGCCTCGCGTGCCATGGCCTTCGAGGTCGGCATGCAGAACTCGGGGCTCGCCGCGTCGCTCGCCACCGCCCACTTCAGTCCGCTGGCCGCGCTGCCCGCCGCGGTGTTCTCCGTGTGGCACAACGTCTCGGGGGCCCTGGTCGCCGCCTGGATGTCGCACCGGGCGCGGCGGACGGAGCAGCGGGCCGAGCAGGCCTGACCGCGCTCCCCCAGCAAAGAATCTTCCGGCAGCCATAGACGGGACGGATCGGCTCCGCTTACCTTTTAGACATGCCTGGACAGGTTCATAAGCATCATCGCGTCGCGCACGTACTCGCCGACGAGATCCGCGCCGGGGTGCACGCCGACGGCAGCCGTCTCCCCGGTGAACACGCCCTGCGGGAGCGGTTCGGGGTCAGCCGCACCACCGTGCGGCAGGCGCTGAGCGCGCTCGGCGAGCAGGGGCTCATCGAGACGCACGCCGGGATCGGTTCGATCGTCACGTTCGACGGGACCCCGCTCGACCAGCAGCTCGGCTGGACCCGGGCGCTCGCCGACCAGGGCACCGAACTCTCCACGGACACCCTGCGCTTCGAGAGGACCGCCGACCCGGAGCTCGCCGCCGAACTCGGTCTGACGGACGTGCGCTTCATCGCCCTCGACCGCGTCAGGCGGCTGCCCGACGGCGCCGGCGTCTCCCTGGAGCGCAGCCGCGTCCCTGCGGTGCCCGCCCTCGCCGACCTGCCCGAACGCGGCCTCGACGGCGGCTCCCTCAACCGGACCCTGCTGGCCGCGGGCCACATCGCCGCGTCCAGCGACGCCCACATCACGGTGTCCGGCCTCGGCGGCCAGGACGCGGAGCTCCTTCACCGCTCCCCCGGCGCATCGTTCATCCGGCTCGCCCAGGTCTTCCGCGACGCCGATGGGGAGGTCGTGGAGCAGGTGACGAGCCTGCTCGACCCTGCCCGGTTCCAACTGCACGTACGCACCGGCCGAGGAGGCCACTCGTGACCACCGCACCGCCCGACCTTCTCGACCGCGCGCTCGGCGCCTTCTACGGACTCGCGCTGGGCGACGCCCTGGGCATGCCGACCCAGGTCATGTCCCGCGAGGAGGTCGTCCGCGTCTACGGCACCCTCACCGGGTTCGAACCCGCCCGGGACGACAACCCGGTGAGCGCGGGCATGCCCGCCGGTGCCGTCACCGACGACACCGACCAGGCGGTCATCGTGGCGCGGCTGCTCGTCGAGGGCGGCGGCCACGTCGACCCGCTGCGGTTCGCCGACGAACTCCTCTCCTGGGAGCGGGAGATGAAGGCCAAGGGCTCCTTCGACCTGCTCGGCCCGTCCACCAAGGCCGCCCTGGACGCCGTCGCGGGCGGCACCGACCCCAAGGAGGCGGGCAGGTACGGCACCACCAACGGCGCCGCGATGCGCGTCACCCCGGTCGGCATCGCCTTCGCCGCCGATCCGCTGCCGGACTTCCTCGACCGGGTCGTGGAGTCCTGCCAGGTCACCCATGACACGAACATCGGCATCGCGGGCGCCGCGGCCGTCGCCGCGGCGGTGAGCACGGGCGTCGCGGGCGGCACGCTCGACGAGGCGTTCCGGGCCGCGACCGCCGCCGCCGAGGCCGGTGCCCGGCGCGGCAACTGGATCGCAGGCGCCGACATCGCCGCCCGCGTCGCCTGGGCCCGCGAGCTGGTGGACGGCCTGGACGAGGCCACGGCCCTCGACCGCATCGTCGCGCTCATCGGCACCAGCGTCGCAAGCCAGGAGTCGGTGCCCGCCGCGTTCGCGGTGCTCGCGCTGACCGGCGGAGATCCCTGGCGCAGCGCGCTCCTCGCCGCGAACCTCGGCGGCGACAGCGACACCATCGGCGCGATCGCGGGCGCGGTCGCCGGATCGGTGCGCGGGCTCTCCGGGCTGCCCGCCGATGCCGTACGCACCCTTCGTACGGTCAACAGCCTCGAACTGGAGCCGCTGACGGCCCAGTTGCTCACCCACCGCTGAATCTCCCCGTCCAGGACCCCCGCTTCCCCGCCCCACGTATCGCGCAAGGAGGTTCCGTCATGACCGCTTCGACGAAGAACGTGTCGGTCGGCACCGTAGAGACCCGAGGGATCGAGCCGGTCCCCGACAGTGAGCGTCACGGCCACGCGGGCCAGATGTTCTGGACCTGGTTCGCCGCCAACATCTCGATCCTGGGGCTGCCGCTCGGGGCGACGCTCGTCGCCTTTCGCGGACTGAACATCTGGCAGGCCGCGCTGGTCGCGATCGTCGGCTCGTTCGGATCGTTCGCGCTGGTGGGGGCGTTGAGCCTGGCGGGCAAGAAGGGCGGGGCGCCCGCGCTGACGCTCTCCCGCGCGGTGTTCGGGCAGCGCGGCAACGCGGGCCCGACCCTGGTCTCCTGGCTGAGCCGGGTCGGCTGGGAGACGATCACCACGACCACGGCGGCGTACGCGCTCCTCGCGCTGCTCGGGGTGGCCTTCGGAGTCGACAAGAACTCCTTCCTGACGGTGCTCTGCCTGCTGGTCTTCATCGCCTGCACGCTGCTGATCAGCGGCCTCGGGCACACCACGATCATGTGGATCAACAAGTGGGCGACGGTCCTCTTCGGCGTACTGAACCTGATCGTGATGGGCTTCCTGGTCGCGACCGTCGACTGGTCGAAGGTCCTCGAAGCCCCGGCCGGACCGAGCAGCGGTGTCATCGCGGGCATCGGCTTCATCGCCGCGGGCACGGGCATCGGCTGGGCCAACGCCGGTGCGGACTACGCCCGTTACCTCCCTCGTGCGATCCCGGGGCGCCGCCTGGTCACCGCGTCCGCGTTCGGCGCGGGCATCCCGCTGGTGCTGCTCATCTCGCTGGGCTCGCTCCTGACGGCGGGCGACCCCTCGCTCGCCACCTCGTCCGACCCGGTCTCCGCGATCAACGCGATGCTGCCGTCCTGGATGGCGATCCCGTATCTGATCGCGGCCTTCGGCGGCCTGCTGATGTCGAACCACCTGTCGACGTACTCGGCGGGCCTCACCATGATCACGCTGGGCCTTCGGGTGCCGCGGGCCTGGGCCGTGGTCATCGACATCGTGCTGATGTTCCTCGGCGGCATCTACTTCATGCTGATCGCGGACGATTTCTACGGGCCCTTCTCGACCTTCCTGACGCTGCTCGCCGTGCCGATCTCCGCCTGGATCGGGGTGATCGCGGTCGACATGCTGCGGGGCCGCGACTACGACCCCGAGGGCCTGATGGACACCTCGCGGACCAGCCGCTACTGGTACAACGGCGGCTTCCGGCTGTCCGCCGTGCTCGCCTGGGTGGCGGCGATCGTCTCGGGGCTGTTGTTCACCACCGCCGGTACGGGCGCGGACGACGTGTGGTTCTCCGGGCCGCTGGCCGACACCTGGCCCGGCGCCAACGGCCTCGGCTGGGCGGTCTCGATAGGGGTGGGCGCGGCGGTGTACGCCCTCTTCGGCGGACGCGACGCCCCGTCAACTCCCGTCTTGGCCCCCACACTTGAGGAGTCCACCCGATGAGCACCACCGCACCGTCGCCTCGCCTCGTCCTCGCGGGGAACGTCATCGCCGACCTCGTCATCGAGGTCCCCGCGCTGCCCGAACGGGGCGGCGACGTGATCGGCTCCCGTACGGAGCTGTACGCGGGCGGCGGCTTCAACGCCCTGACGGCGGCGCGGCGCCTCGGCGCCGAGGCGGTGTACGCGGGGCTGCACGGGACCGGTCCCTACGGCGACCTCGTCCGCCGCTCCCTCGCAGACGAGAGCGTCGAGACCCTGCATCCGGTCCGTACGGACGGGGACACGGGGTTCTGTGTGGCGCTGGTCGATGCCGGGGGCGAGCGGACGTTCGTGACCAGTTTCGGCGTGGACGCGCGGATGACGGCCGCGGAGACGGCCGCCGTCGCGGACGCGCTGCGGCCCGGCGACACGGTCCAGCTCTCCGGGTACAGCCTCGTGATGGAGACCAACGGCCCGCTGCTCTCCGCGTTCGCGGCGCGGCTGCCGTCCGATGTGCGCGTCTGTTTCGACCCGGCGCCGCTGGTCGCCGACATCCCCGCCGCCGTCCTCGATCCGGTCCTTGCCCGGACCGACTGGCTGAGCTGCAATGCGCGGGAGGCCCGCCTGATGACGGGCGTCTCCCTTCCGCGGGAGGCGGCGGCCGAACTGCGCGGGCGGCTCGCGCCGGGGGCCGGGGTGCTCGTGCGGGCCGACAAGGACGGGTGCTGGCTGGCTGCGCCGGGCGCGGACGGGGTGGTGCACGTCCCCGGTTTCCCGGTCGACGCCGTGGACAGCAATGGGGCGGGGGATGCCCATGTGGGCGCGTTCCTGGCCCTGTTGGGGCGGGGCCTCGATCCGCTGACGGCGGCGCGCGGCGCGAACGCGGCGGCGGCCTGTGCGGTGACCCGGCGGGGTCCGGCCACGGCGCCGGGTCTTGCGGAGCTGGTGGCGTTTCTGGGGGACGACCCCCTGGGCGGGCTGCTGGGCCGAGAAACCATGTGACCGGATCCCCAGGAACTGGGCCCGCAGTCGCTTGCCCTGGTCGTCGCAGGGCAGTTCGGCGGCCTTGTGGTGGGCGAGGACGTCACGGGTGGCCTGGCGCTCGACCTCGGTGATGCCGTCGAACGGCCGGTCCACGTCCCGGATGATGCGCAGGGTCGTCGTGAGCAGCGCGGTGATCACGGTGATGGTGAGGGTGGCGAGCAGGAACCAGAAGATGGCGCCGGGGATGCTGGCGGTCGCCTGGGTGAGGCGTTCCTCCCGCTCGCCGGAGCGTCTGTGGTCGGCGGCGACCAGCATCCCGACGCCGGACGGGCTGGAGAATCCAGCCCGTCCGGCGTGGTGAGGACGTCAGTGCTCGTTCGAGGCCAGGCGCAGCAAGTGGTCCGCCAGTGCCTGGCCTCCCGTGGCCTCCCGGCTGATCAGCATCAGGGTGTCGTCGCCCGCGATCGTGCCCAGGATGTCGTGCAGCTCCGCCTGGTCGATCGCCGAGGCGAGGAACTGTGCCGCGCCCGGCGGGGTGCGCACGACGACCAGGTTGGCCGAGGCCTCCGCGGAGATCAGGAGTTCCGCGGAGAGGCGGCGCATCCGCTCCTCCTTGGCGGACTCCCCCAGCGGCGCCCGAGGCGTGCGGAAGCCGCCCTCGCTGGGCACCGCGTAGATGAGGTCGCCCTCGGCATTGCGGATCTTCACCGCGTTCAGCTCGTCCAGGTCCCGCGAGAGCGTCGCCTGGGTGACCGTGAGGCCGTCGTCGGCGAGCAGCTTCGCGAGCTGGCTCTGGGAGCGGACCGGCTGCCGGTTGAGGATGTCCACGATCCGGCGGTGGCGTGCGGTGCGGGTCTGCGGCACAGCGGGCCCGGCGTGATCCGGGTGTTCCGCGTGCTCGTTGCCTTGCGCCTGGCTCATCGTCGTCTCATTCTCCGGATCGTCCGTCCCCGTCGGCCGCGGTGGCCTGGTCAAGCACGCCGGGCAGGGCCCGCAGGAGCGCGTCCACCTCGTCGTCGCGCACGTTCAGCGGTGGCATCAGCCGTACGACATCGGGGGCGGGCACGTTCACCAGGAAGCCGGCGTCCTGAGCCGCCTGCTGCGCCTGGGGCGCGAGCGGCTCGGTGAGCACGATACCCAGCAGCAGGCCCGCGCCCCGGACATGGCCCACGAGCGGGTGGCCGAGCGACTCGATTCCGCCACGCAGCTTCTCGCTCGCCCGCTTCACGTTCTCCAGGAGCCCGTCCGCCTCGATCGTGTCGAGTACGGCGAGCCCCGCGGCGCAGGCCACCGGGTTCCCGCCGAACGTCGTTCCGTGGTGACCGGGTTTGAAGAGTTCCGCCGCCGCGCCGAACGCGACCGTCGCGCCGAGCGGCAGGCCACCGCCGAGACCCTTCGCGAGCGTGACGACGTCGGGTTCCACGCCCTCGTGCGCGAGGTACTCGAACCAGTGGCCGGTACGGCCGATTCCGGTCTGCACCTCGTCGAGGACGAGGAGGGTTCCGGTGGCCGTGGTGATCTCGCGGGCGGCCTTGAGGTAGCCCGCGGGCGGCACGATCACGCCGTTCTCGCCCTGGATGGGCTCGATGACGACCAGGGCGGTCTCTTCGGTGGCCGCTGCCCGCAGGGCCTCGACGTCGCCGTACGGGACGTGCGTGACGTCGCCGGGCAGTGGCAGGAACGGCTCCTGCTTGGCGGGCTGGCCGGTGAGCGCGAGCGCCCCCATGGTGCGGCCGTGGAAGCCGCCCTCGGTGGCGACCATGTGCGAACGCCCGGTCAGCCGGCCGATCTTGAAGGCGCCTTCGTTGGCCTCGGCACCGGAGTTGCAGAAGTACACCCGGCCCGGACGCCCGAAGAGCTGGAGCAACCGCTCGGCGAGCGCGACCGGCGGCTCGGCGACGAAGAGATTCGAGACATGGCCGAGGGAGGCGATCTGGGTGCTGACCGCCTCGACGACCGCCGGGTGGGCGTGGCCGAGGGCGTTGACCGCGATGCCGCCGACGAAGTCGACGTATTCCTTGCCGTCGGCGTCCCACAGCTTGCTGCCCACGCCGCGGACGAGGGGCAGCTTGGGCGTGCCGTAGTTGTCCATCAGCGCGTCCTGCCAGCGCTGCGTCAGCTCCTGGTTTCCCGTCACGACCGCACATCCCCCTCTGCGTCGGGCACGACCATCGTGCCGATGCCCTCGTCGGTGAAGATCTCCAGCAGGATCGAGTGCTGGACCCGTCCGTCGATCACGCGGGCCGTCTCGACGCCGTTGCGCACGGCGTGCAGGCAGCCCTCCATCTTGGGGACCATGCCGCTGGCCAGCTCGGGAAGGAGCTTCTCCAGCTCCTTCGCGGTCAGGCGGCTAATCACCTCGTCGCTGTTCGGCCAGTCCTCGTAGAGCCCCTCGACGTCCGTGAGGACCATCAGGGTCTCTGCGTCCAGCGCAGCCGCAAGTGCCGCAGCCGCCGTATCAGCATTGACGTTGTAGACATGTCCGTCATCCTGTGAACGGGCGATCGAGGAGACGACCGGGATACGGCCGTCGGCGAGCAGGGCCTCGATGGCGCCGGTGTCGATCTCGGTGATCTCGCCGACGCGGCCGATGTCGACCAACTCGCCCTCGATGCGGGGCTGATGCTTGGTGGCGGTGATGGTGTGCGCGTCCTCGCCGGTGAGGCCGACGGCGAGCGGGCCGTGCTGGTTGAGCAGTCCGACCAGCTCGCGCTGGACCTGGCCCGCGAGCACCATGCGTACGACGTCCATGGCGTCCTCGGTGGTGACCCGCAGGCCCGCCTTGAACTCGCTGACGATGCCGTGCCGGTCCAGGGCCGCGCTGATCTGCGGTCCGCCGCCGTGCACGACGACGGGCCTGAGGCCCGCGTGGTGCAGGAACACGACGTCCTGCGCGAACGCGGCCTTCAGCTCCTCGTCGACCATGGCGTTGCCGCCGAACTTGATGACGACGGTCTTGCCGCGGTGCCGGGTCAGCCAGGGCAGCGCCTCGATGAGGATCTGCGCCTTGGGGAGCGCGGTGTGCTTCCGCGCGGTCGGATTGCCGCTCGTGTTGCCGTTCGTGTTGCCGCTCATGAGGAGTACGCGCTGTTCTCGTGGACGTAGTCGGCGGTGAGGTCGTTGGCCCAGATCACGACGGGCTCGGCGGTGCCGGCCGCGAGATCCGCGGTGATCCGGATCTCGCGGTACCGCATGTCGACGAGGTCGCGGTCCTCGCCCACGCTGCCGTTCTTGCAGACCCAGACGCCGTTGATGGCGACGTTCAGCAGGTCGGGCTCGAAGGCGGCCTTCGTGGTGCCGATGGCGGAGAGCACCCGGCCCCAGTTGGGGTCCTCGCCGTGGAGGGCGCACTTGAGGAGGTTGTTGCGGGCGATGGAGCGGCCCACCTCGACGGCGTCGTCCTCGGAGGCGGCGTTGACCACCTCGATCCGGATGTCCTTGCTCGCGCCCTCGGCGTCGCCGATGAGCTGGCGGGCGAGGTCGTCGCAGACCGTACGGACGGCCTCGGCGAACGCGGCGTACTCCGGGGCGACGTGTGAGGCACCGGAGGCGAGCAGGAGCACGGTGTCGTTCGTCGACATGCAGCCGTCGGAGTCGACGCGGTCGAAGGTGACCTTCGTGGCGTCCCGCAGCGCCTTGTCCAGGACGTCCGCTTCGAGATCGGCGTCCGTGGTGAGGACGACGAGCATCGTGGCGAGTCCGGGGGCGAGCATGCCCGCACCCTTGGCCATGCCGCCGACCGTCCACCCGTCCCCGGTGACCACGGCCGTCTTGTGCACGCTGTCGGTGGTCTTGATGGCGATGGCGGCCTTCTCGCCGCCGTGCGCGGAGAGTTCACCGGCCGCGGCCTCGACGCCCGGCAGGAGCTTGTCCATGGGGAGCGTGACGCCGATGAGTCCCGTCGACGCGACGGCGACCTCGCCCGCGTTCAGGTCCAGGGTCTCGGCGACCTTCTCGGCGGTGGCGTGGGTGTCCTGGAAGCCCTGGGGGCCCGTACAGGCGTTGGCGCCGCCGGAGTTGAGGACGACGGCCGAGATGAGCCCGCCCTTGACGACCTGCTCCGACCAGAGGACGGGGGCGGCCTTGACGCGGTTGGAGGTGAAGACGCCCGCGGCGGCCAGGCGGGGCCCGGTGTTGACCACGAGGGCCAGGTCCGGGTTGCCGTTCTCCTTGATTCCGGCGGCGATGCCCGCCGCCGTGAATCCCTGTGCTGCCGTGACGCTCACGGTGCCACTCCGATCGTGGTGAGCCCGGTGGCCTCGTCGAGGCCGAGGGCGATGTTCATGCTCTGCAGGGCGCCACCCGCGGTGCCCTTGGTCAGGTTGTCGATGGCGCTGATCACGATGACGCGGCCCGCGGCCTCGTCGTACGCGACCTGGATCTGTACGGCGTTCGAGCCGTACACGGCGGCGGTCGCGGGCCACTGCCCCTCGGGGAGCAGGTGCACGAACGGTTCGTCCGCGTAGGCCTTCTCGTACGCGGCCCGCACGGACTCGGCGGTGACGCCCTGCGTCGCCTTCGCGCTGCACGTGGCGAGGATGCCGCGGGGCATCGGGGCCAGCGTGGGCGTGAAGGAGACGGTGACGGGGCTGCCCGCGGCGGCCGACAGGTTCTGGATCATCTCCGGGGTGTGCCGGTGGACGCCGCCCACGCCGTACGGCGACATGGAGCCCATGACCTCGGAGCCCAGCAGATGCGGCTTGGCCGCCTTGCCCGCGCCCGAGGTCCCGGAAGCGGCGACGACGACCGCTTCGGCCTCGGCGAGCCCGGCGGCGTACGCGGGAAAGAGCGCGAGCGACACGGCGGTCGGATAGCAGCCGGGCACCGCGATGCGCTTGGACCCCTCGAGGGCCGCGCGCGCTCCCGGCAGCTCGGGCAGGCCGTAGGGCCAGGTCCCGGCGTGCTCGCTGCCGTAGAACTTCTCCCAGTCGGCCGCGTCCTTCAGCCGGAAGTCCGCGCCCATGTCGACGACGAGGACGTCCGGGCCGAGCTGCTCGGCGACGGCGGCGGACTGGCCGTGGGGCAGGGCGAGGAAGACGACATCGTGTCCGGCGAGGACCTCGGCGGTGGTCGGCTCCAGGACGCGGTCGGCGAGCGGCATCAGGTGCGGCTGCAGCGCGCCCAGGCGCTGGCCCGCGTTCGAGTTGCCGGTCAGGGCGCCGATCTCCACCTCGGGGTGGACGAGCAGCAGACGCAGCAATTCACCGCCCGCGTACCCACTCGCTCCCGCCACTGCTGCGCGTACCGCCATGGAACCCTCCTCCTAGATGGCATGACTATACGTATCAGCGCAGTTTTATGCAACGAGGTTCCGGTGCCGCCGCCCCGGTTGACCTTGTCACCGTGTCAAGGTCTTCACTGCTCGCCAAGGAGGTGGTCACGATGACGATCACGCGACAGGACACGGATGCGGTACGAGCGCTCCAGGGGCTGCTTCAGGGGTTGGCGGACGAGCGTTCGTCCGTGCGGCTGCGGGCCGCCCTGGCGGTCGGCACGACGCCCGGCCCGCGCTTCGTCGACCGGCTCGTCGAGCGCTGCGCGGTCGAGCCCGAGTTCTTCGTCCGCGACATGCTGACCTGGGCGCTCACCCGCCACCCGGTGTCCATGACGCTTCCCCGGCTGCTCCGTGAGGTCCGCTCGGAGGGGGCGCAGGCACGGAGTCAGGCGCTGCACACCTTGTCCAAGATCGGGGACCGGCGGGCGTGGCCGGCGATCACACCCGCGCTTCTGTCCGACGCCGACGACGAGGTGGCGCGCAGCGCCTGGCGGACCGCGGTGGTCCTCGTGCCGGAGGGCGAGGAGGGCGCGCTGGCCACGGCGTTGGCGACGCAGCTCGGGCGAGGTGGGCGGGAGACGCAGGTGAGCCTCAGCCGGGCGCTGGTCGGCCTGGGGGAAGTGATCGCGCCGGTTCTCCTTGCCGCGGCGAAGGGCCCCGACCCGCGCGTGCGCACGCATGCGCTCGCCACCCAACGGCTGCTGCGCGACCCCGACACCGGGTTCGAGGCCGCGATCGAGGAGGCGAAGCGCGTCGTGGCTCTCGGCGGGCCCGGCCAGGAGGGACGATAGGGCGTGTTGATCGGTGAGGTGGCGCGACGGTCCGGGGTCAGTGCCCGCATGCTCCGGCACTACGAGTCGCTCGGTCTGGTGCGCCCTTCGGGCCGTACCGGATCCGGCTACCGGGAGTACTCCGCGGCGGACATCCGGCAGATCTTCCAGATCGAGAGCCTGCGGTCACTGGGGCTTTCGCTGCGCGAGATCGGCCGCGCGCTCGACGATCCCGGCTTCACGCCCTCAGCGCTCGTCGACGACCTCATCCGTCAGACGCGCGAACGCGTCGCGGCGGAGACCGAGCTGCTCACGCGGCTGCGCCGGATCGATGCCGCGGACCCCGCCGGCTGGGAGGACGTCCTCCAGATCGTGGCGCTCCTCCAGGCGCTGGGATCCAAGAGCGCCGACACGCGCCAGCGCGCGGCCCTGACCTCCGTCGACGAGGTTCCGGTACCGGTGGAGGCCCTGGTCGAGGCGGCACTGAGCGAGCGGGATCCGAACGTCGCCGGGGCCCTCCGATGGGCGCTGGCGCGATCGGGCGACCGCGGCACCGCCCTGCTGGCGAAGGGCCTCGGTTCACCGGCGGCCGCGGTACGGGAACGCGCCGTCCGGTCCCTCGCCGAGATGCCCGGCGGTGCGGCCGCCGCGCACCTGCGGGACGCCCTCGCGCACTCCGACACCGTGGTCCGCGGGTGCGCGGCTCTGGCACTCGGGGCACGTGGGGTGGCCGATGCGGTCCCGACGCTCGTCGACATGATCGTGGAGGGAAGGAACGACACCGACGCGGCCGATGCGCTGAGCGTGCTGGCGAGCGACACCGCGATGGCGGACCAGATCGCGGCGAGGCTCGTCGACCGCCTCACCCTCGACACCACCGCAGCGCCCGCCCGCGGACGGCTGACCCAGGCGCTTGCGGGCATCCCGGGGGCCAGGGCGTCGGGCGCCCTCGTGGAGCTGTCGCACGACACGGACCGTGCCGTCGCGCTGACCGCGGCGTACCTCCTTCAGCTGCGCGACGCACGATGACGTATCTCGCCCCGGGTGCCGTGCAAGCGGCCCGCGGGGAAAAAACTCGGCGACTCGGTCCCGGACGGCGATGAGTTCGCGCGGCGGCAGGGGTCAATAGAGGCAGCCGCACACCACGCCGTACGACAGGAGAGAGTCATGACCCGGATCACGCCCAGCCTCTGGTTCGACGAGCAGGGCGAGGACGCCGCCACGTTCTACGTCTCGGTGTTCCCGAACTCGAAGATCACGAACGTCTCCTACTACGGCGAGGCCGGGCCGCGGCCCGCCGGGACCGTGCTCACCGTCGAGTTCGAGCTCGACGGGCAGCAGTTCCTGGCGCTCAACGGCGGCCCCCAGTTCACCTTCAACGAAGCGGTCTCCTTCACGATCGACTGCGCCGACCAGGAGGAGGTCGACCACTACTGGACGAAGCTCTCCGAGGGCGGCGAGGAAGGCCCCTGCGGCTGGCTCAAGGACAAGTTCGGTCTCTCCTGGCAGGTTGTCCCCGCCGCCATGGGCGAGCTGATGTCCGACCCCGACCGAGGGCGGGCGCAGCGCGCCATGACGGCCATGCTCGGCATGAAGAAGCTCGACGTGGCGGCGCTGTACGCGGCGGCGGACGGGACGTGACCGCCGCGACGCCGGCCTCAACGTGGGCCTCAACGCCCGCAGAAATGGTTTGACTTGGAGTCGACTCCAACTCCTAGGGTCGGAGCCGACCGCCCTGAAAAGGGCATTCGGCTCCACCTGGAGGTACCGGCATGACCAGCATTCCCACCCGCCGTCTCGGAGCACTGACCGTCTCGGCGCAGGGACTCGGCTGCATGGGGATGAGCCACGCGTACGGCGCCTCGGACGACGCGCAGTCGATCGCGACGCTGCACCGCGCACTCGACCTCGGCGTCACCCTGCTCGACACCTCCGACTTCTACGGCGCGGGGCACAACGAAGAGCTGATCGGCCGTGCGCTGGCCGGCCGGCGCGAGCAGGCCGTCGTCGCCACGAAGTTCGGCTTCGCCAACCGCCTCGGCGAGTCGACGCGGATCAGGGGCGACGCCGCGTACGTACGCGAGGCGTGCGACGCTTCGCTGCGGCGGCTCGGGACCGACCACATCGACCTGTACTACCTGCACCGCGTCGACCGGGACGTGCCCATCGAGGAGACGGTCGGCGCGATGGCCGAGCTCGTCGAGGCCGGGAAGGTACGCCATCTCGGGCTCTCCGAGGCGAGCGCGCGGACGATCCGGCGGGCGCACGCGGTGCATCCGATCGCCGCGCTGCAGAGCGAGTGGTCGCTCTGGACGCGGGACCTGGAGGCGGAGATCGCGCCGGTCTGCCGGGAGCTCGGCATCGGGGTCGTGCCGTTCTCGCCGCTCGGCCGTGGCTTCCTGACCGGGCGCTACACCTCGGTCGCCGGTCTCCAGGAAGGGGACATGCGGCGCGAGCAGCCGCGGTTCGCCGACGGGAACCTGGAGCGGAACCTGCCCATCGTGGCCGCCCTCGACAAGCTCGCCGAGGAGAAGGGCGTCACCGCGGGGCAGCTCGCCCTGGCCTGGGTGCAGCACCGCGGCGACCACGTGGTGCCGATCCCCGGCACGCGCCGGGAGAAGTACCTCACGGAGAACCTGGGCGCGCTGGCCATCGAGCTCTCCGCCGACGAGCTCGCGGCGATCGACGCGGCGGCGCCCGCGGATGCGGTCGCCGGGACCCGGTACGACGAGAACAGCCTCGGGTTCGTCGACAAGTAGACATCCCGGGGCGGAGAGCGGGGCAGGGCGCCGCGTAACCTGCGGACATGCCCTTTCCGGATGAAGCAGCCGAGGCCTTTCACGGCGTGCCGGACGTGCTGGCGTATCTGGCCGGGACATGGCAGGTGGAGCGGACGGCGCGGGATGTGGCGGGCAACGCGGAGGGCCACTTCTCGGGCACGACGGCGTTCACCGCGTCCGGGGACGGCGGCCTCCTGCACCACGAGTCCGGCATCTTCACCTGGCGCGGCACCCCGCGCCCCGCCGAACGCACCCTGCGCTTCCTGCCGGGCGACGGACCGGGCACCGCACGCGTCCTGTTCGCCGACGGCCGCCCCTTTCACGACCTGGACCTGCGCACCGGCAGGCACACCGCCGACCATCCGTGCGCGCTCGACCTCTACCGGGGCGAGTTCGAGGTGTACGACGAGCAGCGCTGGCGGATGCGGTGGCGGGTCGCGGGCCCCGCCAAGGACCTGATCCTCACGACGTCGTACACCCGACACGACCCCACACCGCCGCACACGACTCAGCCACATCGTCCGTCTCCGGAAAGTCCGGACGGGTAGCGATCCGCACGGCTTCCGGGGCACGTCTCCCAGCGCGGATCCCTCGGACGCCATCGCGGTGGCCGAGCCCGCGGTGGTCCGGGCGGCGCTCGTCTACGCCCTGAAGGCGCCCGCCCGGGGTGCCGCGAAGCCGACCGCTCACTGCCGGCCGAGCGCCATCCACTTCTCCGGGTCTTCGAGCGCGCTGAATCCGACCTTCTCGTACACGCCGTGCGCATCGGCCGTAGCCAGCAGAATCCGCCGCAGACCGCACGGCTCCAGGTGGTCCCTGACCCCCGCCACGAGCGCGCTCCCGAAGCCCTTGCCGCGCACCGACCGGTCGACGTACACGTCACAGAGCCAGGCGAAGGTCGTGTGGTCCGTGACCACACGGGCATACGCGACCTGCTCGCCGGAAGTCACCTCGTATACCCCGAAGTTGAGCGATCCGGCGATCGCCCGGTCCTGCTTCTCGCGGGATCTGCCCCTCGCCCAGTACGCGTCCGTGGAGAGCCACTGATGGACGCGGGCGGCGTCGAGGCGGGCGGTCTCGGTGGACATCTCGTACCCGGCGGGCAGCGTGTGCGGTGCGTCAGTCATGGCGGCAAGCCTCGCAGCCGCCCCGCCCGGCGGCCTCAGCGGGCGGAGTCCCACACCTCGTCGCACGCGCCGCGGAGCCTGCGCACGCCTTCGGTGATCTCCCCGACCCCCGCGACCGCCGCGAAGCTCATCCGCAGGTACGCCGCCGGGGGTTCGGCCGCGAAGTACGGGCGGCCGGGGGCCACCGCGACGCCCGCGCGCAGCGCCGCGCCCGTCAGTGCCGCCTCATCCGCGCCGTCGGGCAGGCGCAGCCACAGGAGGTAGCCGCCCGCGGGGATGTGCGGCAGGGCCAGTTCGGGCAGATGGAGGCGCAGGGCCGCGGACATCGCGTCCCTGCGGTCCTTCAACTCGCCCGCCACATGCCGCAGATGGCGCGGCCAGGCCGGGGAGCCGACCAGTTCGAGCGCCGCTTCCTGGAGCGGTCTCGGCACGAAGAAGTGGTCGACGACCTGGATGGCGCGTAGCCGCTCCAGGACCGGTCCGCGCGCGGCGAGCGCGCTCACCCGGAAGCTCGGCGACGTGGCCTTGGTCAGCGAGCAGACGTGCACGACGACCCCGTCGGGGTCGTCGGACTGCAGGGGCCTGGGCAGCGGCCCCGCGTCCTCGTGGACGAGGCGGCGCACGAAGTCGTCCTCGATGACGAAGGCCCCGGCCTCGCGGGCGATGCGCAGGACCTCCGGGCGGCGCTCCGCGGAGAGCACCGCCCCCGTCGGGTTCTGGAACAGCGGCTGGCAGACGAAGACCCGTGCCCCCGTGGCCTTGAACGCCGCGGCGAGCAGCTGAGGGCGTACGCCGTCCACGTCCACCGGCACCGGGACCGGCCGCAGCCCCGCCGCGCGGGCGATGGCCAGCATGCCGGGATACGTCGGCGACTCGACCAGGACGGGAGCGCCCGGCGGGGCGAGCGCCCGCAGCGCCGTGGTGAGCCCGCTCTGGCCGCCCGCGGTGATCAGCACCTCCGCGGCCGTGATCGCCCCGCCGATGCCCCGCGCGAACCACTCCCGCAGCTCGGGGAGCCCGTCGATCGGCGGTCTCCCCCACGCGCCGGGCCGCCGCCCCGCCCGCGCCAGGGCCGCCGCCATCGCGCGCTCGGGCTGCAGCGAGGGGTGCAGATAGCCGCCGTTGAACTCGATGACGCCGGGCGACGGCGCCGCGAGCGTGACCAGGACCCCGGAGGCGTCCACCGCGCGCGGGACCAGCTCCGTCGCCGCGTCGGCGCTCAGCGCCACCTCCTGCCACGAGGTGTCGCCCGCCGGTGCGGCGGCGGCCTGCGGTTCGGCGCGGAAGACCCCGGCGCCGGGCTGGGTGACGACAAGACCCTCGGCGGCGAGCTGCCCCAGGGCCCGCGACACGGTCACCGGGCTCACCCTGAACCGGTCGACCAGCGCCCGACTCGACGGCAGCTTTCCACCAGGTGAGTAGCGGTCCAGCTCATCCCGCAACCGTTTTGCCAAATCAGCCACACTGCTACCCTCATGCATGACAGCACAGGATAGCGCTACTCGCCCGAGCCGGATAGCAGTCACCGCCCCCGCAAACACCGGTGCCGGCCCCGCGCAGCACGGCCCCGCACAGCATGGCTCCCGCCGCGCCGGCACCGTCATGGCCGCGCTCGGCGTCACCGCCTTCTCGCTCACCTTTCCCTCCACCGCCTGGGGCCTGGAGGGCATCGGCCCCTGGTCGTTCGTGGCCCTGCGCTGCGTCCTGAGCGCGGTCATCGCGGGCGGCGCCCTGCTCGCCCTGCGCGTTCCGCTGCCCGCCCGCCGCCACTGGGCCGGGCTCGCGGTCGTCGCCGCCGGGGTCGTCATCGGCTTCCCGCTACTCACCACGCTCGCCCTGCAGACCTCCACCACCGCCCACGCGGCCGTGGTCGTCGGCCTGCTCCCGCTGACGACCGCCGTGTTCTCGGTGCTGCGCACCGGGGCGCGGCCCTCGCGGGGTTTCTGGGCCGCCGCCCTCGCGGGCGCGGCAGCGGTGATCGCGTTCACGGTCCAGCAGAGCGGCGGCGCCCTGTCGACCGCCGATCTCTACCTCTTCGCCTCGCTCCTCATCTGCGCGGCCGGTTACACCGAGGGTGGCCGTCTCGCCCGCGAGATGCCGGGCTGGCAGGTCATCGGCTGGGCGCTGATCCTGTGCCTGCCGCTCGCCGTGGCGGGGGCGGCCGTCGCCCTGCAGTACGAGCCCTTCCAGCTCACCGGGCACAGCACCGCGGGACTGCTCTACGCCGCCATCGGTTCGCAGTTCCTCGGCCTGGTCGTCTGGTACCGCGGCATGGCCGCGATCGGCGTGCCCAAGGCCAGCCAGCTCCAGCTCGCGCAGCCGCTGCTCACGCTGGTCTGGTCGGTCTTCCTGCTCGGCGAGCACCTCACGCCTGCCGCGCCGCTGACCGCCGCCGCCGTCCTCGTGTGCATCGGGGTCACCCAACGGGCACGCGGCTAGACCCTGACGGCCGGGCCTCAGGTTCCGCCACCAGCCGTACACTTGCGGCCACGGAAGGCAACCGCAGGGTGGGACGAGGAGGTCGCTCCAGATGCGTGCAACCGTAGGCGAGAAGCTGGTGCTGCACGGCAGGACCGTCGGGCAGCACGACCGGATCGCGGAGATCGTCGAGGTGCTGGGAGCGGACGGCGGCCCACCGTTCCGTGTCCGCTTCGAGGACGGCCACGAGACGCTGCTGTCACCGGGCCCCGACACCGTCGTACGGCATCAGGACCCGGCCCCGTAACGCCGGGCCGGCTTCGGGCCGGGTGGGGAGCCCCGGTCAGCGGGGCGGCTTGGCCGTCTTCTGGTAGTGGTCGGCGACCACGCGTGCCATCGCGCCGATCTTGTCCACGCCCACCTCCTTCGCCGAGAAGTACACGTGCCCGCGCGCCTCGGGGAACTGCTTGGCGTACGTGAGGTGGCGGGACAGCTCGGCGGGGTCCTGCCAGGCGGCGGGCTGCGCGGGATCGCCCGCCTTGTAGAGGGCCTCCCCCACGTACAGCCGCACGCCCGTGTCCCTGACGACGTCGGCCCACCAGGGCAGCAGCTTGCCGTAGTCCGCGACGGTGAAGCCGATGTTCCAGTAGAGCTGCGGGCAGATGTAGTCGAGCCAGCCCTTCTTGACCCAGCCACGGGTGTCGGCGTGCAGATTGTCGTAGGTCTGCACACCGGCCTGCGTGTCCGAACCGAGCGGATCGGTCGAGGCGTTGCGCCAGACCCCGAACGGGCTGATCCCGAACTGAACGTGCTTGCGGACCTTCTTCACCCGCGCACCCATCTCGCGCACCAGGCGGTCGATGTTGTCGCGCCGCCAGGCGGCCCGGTCCGGGAAGCCGCCGCCGTAGCGAGCGAAGGCGTCGTCGTCGTCGAAGACCTGCCCGGCGACCGGATACGGGTAGAAGTAGTCGTCCCAATGCACGGCGTCGATGGCGTAGTGGCGCACGGCGTCGAGCATCGCGTCCTGGCAGAAGCGCCGCACCTCCGGCAGACCGGGGTTGTAGTAGAGCTTCCCGCCGTACGGCACGACCCAGTCGGGGTGCAGCCGCGCGGGGTGGGTCGGGACGAGGCGTGAGGGGTCCGTGTGGTTGGCGATGCGGAAAGGGTTGAACCAGGCGTGCAGTTCGAGGCCCCTGCGGTGCGCCTCGGTCACGGCGGTGCCCAGCGGGTCCCAGCCGGGATGCTTGCCCTGCACGCCGGTCAGGCACTCCGCCCACGGCTCGTACGGCGAGGGCCACAACGCGTCGGCGGTGGGGCGCACTTGGAAGACCACGGCGTTCAGCCGGCGCCGTACGGCCGTGTCGAGGTGGCCGATCAGCTCCGCGCGCTGCTCGGCGGCCGGGAGTCCGGGCTTGGAGGGCCAGTCACGGTTGGCGACGGTCGCCAGCCACATGCCCCTCAGCTCACGACGCGAACGGGCCCTCTCGGGCACGGCCGCCGCGTCGCCCGCGGCTGTGAGCCCCGCCACCATCGCGGCTGCCGCAATCGTGAACCCTCGGCGTGACATACGCCTCATCCGCTTGCCCCCTGGCCTCTGTATCCGCCGGAACCGCAGTGCTGTCGGGGACAGCATGCCCGACCCGGCACGTCATGCACCTGAGGTTCCGGAGTAACGTTCACCGCTGGGGCAGAGACCACACCCATACGGGGGCCTGCCCGCCCGTTGATCAGCGAAAGGCACGAGGTGACCGACTCTATGCCCGACATCGCACGCGTCGGAGTAGTGGGCTGTGGCCAGATGGGCGCCGGGATCGCGGAGGTCTGCGCCCGCTCCGGACTGGATGTGATGGTCGCGGAGACCACCGGCGAGGCCCTGGAGATCGGCCGCACCCGGCTCTACAACTCCCTCTCCAAGGCCGCCGAGCGCGGCAAGATCTCGGAGGAGGAGCGGGACGAGACGCTCGCCCGCCTCAGCTTCACGACCGACCTCGGGGAGTTCTCCGACCGCGACCTCGTCATCGAGGCCGTCGTCGAGAACGAGGCGGTCAAGACCGAGATCTTCCAGGTGCTCGACCAGGTGGTGACCCGGCAGGACGCGATCCTCGCCTCCAACACCTCGTCCATCCCGCTGGTGAAGCTGGCCGTCGCGACGTCCCGCCCCGACGCCGTCATCGGCATCCACTTCTTCAACCCCGCCCCGGTGCAGCAGCTCGTCGAGCTGATTCCCGCGCTCACGACGTCCGAGGGGACGATCAGCCGCGCGCAGTCGATGGTCGAGAAGATCCTCGGCAAGCACGCGATCCGCGCCCAGGACCGCTCGGGCTTCGTGGTCAATGCGCTGCTCATCCCGTATCTGCTCTCCGCGATCCGGATGTTCGAGTCGGGCATCGCGAGCCGCGAGGACATCGACAACGGCATGGAGATGGGCTGCGCCCACCCGATGGGTCCGCTCAAGCTCGCCGACCTGATCGGCCTCGACACCGTCGCCTCGGTCGCCGACTCCATGTACGCCGAGTACAAGGAGCCGCTGTACGCCGCTCCCCCGCTGCTGCAGCGGATGGTGGACGCGGGCCGGCTCGGCCGCAAGTCCGGCTCGGGCTTCTACCCGTACGCCTGACACGGCTCACACCGGCATCCAGGACTTCGCACCGCACGCGGGCCCGGCACTCGATCGAGTGCCGGGCCCGCGGCGTTCACACACCGTGTGCGCCATGGGCTCGCATATGCCCTTCGCACACTCTCCCATCCCGGCCACCAGGCGAGTTGACTTTCTGTGCGCAGCAGGGGGATCGACAGCTACAGAGAGGAGCGGACCAGTGACCGCCGACCCCGAGCATCGCGTGGTCCCGCAAGAACTCGCCGAGTTACGCCGCAGCTTGGACGTGGGTCTGACCCGCGTCGACGGACAGCTGGCGTTGCTCACCCAACACGACGAGCAAAGCGTCAAGAGCCAGGATGAACTGACCGTAAGGATCACCGCACTCGAGCACACTCGATGGCCGCTGCCCGCCCTTGTCGCCCTTACGGCGGTAGGTGCGCTTGCCGTGGCGATCTGGCAGGCCATCGGCCGTTAGTGCGCGTCCTGGCCAAGACGCAGGTGGTGCAGGAGGAGTAGCGCCGCCGCCATGTTGGCGGCGGGTACTTCTCCGCGGGCCACCATGTCAGGGACGAGTTTGAGTGGGACCCACTCACGGCGGTCGGACTCGAAGTCGTCCTCGGGATGACCGATGTAGGTGCCCTCATCCGACCAGTAGATGTGGTGCACGGCGTCGGTGAGCCCATTGGACGGCTCGACACTCAGCAGGTGTCGTAACGGGCCCGGCCGCCAGCCGGTCTCCTCCTCCATTTCCCGGGCGGCCGCGTAGGCGAGATCCTCGCCGTCCTCGACGACGCCTGCCGCGAGTTCCCAGCCCCAGCTGTCCGTGATGAAGCGGTGCCGCCAGAGCAGCAGCACCTCGTTGGCCTCATTGACGACGGTGGCCACGGCGACGGGCCGCAGCCGTATCAGGAAGTGATCGAGGTGACGGCCGTCGGGCAGTTCCACATCTGCCAGATTGACCGTGAACCATCGATTTCCATACACAGTTTGTTCGCTTTGTTTCGTCCACTGCACGGTTCTGCCACCTTCCGCCGAGTAGATGGCAATATCGCAGCAGGAGGGCGATCAGAGCAGCGTGTGAACGGCGTCGGGCTTCAGCGCGCGCCGCGGGTGGTCGCTGTCGTACGTGCGGTGCGCATCACAGGGGTACGCGCAGCGCCCCGTCGATGAGTTCGGCCGCCTCGGCCGTGCCCGCGCAGTCGCTGCGGACCAGATGTTCCCGCACGGCCCGCAGCCGGTCGCGCAGCCGTTGGGACTCCATCCCCCGTGCCTGTTCTGCCATTTCCACTGCTGTGGCCACGGCCTCGTCGGTGTTCCCCTGGCGCAGTTCGATCTGGCTGAGCATGGCGAGCCGATGGACCCGGCCCCGGTCGTGCGCCGGGGTGTCCACCGCCGCCGCCGCATGCTCGTGCGCTCCCGTGAGGTCGCCGAGGCTGAGCAGTGCCTCCGCCACCTGTACGTTGACGAGCCCGGGCTGGACATAGCCGGTCTCGTCCGGCTCGCGCCCGCGCCGGATGCGGTCGGCGGCGACCTCCGCACGCCGGATGCAGGACAGCGCGCTGCTGCCGTCGCCCAGGTGCGCGTACGACTTGGCCTGCATGGCGTAGAGATCGGACGCGAGGGCCGGGGTGAGTTCGCGCCCCGCGGCGCGCAGCGCGGCCTCCGCGAAGGCCACCGCCTGGCGGTACTCGCGCATGAACAGCGACTGGTTGACCAGGAGCGCGATGACGTAGGCCCCAAGTCCCCGGTCCCCGCTGGCCTTTGCCAGCCGCAGCGCCTGGTGGAAGTAGCGCTGGGCCAGGCCGTGCGCGTCCGAGTCATAGGCGCAGATTCCCGCGATGGCCACCAACCCGCCGGTGGATCTGTGCAGTTGGCGCCCCGTCTCGTCGGTGTAGCTGCCCCGCAGCAGAGGCGCCGCCTCGGCGTTGAGGAAGCCGACGATGCGGGTGCGGGTCGCGATGCCGCCGGTCTTGCGGTACATCTGCTCGTAGTGGGCGCGGGCCGCGCGCATCATGTCGATGTCGGCCGTGCTCACCGGGTGCCTGCCGCCGCGTGAGACGTCCACGTCCTCGGGCGGGTTCTCCCACTCCCAGACGGGCATCACCGCGGGTGTTCCCGTGACCGCGGGGGCGCCGAGGAGGTGCGGGCGCTGCTGTTCGTCCGAGCGCCACAGGGCCGTGGCCCGCTCCACGAACCCGGAGAGGGTCGAGGCCGCGGAGCCACGTCCCACCGCGGGCAGCCCCGGCACGCCGAGGCCGATGTCGTCGAGGGTGACGGTGCGCTGGAGACGCCCCGCGAGCACCTCGCAGATCAGGTCGGGCACCTGGCCGCGCGGGCGCTGGCCCTTCAACCACCTTGATACGGCGGTGTGTTCGTACCGCAGGGCGAGGCCTCGCCTCTTCCCTGCCTGATTGACGTGGGCAGCCAGGCCCGCGTGGGAGATTCCTGCCTCGTCGAGGATCGCGTCGAGCAGGGTATTGGGCTGCATGGAGGCCCTCCGGTGGCTCGGTGTGGACAGCGTAGTAGAGGTGACTTCACACGGGGTGTGAACGGAACGCCCGAATCCGGGGGGTGTGCGCTCTGCCGTCGCCACTCCCGTCACGCTTGACTGGGATTCCTCAATAGGAGGCCGGCCGGGTCGCCGGCTCCCCCTCGAAAAGTGCGGCGGCCCTCACCGGCGCCGTCCGCCCCGCCGTCTGCCCGACAACTCCAGGGCGGGGTCGGGCGGCGCATGGCCGGCGGAGGTTGACGGTGCGTCACGTCATGGTGCTTTCCCGGCGCACCGTCTCCCCCTGCTGTACCGGCACCCGCCGCCGGTCGTTGCGCAGCACGAGGAGCGCCGCGTCGTCGGTGGGCAACCGGCCCGCGTGGCGCAGGAGTTGGGCGTACACCGCGCGGATCACGGTCTGGGGCGCGACCGGCGGGACCCGCACCGCTTCGGTGAGCGCCGCCTGGAGCGGGAAGAACCGTCCGGCCGCGTCCCGGGTGTCCTCCATGCCGTCCGTGTGCAGGGCGAGCGCCTCCCCCGGAAGGAGTGGCCCGCAGTGCAGCAGCGGCAGTTCGACGGGGAGCGGGAACGGGCCGAGCGGCGGCAGCGGCTCCCCGGCACTGACCGGCTCGGCCCGCCCCCTCAGGCGGTAGGGCCACGGGTGGCCGCAGTTGAGCGCGGTCATCCCGCCGTCCGGGCCGATCTCCATCAGGAGTACGGTGACGAACTCCTCGGCCGCCGGGCTGTCCGGCGCGGGAGCGCCGTTCGCCGGGTGCTCGGCCCGCGACCGCTCCCGCAGATGCCGCCCGAGGGAACGCTCCAACTTCCGCAGGACGTGCGGCAGTTCGGTCTCCTCGTGCGCCGCCTCGCGGAAGCTGCCGAGCACGGCGGCGGCCGTGCTGATGGCGGTCAGGCCGTGCCCGCGCACATCGCCCATGACGATGCGGACCCCGTGGTCGGTGGCCACCACCTCGTACAGATCCCCGCCGACGGAGGCGCCGCGCGACGCGGAGAGCCGCCCGGCGGCGACCGTGAGGCCCTCGACGCGTGGCGGCAGCGGGCGCAGCAGGGCGTTCTGCGCGGCGCCCGCGACCTCGCGGAGCTGACGCAGCTCCCGGAGCAGCGTGCCGCGGACATGCAATATCAGACCGGCGCCGACCGCGAAGAAGACCGCGCTGGTGATGATCCGCGCCTCCAGGCCGTCCTGCCGGGCGAGCGGACAGACCAGCTTGTACGTGACGGCCGCCGCACCCCACACCGCGGGCAGACCGAGCGTGAGGACACGCCGGATCCGCGGCGGGTCCAGGCGGGACACCCGCTTTCCGGTCCTCGTCCGGAGCCTGGCACGGCCCCTCGCCCGGCGCAGCGCCCGGCGGGGAGCTCCAGTCCTGATACGGATCATGCCGACGGCCCCCCTAAGGCCCTGTTCAGCGTGTGATTCGCGCAGCCTGCGCAGACCGAAGCAACCGAACAGATCACGGCCCTGCGGCCGGACTGATTCTGTCGACCGCATGGGCCGATCGGACCAGAGAGGGCTTACTTGCCACTCAAACGAGTGAAGGGCGTACCCGGAGGTCCGGGTACGCCCTTCTTTGCGCCTCTTGTGCGCCTGGTGACGGCTACTGGCAGTGACTACGCTCCGCGCAGCACCGCGCCGGTCCGCTCGGTCGCCAGGGCGACGGCCGCGTCGCGGGCCGCGGAGGCCTCGTCGACGGTCAGCGTGCGGTCGGCCGCGCGGAAGCGCAGCGCGTACGCCAGGGACTTCTTGCCCGCACCGATCTGCTCGCCGGTGAAGACGTCGAACAGCCGGATGGACTCGAGGAGTTCACCCGCACCCTCGCTCAGCGCCTGCTCCACGTCGGCGGCCGGAACGCCCCCGTCGACGACGAGCGCGACGTCCTGCGTGGCGACGGGGAACGTGGAGATCTTCGGACCCTGCGGGACACCGGCTCCGGCGGCCTCCAGACGGTCCAGGTCGAGCTCCATCGCGCAGGTGCGCGCGGGCAGACCGAGCGTCTTGACGACGCGCGGGTGCAGCTCGCCCGCATACCCGACGACCTGCTCCGCCCCGTCGATCACGACGGCGAGCTCGGCACACCGGCCCGGGTGCCACGGGCCGTACTGGCCCTGGCGCACGAGCAGTTCGGTGCCCGACTCGGCGGCCAGGTCACGCGCGGCCTGCACCGCGTCGGCCCACTCGGACGGCCGGCCCTTGCCCCACCAGCCGGCCTGCTCGCGGGCGCCCGCGATGACGACGGCGGCATGCCGCGGCTGGACGGGGAGCGCCTCGGTCAGGGAGGCGATCTCCCCGTCCGTGGGACGGCGGTCGACGGGCAGCCGCACCGCGACACGGGCCTCCTCGCGGGGCTGGAAGACCAGACCCGTCTCGAACAGCGCCAGGTCGTGGCTGCCGCGGCCTTCGTTGCGGCGCAGCGCGCCGAGCAGCCCGGGCAGCAGCGTCGTACGAAGAGCGGGCTCCTCGTCGGAGAGCGGGTTGACCAGCTTCACGACCCGCCGCTTGGGGTCGCCGGGCTCCAGGCCCAGCTGGTCGAAGACCTGCTCGCCGATGAACGGGTAGTTCGGCGCCTCGACGAATCCGCTGCCGGCCAGGGCGCGGCCGAAGCGGCGGTGCAGCCGCTGCCGGCCGGTCAGGCCGCGGCCCGCGGGGGGCTTGGGCAGCGTCGACGGGAGGTTCTCGTACCCCTCGAGGCGGATGACCTCTTCGGCGAGGTCGTTCGGCTCGGCGAGGTCGGGACGCCAGGACGGCACGGTGACGGTCAGGGCGTCCTGGCCGTACACGTCGCAGCCGACTTCCTGCAGACGGCGCACGACGGTCTCGCGGCCGTACTCCACACCGGCGACCTTGTCCGGGTGATCGGCGGGCATGGCGATCGTGTGGGGCGCGGAAGGCGCGATGACCTCGGTGACCCCGGACTCGGCGGTGCCGCCCGCGAGCAGCACGAGGAGATCGACCGTGCGCTGTGCCGCGGCGGACGCGGCCTGCGGGTCGACGCCGCGCTCGAAGCGCTTGGCCGCCTCGGAGGGCAGCTTGTGGCGCCGGGCCGTGCGGGCGATGGAGATCGCGTCGAAGTGCGCGGCCTCGATGACGACGTCGGTCGTCCCGGCCGCCTCTTCGTCCGCGATCTCGGTGTTGGCGCCGCCCATGACGCCCGCGAGGCCGATCGGGCCGCGGTCGTCGGTGATGACCAGGTCCTCGGCGTCGAGGACGCGCTTGGCGCCGTCGAGCGTCGTGAACTTCTCGCCCTGCTCGGCACGGCGCACACCGATCGTGCCCTCGATGCGGGAGCGGTCGTACGCGTGCAGCGGCTGGCCGAGCTCCAGCATCACGTAGTTCGTGATGTCGACGGCGAGCGAGATCGGGCGCATGCCCGCCTTCTGGAGGCGGCGCTGCAGCCAGATCGGCGAGCGGGACTCGGGCTTCAGACCCGTGACCGTGCGCGCGGTGAAACGGTCGCAGCCGCGCGGGTCGGAGATCTTGACCGGGTAGCCGAGGGAGTTCGGCGCGGGCACATCGAGGAGCGCCGGGTCGCGCAGCGGCAGGCCGTACGCGATGGCCGCCTCGCGGGCGACGCCACGCATCGACAGGGCATAGCCGCGGTCGGGCGTGACGGCGATGTCCAGGACCTCGTCGACCAGTTCCAGCAGCTGGATGGCGTCGGTGCCGGCCTCGTGCTCCGGCGGAAGGACGATGATGCCGCCGCTTCCGTCGTCGCCCATGCCCAGCTCGTCACCGGAGCAGATCATGCCGTGCGACGTCTTGCCGTACGTCTTGCGTGCGGCGATCTTGAAGTCGCCGGGCAGGACGGCGCCCGGGAGCACGACGACGACCTTGTCGCCGACGGCGAAGTTCCGTGCGCCGCAGACGATCTCCTGCGGCTCGCCCGTGCCGTTGGCCGAGCCGACGTCGACGGTGCAGAAGCGGATGGGCTTCTTGAACTCCGTCAGCTCCTCGATGGTGAGGACCTTGCCGACGACGAGCGGACCGGTCAGGCCGGAGCCGAGCTGCTCGACGGTCTCGACCTCGAGGCCGACGTCGACGAGCTTGGCCTGTACGTCACGGCCGGTCTCGGTGGCGGGGAGATCGACGTACTCCCGCAGCCAGGAAAGCGGGACCCGCATCAGATCTCCATCCCGAAGGGCCGGGTGAACCGGACGTCACCCTCGACCATGTCTCGCATGTCTTCGACGTTGTGGCGGAACATCAGCATCCGTTCGATGCCGAACCCGAAGGCGAATCCGCTGTACTTCTGGGGGTCGACGCCGCAGGCCGTGAGGACCTTCGGGTTGACCATGCCGCAGCCGCCCAGCTCGATCCAGCCCTCGCTGCCGCAGGTGCGGCAGGGGCGGTCGGGGTTGCCCACGGACTCGCCACGGCAGACGTAGCAGACCATGTCCATCTCGGCGGACGGCTCGGTGAACGGGAAGTAGTTCGGGCGCAGGCGGGTCTTCATGTCCGCGCCGAAGAGCGACTGGACCATGTGGTCCAGGGTGCCCTTGAGGTCGGCCATGGTCAGGCCCTCGTCCACGGCGAGCAGCTCGATCTGGTGGAAGACCGGGGTGTGCGTCGCGTCCAGCTCGTCCGTGCGGTACACGCGGCCGGGGCAGACGATGTAGACGGGCGGCTCACGGTCGAGCATCGCGCGGGCCTGCACCGGGGAGGTGTGGGTGCGCAGCACGACACCGGACTCGTCGCCTTCGGTCCCCTTGGGGCCCTGGACGAAGAACGTGTCCTGCATCTGCCGGGCCGGGTGGTCCGGGGTGAAGTTCAGGGCGTCGAAGTTGAACCACTCCGCCTCGACCTCGGGGCCCTCGGCGATCTCGTAGCCCATGGCGACGAAGACGTCCGCGACACGCTCCATGAACGTGGTCAGCGGGTGCCGGGCACCGGCCGGGACGCGGTCGTACGGCAGCGTGACGTCCACCGCCTCCTCGACCAGGACCCGGGCGTCACGCTCGGCCTCGAGCTCGGTCTGGCGGGCGGCGAGCGCCTTGCTGACCGCGCCGCGCGCCATGCCGACGCGCTTGCCGGCCTCGGCCTTGGCCTGCGGGGGCAGCGCGCCGATCTCGCGGTTGGCGAGGGACAGCGGCGAGGTGCCGCCGGTGTGCGCGACCTTGGCCTCCTGGAGCTGTTCGAGGTCGCCCGCGGCGGCGAAGGCGGCGAGCGCCTCGTCCCGCATGCGCTCGATCTCTTCAGGTTTCAGTGCCTCGACCTCAACAGGGTCGTACGACTTGTTCGGTGCCGACATCTCTTCCCGTGCTTCCGGTTGGCTGGTGATGGTCCCCGTCTACGACTCGGAGACGAATCGTCCACAGATCAGGGACGCAAACGTGCCAAGGATCGAGTCTAACGGGGGTGGCGCAGGTGAATGAGCCCGCGGGCCGTGCTCGGGCGGATCGGAGAGAAGATCAGAGGAGATACGCCGGAGTGCCCACGGGCAACGTAAATCGGAACTGGGCGCCGCCACCGGGCGCGCGGCCGACGGTGATCGTCCCGCCGTGCGCCTCCACGATGCCCTTCACGATGTACAAGCCGAGTCCCGTCCCGCCGCGCTTGCTGCCCCGCCAGAAGCGGGTGAAGACACGGCCCATCGATTCCTCCGGAATGCCGGTCCCCTCGTCGCTCACGGTCACGGCCGTCTCGACCCCGCCCCGCTCGCGCGGGGACGATGAGGGTGCCACGTCGATGGTGACGGTTCCCTCGCCGTGCCGCACGGCATTTTCCAGCAGATTGCTGAGCACCTGGTCGATCTTGTCGGGGTCGGCCCAGAGGTCGGGCATCGGCTGTTCCATCCGCACCAGGAAGCGGTCGGCGTCCTGGCCGGAGGCGACATGGGCCTGGATGTGGCGGCCGACGGCCGCACCGATGTCGACGGGCTGACGGCGCAGTTCCAGGCGCCCCGAGTCGATGCGGGAGATGTCAAGGAGCTCGGCGATGAGCCGTGTGACGCGGTTGGCGTCGGCGTCGACCGTCTCCAGCATCAGTTTCTTCTGGTCGTCGGTGAAGCGCTCCCACTTGGCGAGCAGCGTCGCCGTGAAGCCCTTCACGGAGGTGAGGGGCGAGCGGAGCTCGTGGGCGACGGTGGCGATCAGCTCGGCGTGGCTGCGCTCGGTGCGGCGCCGGGCCTCGGTGTCGCGGATGGAGACGACGACGCGGCGGACGGGGCCGGTGGGCGCGGTGCGCACGTAGCGAGCGGTGACGAGGACCTCGCGTCCGCCGGGGAGCAGCAGATTGCGCTCGGGCTGCGCGAAGCGGGTCGCGATGCCGCCGTACGGATCGGTCAGCTGCCACCAGCGGCGGCCTTCGAGGTCCTCTAACGGAAGCGCGCGTTCCAGTGGCGCGCCCAGGGCGTCGTCGGCCCGCACGGCGGTGATGCGCACGGCCGCGGCGTTGAAGCAGATGACGTGTCCCGTCTCGTCCGCGACGACCAGACCGTCGGGCAGGTCGTCCGGGTGGACACCGAGGCCGCCGAGGTCACCGAGGGCGCCATGGTCCGCGCGAGTGGACAGGATGCCCTGTACTCCCGGTGATCTGCTCGTGCCGATGCTCATTCCCCGTACCCCACCTCTCGGACCGGCGCAGGAGGCCTCCGAGCCCGTCACCCTACTAGCTGGGAGTGACGGAACGGCACCCTCCAGCCGCACGCTGTGCACGGGCGGACGCATAGAGGCACACGGCCGCCGCCGTCGCAAGGTTGAGGCTTTCGGCTCTGCCGTGGATCGGAACGCGCACCACGGCGTCGGCGAGTGCGCGGGTCTCCTCCGGGAGCCCCCAGGCCTCGTTGCCGAAGACCCAGGCCGACGGCGTGCCCATGGTGCCCTTGTCGAGTTCGTCGTCGAGGTCGTCCTCGCCCGCTCCGTCGGCCGCGAGGATGCGTACGCCCGCGTCCTTCAGCCCCTGGACGGCCCGCTCGACGGGTACGCCGACGGCGACGGGCAGGTGGAAGAGCGAACCCACCGACGCGCGCACGCACTTGGGGTTGTAGAGATCCACGGAGGCGTCCGTCAGGACGACGGCGTCGGCCCCCGCCGCGTCGGCGCACCGCAGCACGGTGCCGGCGTTCCCGGGGTCACGGACGTGCGCGAGGACGGCGACCAGCCTGGGCTTCGCGGCGAGGATGCTGTCGAAGGAGGTGTCCACGAACCGGCAGACCCCGACGAGTCCCTGCGGCGTCACGGTCGTCGAGATGTCGGCGATGACGTCCTCGTCCGCCAGATGCACCCGGGCCCCCGCGGCACGGGCCTCGCCGACGATGTCCGCGTAACGCTCGGCGGCCTCGACGGTCACGAAGACCTCGACGAGCGTGTCGGCGTGCGCCGCGGCCTCCCGCACGGCCTGCGGCCCCTCGGCGAGGAACAGCTGCTCCTTCCCCCGGAAGTTCCGCTTGCCGAGCCGCCGCGCGGCACTGACACGGGACGACTTGGGAGAGATCAACTCGGGAGCGGCGGTCATGAGCTCACCTTCGGGGGGGAGACGGCAGAGGAGGGCGGACGAGAAACCGAACGCACGCGGACCCGCAGGCCAAAGGGCCTGCGGGTCCGCGAGTAACGCTCAGGTACGGCGAAGCGTCAGGCAGCCTTGGGGGCGTTGACGTCGCTCGGCAGCGCCTTCTGCGCGACCTCGACCAGCGCGGCGAACGCGTTCGGGTCGTTGACGGCGAGCTCCGCGAGGATCTTGCGGTCCACCTCGATGTTGGCGGCGTTCAGACCCTGGATGAGGCGGTTGTACGTCATGCCGTTCTGGCGGGCAGCGGCGTTGATGCGCTGGATCCACAGCCGACGGAAGTCGCCCTTGCGCTTCTTGCGGTCGTTGTAGTTGTAGACCAGGGAGTGGGTGACCTGCTCCTTGGCCTTGCGGTACAGGCGCGAACGCTGACCGCGGTAGCCCTTGGCAGCCTCGAGGACTGCGCGGCGCTTCTTGTGGGCGTTGACTGCCCGCTTGACGCGTGCCACTTGTTAACTCCTTGCAGCGGGGCCGTGGTTGGACTCACACGACCCGGTATCGATTGGGTCCCGGTCAGAGTTCAGGCGCGGTGTGCGCCCGGACTCACTTGCCGAGAAGCTTCTTGATCTTCTTGGCGTCGCCCGGGGCCATCTCGGCGTTGCCGCTGAGGCGACGCGTCAGACGGGACGACTTGTGCTCGAGCAGGTGGCGCTTGCCGGCGCGCTCGCGGAGCACCTTGCCGGAGCCGGTGATCTTGAAGCGCTTGCTGGCACCGCTGTGCGTCTTGTTCTTCGGCATAGCGCCGTTCTCTCCTCGTCAGTGGCACTCGGATGCCCGGTCGTGAAACCGGGCATCCGGGAACCGTATGTATCAGGTGGCGATCCCCGGACTCACGTCCCGGGATCAGGCCTCGGCGGGAGCCTCGGCAGGGGCCTCGGCAGGGGCCTCGGCGGCAGCTTCGACAGGAGCCTCGTCGGACTCCCCCTCCTCGGCGGAGTTCTGCGAGCGGCCCGGGTTGGCCTTCGCATCCGCCTTGCGGACCGCCTGAGCCTCGCGGGCCTCGGCCATGGCTTCGGTCTTCTTCTTGTGCGGACCGAGGACCATGATCATGTTTCGGCCGTCCTGCTTCGGGTTCGACTCGATGAACCCGAGGTCTTCGACGTCGTTCGCGAGACGCTGCAGCAGTCGGTAGCCGAGTTCCGGCCTGGACTGCTCGCGACCACGGAACATGATCGTGATCTTGACCTTGTCGCCCTGCTTGAGGAACCGGACGACGTGACCCTTCTTGGTGTCATAGTCGTGCGGGTCGATCTTCGGCCGGAGCTTCATCTCCTTGATGACCGTGTGCGCCTGGTTCTTGCGCGCCTCACGGGCCTTCATGGCCGACTCGTACTTGAACTTCCCGTAGTCCATGAGCTTGCACACGGGCGGACGGGCGGTAGCCGCCACCTCGACCAGGTCGAGGTCGTACTCCTGTGCGAGCTCCAGGGCCTTGGCAAGCGGAACAATCCCGACCTGCTCGCCGCTGGGACCGACAAGTCGCACCTCGGGAACGCGAATCCGGTCGTTGATGCGGGGCTCGGCGCTGATGGATCCTCCTCGGTAGCACCACGCGGCGGTCTGGCGGACAGCCGCGTTACGTCTGTTATCTCGACCAACCGAGTGAGTACATAAAAAATGCCCCAACCGATCACAGGAAGGGGCTCCATTACTACCGGAGCACCTCCGCGGTGATCGCGGGGCGCATCTCGGGCCTGCCGTAGTCTCGAGGACTGCGGCTGCCTGACCGGTGACCTGCCGCTCAGGGAGCGACTAGGTGGGAAGCGGAGCCTCCACTTGTGGGCCGGGCCTCTGCGTGGCACGCGAGTATCCGGCCGGTCGTTACACAAGGTTAGCAGCTCCGCGGGGGTGGGGCTAATCAACGGTGCGCACGGACTCCCGCGGACCGCTCCGCGCGGGGCTCCGCTTATCGTGTGGGGCATGAGCGACGCGACCCCCACCCCCGAGTCCGGCACCGGCCCGGGCTCCGATTCCCCCGACTTCGACACCCTGACCCGTGACATCGCCGATGTCCCCGCGGTCGAGGTGATCACCACGGTCGCCGTCCACCTGATGAGCGCGGCGGCCGTGAACCTCGGCCTGGCCGAGGGCGGCGAGGGCCACAAGGACCTCGACGAGGCCCGCAAGCTGATCCACTCGCTCGCCGGTCTGATGGACGCGAGCGCCACGGAGATCTCCTCGTTCCACGCGGCCCCGCTGCGCGACGGCCTGAAGTCGCTGCAGCTGGCCTTCCGCGAGGCGTCCGACGTTCCGGACGAGCCGGGTCAGGGCCCGGGCGAGAAGTACACGGGCCCGGTCTTCGGCTGAGCATCACCCATGACACACGTACGTATGTGATTCACGGACGTACGTAGAAGGGCTCGCCCGGTGGCGTCGCCCCGGCCGGCAGCAGTGCCAGGTCGAGGCCGCTCACCAGGCGGGCCCTCAGTGTTTCGTCGGCCGCGATGTGCCGGGCGACGCGCTGGGCGGTTTCGGCCTGGTCCGCCGCGGGGTCGAGGACGAGCGCGAGGGTGCCGTCCGCGGTGCCCGCGCCGAGGTAGGCCCGCAGGACGGCGGGCTCGGCGGCGACGGCCGCGCGTACGGCGGCCGTGACGGCGGGGTCGGCGAGCGGATCCCTGGTGTGGCGTCCTTCGGAGAGGGCGATCAGGGCGGGCCGGTTGATCTCGTACGGGACCGGTCCCGCGAGGTCGAGCACGATCGTGTCGGCCTGCTCGTGCGCGGCGGCCTGGAGCGCCTGGTGCAGGGGGACGGCGACGGGCCGGGCCTCCGGGTCCCACAGGGCGAGGGCCTGGGTCGAGGTGAACGCGGGCAGCGCCTTGCGGTCGCCGGCCTTGAGCGTGGGGACCGCCATGTCGCTGGACTTCTCGCGGCGCAGCCCGTCCGCGCCCTCTTCGACCTCGCCGAGCACGGCGACCACGGGGACGAGCAGCCGGGCGCCGGTGAGCGCCTCCAGGACGGGGCCGTGGGCCGTGCGGTCCCCGGCCCACGCGGTCAGGGCCTCGGTGAGCCGGGGGTCGGCGGACCCGTCGTCGTCGGAGAAGCCGGGGTCCGGGATGTTCTTGTTCGCCACGGCCCCGACCCTATCGACCGCGGCCCGGGGCCTATCGGGCGGTGGTGCCGGTGCGGGTTCCGCGGCGACCGCGCCAGAGGTGTACCGCCGCCGCGAGGAGGGCGAAGCCGAGGCCGCCCGCGACCGGACCGACCCAGGCGGCGGGCCCGTCGTCGCCCTGGCCCGTGTCCGGTCCCGGGCCGAAGTACTTCTCGCCGTACGCCGCGGACTTCAGCCCGTCGGGCTTCTTCTTGCCGCCCTCGGTGATCGCGGCCGCCGGGTCGATGAAGCCGAAGCCCTGTGAGTCGTCGCGGCCGCCGCTGGGCACGTCGCGGGCGGTGTCCTCCAGCAGCTGCTTGATCTGGGGCGGGGTCAGGCCGGGGTGGGCGGCGCGGATGAGGGCGACGGCGCCCGAGACGAACGCGGAGGCGGCGCTGGTGCCCCAGCCCTCGTAGTACTCCCGGTCGGGATCGGCGATGACGATGTCCTTGCCGGGGGCGCTGACGGTGGCGTACCAGCGGCGGGTGGAGAAGGAGGCGCGGTCGCCGCCCTCGTCGACGGCGGTGGCGGCGATGACGCCGGGGTAGGCCGCGGGGTACGAGATGTGGTCGCCGCGCTCGCCGCCGTTGCCCGCTGACGCGACGACGACGGCGCCCTTCTTGAGGGCGTACTGGACGGCGGCGTCCTCGGCGGGTTCCGGGTGGGCGGACTTGGAGTCGTCGCCCAGGGAGAGGTTGATGACGTCGGCGCCGTGGTCGGTGGCCCAGCGGATGCCGTCGGCGAGGGCGTTGCCCCGGGTGTTGCGGGCCTTCGAGCGGTCCGGGTCCCCGTCCTCCAGGATCACGCGGATCGGCAGGATCTTCGCATCCGGCGCGATGCCGAGTACGCCGTCCCCGCCGCCCGCGCCGTGTCCGTGGCCCGCGATGATGCCGGCCATGGCGGTGCCGTGCCTGGCCCAGGAGCGGTCGCCCTTCTTCGCCCCGAAACCGACCATGTCCTTGCCCTCGAGGACGCTGCCCGCCAGGTCGGGGTGGCCGCCGTCTATACCGGTGTCCAGGACGGCGACGGTGATGCCCTTGCCCTTGGTGGTCTGCCAGGCCTGGTCCGTGTGCAGGGCGTCGAGGGCCCACTGCTGGGCGCGTATGCCGTCGTCGGCGTGGGCGGTGGCGGGCAGGAGGGCGAGCGACGCGGCGAGGGCGGCGACACCCAGCTGACGGATTCTCATGAGGACTTCTCCGTGGCCGCGATGGTCTTCCGCAGTCGCCGCTCGACGCGGTCGGCGATGCCCCTCGCCTCGTTGCCGAGGCCCGCCTGGGCGGGGGCGGAGGTGGCGGACGTCCTGATGGCCTCGTCGGCGGGCTCGGGTTCGGTGACCGTGCGGCCGTCGGCGAATCCGGAGACGGAGAAGGCGACGACGGGGGCGTCCGGGAGCACCGACACGGTCCAGGAGGCGCGCTGGGCGTCGCCGAAGTCCGCCGCCGGGGTGCCCTTGGCCGCGTAGGGCCGGGGCATGAGGTCGGGACGCCGGTCGAGGCCCTCCTCCGTGAAGCGGGTGCGCAGCGAGCGCATGGCGTCGGCGTCGGCCTTGGTGAACAGCAGGCCCACGGTGGTGACATGGCTGCGGGTCGCGTCCGTGTACGTGGCGCGCAGCAGCCGGAGGCAGCCCGCCGGGGCCAGGGCCTTGCGCAGGAGCGGGTCGAAAGCGCCCTTGCAGGGGGAGTCGGGGGCGACGGCGATCCGGGTCCAGGTGCGGTCGGCTCCGCCGGGGCCCGCGCCCTCTCCCTTGATGGTCACCGGGAAGAGCTGGTCGACGGGCACGCTGTGCCAGAGCTGGCCCGCCATGGCATACGTGTTCCGCGTGGTGCCCGCCCCTTCGGAGCCGTCGGTCAGCCAACTCCCGGTCGCGGCGCCCCCGATGAGCCCGAGGCCGAGCACGACGCAGGCAGCGGCGGCACTCACGCGGGGCTGGGCCCAGGTGCGGACGGGGCGCAGCCGCGTGGTGCTGTCGTCGTACATCGCGGGCCGCGCGAACGACACGAAGGGCCGCCCGGCTCCGGGGCCGGGCGTCAGGTCGATGGCGCCGACCGCGCGGCGGGCGGCGGTCGTTCGGGGGGAGGGAGGAGGCGGAGGCAGGGGAGCAGACGAGGAGTCCGGGGCGGGCACGGATATGCGCGCCACCACTGGCTCCGACGGCGGCACCGAAGGCATCGGCGGACGCAGCGGATAGTCCGCGGCGTGCTGCTCGCCCTCGGCATCCGGGGCGTCAGGGGCATCGACGTGCGGCGGGCCAGGAGGGAGCGGCGGGGACGGGACAGGAGCTGGGGCAGGAGCAGGGGTGCGGGCGCGGGTCCGGGTCATCGCCGACGGCGGCGGCGTATCGGGAAAGCGCGCCGACGCGGGCGGCGGGGGCGGGGACTGCTGTTCCTCGTCCGCGAGCTGCTGCGTCTCGTCGGCGGTGTCGGCCGCCGCGTCCGCCTTGTTCACGTTGCCCGGGTCGTCCGGTTCGTCCGGGTCGTTCAGTGGCGGCCGCGGCCTGCGCACCCGGTCGAAGGGGGCGAGCAGATCCCCCAGGAGGGAGTCCTGATCTCCGTCCGCCTGACCCTGGTCCTCCGGTGCCGGATCCGCCGGGGGCGGGCTCTGGCCGGGGAAGCGGGCGGACGGAGCGGGAGGCGGCATCGACGAGGGCGGGCCCGGCGGCGGGGGTGGAGTCGTGGGACGTGGCGGGACTGGGGCCCGTCGCGCTTCCGTGCTCATGCACCCCCCGTTTCCTCGCTCTTCTGCGCGTAACTCTAAGGGCAGCTTCCGGTCGTGCGGGAACCAGTCTCGGCCCCCGGGCGATCTGCCCGGATCATCCCCCTACCCTCGGGTAATCGCGTCTGGCAGGCTTCGGCCATGACAGCCCGTGCAGCAGACAGGGCCCGCTATGACCGGGCCACCGCGCACCTCGACGCCCCCCTCGCGATCGTCGATCTGGAGGCGTTCGACGCCAATGCCGACGACCTCGTGCGCCGGGCCGGCGGGAAGCCGATCCGGGTCGCGAGCAAGTCCGTGCGCTGCCGCGCCCTCCTCGAACGTGTGCTGACCCGCGACGGCTTCGCCGGGCTCATGTCCTTCACGCTCGCCGAGTCCCTGTGGCTCGCGCGCTCCGGGTTCGACGATGTCCTGCTGGCCTACCCCTCGGCCGACCGTGCCGGCTTCGCCGAGCTGACCGCCGACCCGAAGCTCGCCTCGTCGGTGACGGTGATGATCGACGACCCCGCGCAGCTGCGGCTCATCGACGAGGCCAGGGGCGGCGGACGCGAAGAGGTCCGGGTCTGCCTGGAGTTGGACACCGCCTACAAGGTCCTCGGCGGGCGGGTGCGGGTCGGCGCGCTGCGGTCGCCCCTGCACTCCCCCGCCCAAGTCGCCGCGCTCGCCCGCGCCGTGGGCCGCAGGCCCGGCTTCAGGCTCGTGGGCGTGATGGCGTACGAGGGTCATGTGGCGGGGGTCGGTGACGCGGTCGACGGCCGTCCCGCGCGCTCGCAGGCGATCCGGCTGATGCAGACCGCGGCCCGTAAGGAGCTCGCGGCGCGGCGGGCCGAGACCATCCGCGCGGTGCGGGCGGTCGCGCCGGACCTGGAGTTCGTCAACGGCGGCGGTACCGGCAGCGTGCAGCACACGGCGGCCGAGCGTGCGGTGACCGAGATCGCCGCGGGGTCGGGCCTGTACGTACCGCGGCTCTTCGACAACTACACGTCGTTCAGCGGGCGTCCGGCCGCGCTGTTCGCCCAGCCCGTCGTGCGCCGCCCCGCCCCGGGCACCGTGACCGTGCTCGGCGGCGGCTACCCCGCGTCGGGTGCGGCGGGCCCCGACCGCTCCCCGGTGCCGTACCTCCCGGAGGGGCTGCGCTACGACCCGCAGGAAGGCGCGGGCGAGGTGCAGACGCCGCTGCTCGGCGCGCCCGCCGACGATCTGCGGATCGGCGACAAGGTGTGGTTCCGGCACGCGAAGGCCGGGGAGATGTGCGAGCGGTTCGACGCGCTGCGTCTCGTCGAGGGCGACCGTGTGACGGCCACCGTCCCGACGTACCGCGGGGAAGGCCACACGTTCCTCTAGCTCTGCGGGGCTCTCAGGGCGTCGCGCCCACGCTGTTGCCCACGCCGCCGCTCGTCCCTCCGCCGCCCACCGGACGGATCCCCTTGGTGATCCTCTCCATGTCGGAGAGCGGCGGCGCCGCGTCCCCGGCGTCGATGGCGAAGCGGACGATGACCAGCGCCTCGGAGCCGTGGCTCGAGGGGAAGGCGAGCGACTGGACGTATCCGCCGGGGCCCTTCTCCGTGCGGACCCGCCAGCGCACGAGGTATCCGGAGCGGCCCGCGACCGCGACGGAGCCCTCCTTGACCTTCTCGTGGCTCGCGATGCCCCCGAAGGGCCGCATGCCGACCTTGTCCTCCTCGTACGCGCTGTCCGCCGCGTCCTTGATGTCCCTCAGGGCCAGCGTCTTGGGCGAACGCTCGTCGGTCGCGGTCGACGTGCGGGAGTAGACCGTGCCGTGGCGGCAGAGGCTGCCCTCGCCCGGGCAGTCGTAGACGTCCGGTGTGCGGACGGTCGGGTCGCCGCCGACCGTGCTGTCGGCCTTCTCCCAGCCGTCGGGGACGGGGATCGTGATGCCGTTGAGCTGGTCGACGAGGGTGGAGGGGTCGGGGTCCGGCGCCGAGGTGGTGGGCGTCGGCGAGGTCGGCGACGGCGGGTCCACCTCCTTCGAGGTGGTCGACACGGGGCCCTCGACCTGCGGTTCTTCGTCCTTCTTGAGGAGCACCACGCCGGTGACGATCGACGCGACCAGGACGACCCCGGCGGTGGCCAGCGCCACCGCCTTGCCCCGGCCGCCGCCGGAGGCCCCCGGGAGCGGCTGGACCTGGGTCTGGGGCTGCGGCGGGCCGAACCCCGGCTGCGCCTGGGCCGCTTGCGGGGCCTCGGGCGCACGCCGGTGCTCGGTCCAGGCGGACCCGTCCCACCAGCGCTCGACGTGCTGTGCCGGTGGGGCCGAGGGGTCCGTGTACCAGCCGGGAGGGGGCGACATGCTCATCCCGGCACTCTAGGACGTGCCCTGAAGATCAGAACAGTCGGAACCGTCGGGGCAGTCGGGCCAGTCAGAACACCGCGTCCACCTGATCAGGAACGACCGAGCCGTCCCCGCGCAGGACCGGTCCCTTGCTCCCGTCCGGTGCGTTGTACGCGGCCGTCGAGCACGGGTAGAGGTCCGGCTTCCGCTTCATCGGCTCGATGAACATGGGGTTCACGACCCAGCGGCCGTCGGCGTCGTCGTACGCCCGGCACATGACCTCGTTCTTGTTGCGGTTCAGGACGAGGTGGGCGCCCGTGGCGTCGCCGACGAACGTGACGTCCGTGTCGGCGTCACCGCCGCCGAGCGCGATGCGGTGGGACCGGTCCTGCTTGTCCCAGGCGGACTTGCCCTTGACGCCGTAGATCTCCTGGTTGATCCAGCAGCGCTTGCCGTCGATGTAGGGGATGGCCTCACCCTTGTTCCGCGGGACGTCGCCACAGCCCTGGTTCCAGGTGGTGATCCGGCCCTTGCGGTCGAGGACCGAGCGGATGGCGATGGTGTGCTTGCGGTCGATGCCGACACCCCCCTTGCCACCAGCCCAGACCTCCGTGACCGGCTCGGAGCCCGCCGAGACGATGTAGACGTCGAATCCGGCCTTCTTGAGCGTGCGGATCAGGTCGCGCTGCTGGTCGTAGTAGCGGGCGTAGCCGGGGATCTCGTGCGTGCCGACCTTCTGGGTGGCGCCGACGGGGGCGGCGAGGACCTGCTTGCGGGCCTTCGCCGCGTACGACTCCAGTTCGGGGACGGTGTGTCCGGCGAAGAGCTGGGGCACCCAGGCGTACTGCGGGACGGTGTGCCGGTGGTCCCACTTTCCCGCGAAGGCGGCGGCGCCGCTCATGGTCTTGCCGTCCTCGCGGACCTCGAAGATCTCGTCGGCGCAGTCGGTGTCGGTGGAGGTGGGCAGCGGCTTGCCGACCGGCACCTTCGTGCCGCAGGCCTTGGTGAGTGCCTGGTCGGCCTCGTCCGTCATCCACTTGCTGGTGGACTTCCAGCTCGCGGGGCGCAGGATCTTGTCGTGGTGCAGGGACCAGGCGATCGTCGCGTCGGTGATGTCGTTCTTGACGACCGTGTTGTCCCAGTCGAAGGCGGCGACGGGACGCTTGTGGTCGTGGCCCCGGTGGGAGCCGCAGAGTCCGCGCTCGTCGATCATCTGCTGGAGCCGGTCACGGTTGTCGCCGAACCAGGTCAGCTTCTTGGAGAGCTGCGGGCAATGGGCCTTCGCAGCGGAGGGGTTCGCGGGCGTGGCGGCGGCCGCGGGGAGCGACGCGGGCACGGCCGCCAGAGCGGCGGCCGTGGCCAGCGTCAACGCCAAGGCATGTCTGTTGCGCATGCGCATGGACCGTACATCAATCCCCCGGGGGCGGTCAGGCCCCGTGCACCGTGTCCTTCTGGTCGGGGATGACGGACCCGTCCGCGCGGCGCACGGGGCCTGCCCCGCCGTCCCGTTCGGTGTAGCCGGTGCTGGCACACGGGTACGGCTTCGCGAGCTTGCCCTTGGGCTCGATGAACATGGGGTTCACCAGCCAGCGGCCGTCGCCGTTGTCGTAGGCACGGCACATGAGCTCGTTCTTGTTGCGGTTCAGGGCGAGGCGAAGGCCGGTGGCGTCGCGCAGGAAGGAGATGTCGGTGTCGGAGTCACCGGCCGCGAACACCTGGCGCCTGGCGGCCGGCTGGACCTTCTCGGCCGCCGCGCCCCGGACCCCGTAGATCTCCTGGTTGATCCAGCAGCGCTTGCCGTCGATGTACGTGATCATCGAGTCGTCGCCGTCCTTGACGGTGCCGCAGCCCTTCAGATGGGCCGTCAGTTTCCCGTGTGCGGAGACATTGCGGATGCCGATGGTGTGCCGGGCGTCGACGCCGACGCTCTTCGCCCACACCTCGGCAACCGGCTCGGGCGAGGCGGAGACCACGTAGACGTTGAATCCGGCCTTCTTGAGCGTACGGATCAGGTCGCGCTGCTGGTCGTAGTAGCGGGCCCAGCCGGTGAACTTGCCGGTGCCGACGCGCTGTTCGGTGCCGACGGGTGCGGCGAGGTTCTCCTTGCGGGCGGCTGCGGCGAAGCCCTTGACCTGCCGGGTGGACCAGCCGCGGGTGAGCTGGGCGAGCCAGGCGTACTGGGGTTCCATGCGCCGGTGGTCGAAGCCGGCGAAGGCCGCGGCACCGCCGGTGGTGGTGCCCTCGCCGTAGACGGAGGTGATCTCGTCGGCGCAGTCCGTGTCGCGGCGGGTGGGGAGGGTGGCGCCGTCGGCGGGGCAGGCCTTGGCGAGGGCCTTGGCCGCCGGGTCGGTGAGATAGCGGCTCGTGGTGTGCCAGTCGGCGTTCCGTGGCGTCCGTATCTTGCTGTTGCGCAGGAGCCAGAACATGGTGGCGTCGCCGACGTCGTTCTTGATGACGGTGTTGTCCCAGTCGAAGGTGGCGACGGGCTTGGCCGCCCCCTTGCCCCCGCTGTCACCGCTGTCACCGCAGCGGCCGTACGTGTCGATCATCTTTTGGAGCCGGGCCTTGTTGTCGCCGTACCAGCCCTTGGAGACGGTGAGCGAGGGGCAGTCCTTCGACTGGGACCGCACGGGCTGGGTGGCTTCCGCGGTGGCTTGGACGGTGACGAGACCGGCTCCGGCGACGGCTATCACTGCTGCTGCCGCGGCGGCGCGGCGCTTGAAGTTCACGAACACACTCCCGTGTTTACGCAGGTCAGCCGGGCGTCGTGCGACGCCCGGCTGACGGGGTGGTTGCTGGAAGGTGAATTACACGGGCGGGTGGACTACACGGGCGTGACGTACGCGCCCGAGATGCCGCCGTCGACCAGGAAGTCGGTGGCGTTCACGAACGAGGAGTCGTCGCTGGCGAGGAACGCCACCGCGGCGGCGAGCTCGTCGGCCTCGGCGAAGCGGCCCACGGGGATGTGGACGAGGCGGCGCGCGGCCCGCTCGGGGTCCTTGGCGAAGAGCTCCTGGAGGAGCGGGGTGTTGACCGGGCCGGGGCACAGGGCGTTCACGCGGATGCCCTCGCGGGCGAACTGCACGCCCAGCTCGCGGGACATGGCGAGGACGCCGCCCTTGGATGCCGTGTACGAGATCTGGGACGTCGCCGCGCCCATCCTCGCCACGAACGACGCGGTGTTGATGATGGAGCCCTTGCCCTGGCGCCGCATGTAGGGGATGGCGGCCTTGCAGCACAGGTACACGGAGGTGAGGTTGACCTCCTGGACGCGCTTCCAGGCCTCCAGGCCCGTGTCCAGGATGGAGTCGTCGTCGGGCGGCGAGATGCCCGCGTTGTTGAAGGCGATGTCGACCGAGCCATAGGTGTCGTACGCGGTCTTGAAGAGCGCGTCGACCTGCTCGGCGTCGGTGACGTCGACCTTGACGAAGGTCCCGCCGACCTCGTCGGCGGCGGCCTTGCCCGCCCTCTCGTCGATGTCCCCGCAGACGACGTGCGCGCCCTCGGACGCGAGGCGGCGGGCGGTGGCGAGGCCGATGCCGCTGCCCGCACCGGTGATGACGGCGGTGCGGCCGACGAGACGGCGGCAGATGTTCTCTGTCATGGGGGTTCAGGCCTCCGTGCCTTCTGTGCTTGCCGTGCTGATGAAGACGTTCTTGGTTTCCGTGAAAGCCGCGAGGGCGTCCGGGCCGAGCTCACGGCCGAGCCCGGACTGCTTGTAACCCCCGAACGGGGTCCAATAGCGCACGCTGGAGTGCGAGTTGACGGACAGGTTCCCGGCCTGGACGGCGCCTGAGACCCGCAGCGCACGGCCCACGTCCCGCGTCCAGATGGACCCGGAGAGGCCGTACTCGGTCGCGTTGGCGAGGCGGATCGCGTCGGCCTCGTCGTCGAAGGGGATGACCACGGCGACCGGCCCGAAGACCTCCTCCGTCGCCACCGGCGACGCGGGGTCGACGTCGGTGAGGAGCGTCGGCGGGAACCAGAAGCCGGGGCCCTCGGGGGCCGCGCCGTGGATTCCGGTGCCGGACGGCACGTACGAGCGCACGCGCTCCAGCTGGGACTTAGAGATCAGCGGACCCATCTGGGTCTTCTCGTCGGACGGGTCACCGACGACGACCGACTCGACCGCGGGCCGCACGATCTCCAGGAAGCGGTCGTACACCGACCGCTGGACGAGGATGCGGGTGCGGGCGCAGCAGTCCTGGCCGGAGTTGTCGAGGTACGACATGGGCGTGGCGAGGGCGGCGGCCTCCACGTCCGCGTCGGCGAAGACGATGTTCGGGCTCTTGCCGCCGAGTTCGAGCGTCACGCGCTTCACGCGGGCGGCGCACTTGGCCATGATCTGCTTGCCGACGCCCGTGGAGCCGGTGAACACGATCTTGGCGACGCCGGGATGCTCGACCAGGGCGTTGCCCGCGACGGCGCCCGCGCCGGGCAGGACCTGGAAGAGACCTTCGGGAAGGCCTGCTTCCAGGGCGAGTTCGGCGAGCCGGAGCGCGGTGAGCGGTGTCGTCTCGGCGGGTTTCAGGATGACCGCGTTGCCGGCCGCGAGCGCGGGGGCGGTGCCCCAGGCGGCGATCGGCATCGGGAAGTTCCAGGGCGCGATGACGCCGACGACCCCGAGGGGTTCGAGGATCGTGACGTTCAGACCACCGGGCACCGGGATCTGACGGCCGCTCAGCCGCTCCACTCCCCCCGCGGCGAAGTCCAGGAGATCGCGGACGTTGCCGGCCTCCCAGCGCGCGTTGCCGATGACGTGACCGGCCTCGCGTACCTCCAACTGGGCGAGCTCTTCGAGGTGTTCGTCGACGGCCACCGCGAAGCGGCGCAGCAGGCGGGCGCGGTCGCCGGGGGTGGCCGCGGCCCACGTCGCCTGTGCGGCGCTCGCGCGCACGACGGCCGCGTCGACGTCCTGGGGCGTGGCGGCGGGGACGGTCGCGATGACCTCTTCGGTCGCCGGGTTCAGTACTTCGAGGTTCAGTACGTTCTGTGCGTCGAGGTTCTGTGCGTCGGGCAAGGGTGCCTCACATGCGTTCGAAGGAGCGGCGGAGCTCCCAGTCGGTCACCGCGGAGGCGAAGGCGTCCAGCTCGACCCGCGCCATGTTGCTGTAGTGCGCGACCACCTCGTCTCCGAAGGCTGCCTTGGCGATGGCGCTGTTCTCCCAGAGCTCGGCGGCCTCGCGCAGGGTGGTGGGGACGTGTGCGTAGTCGCCGGTGTAGGCGTTGCCCGTGCACTCCTCGGGCAGTTCGAGCTTCTGCTCTATGCCGTGCAGCCCCGCGGCCACGAGTCCGGCGACCGCGAGGTGCGGGTTCACGTCGCCGCCGGGGAGGCGGTTCTCGAAGCGCATCGAGCGGCCGTGGCCGACGACGCGCAGCGCGCAGGTGCGGTTGTCGTAGCCCCAGGCGGCGGCGGTCGGCGCGAACGAGCCGGGCCGGAACCGCTTGTACGAGTTGATGTTGGGCGCGTAGAGCAGCGAGAACTCCCGGAGCGCCGCGAGCTGCCCGGCCAGGAAGTGCCTCATGACGGGCGACATGCCACCGGGTCCGTCACCGGCCATGGCGTTGGTGCCGTCCGCGTCCGCGAGGGAGAGGTGGATGTGACAGGAGTTGCCCTCGGCCTCGTTGTACTTGGCCATGAAGGTGAGCGAGACACCTTCCTGGGACGCGATCTCCTTGGCGCCGGTCTTGTAGATGGCGTGCTGGTCGCAGGTGACGAGGGCGTCGTCGTAGCGGAACACGATCTCGTGCTGGCCCGGGTTGCACTCGCCCTTGGCCGACTCGACGACGAGCCCGGCCGCGGCCATCTCGTTGCGGATGCGGCGCAGGAGCGGCTCGATGCGTCCCGTGCCGAGCACCGAGTAGTCGATGTTGTACTGGTTGGCCGGGGTCAGGGCCTTGTAGCCCGCGTCCCAGGCCTGTTCGTACGTGTCCTTGAAGACGATGAACTCGAGCTCCGTGCCGACGTTGGCGGTGTAGCCGAGCTCGGCGAGCCGGTCGAGCTGGCGGCGCAGGATCTGCCGGGGCGCGGCCACGACGGGCGAGGAGTCGTTCCAGGCGAGGTCCGCGATGAGCATCGCGGTGCCTTCGTTCCAGGGGACGCGGCGCAGGGTGCTGAGGTCCGGCCGCATGGCGAAGTCGCCGTAGCCGCGGTCCCAGGAGGACATGGCGTAGCCCTCGACGGTGTTCATCTCCGCGTCGACGGCCAGGAGGTAGTTGCAGCCCTCCGTGCCGTGCTCCAGGACGTCGTCCAGGAAGAACTGGGCGGCGAACCGCTTGCCCTGCAGCCGCCCTTGCATATCGGGGAAGGCCAGGACGACAGTGTCGATCTCGCCGCTCGTGACGAGAGCACGCAGCTCCTCGATCCCGAGCGGGGGTGTGCGGTCTGCCACGGGAAAATCCTCCTTGGGTCAGCCGAGAGCCATAAGGTATTGCCGAGAACCATTGATTGGGAAGGGGGTACGGCCAGATGTCGCACACGGATGCCGACGGGGCCGCGGGGACGGCTGCGGAGACGGCCGCCGCGACCGCCGACGACCGGCTCACGCCGGTGCTGCGTCCCGTACGGGCGGGCAACGGCTTCGAGGAGGCCCTGGAACAGATCCTCCAGGTCGTACGCCTGGGCCTGGTGCCCGGCGGTGAACGCCTGCCATCGGAGCGGGAGTTGGCCGAACGGCTCGGGATCAGCCGGGTCACGCTGCGCGAGGTCCTCAAGGTGCTGCAGGACCAGGGCCTCGTCGAGTCGCGGCGGGGCAGGTACGGCGGAACGTTCGTCCGCCCGCGCCCCGAGGCGGCGGGCGAGGACGAGCTGCGGCGGCGCGTGGCGGACGTCGACGTCGAGGACGCGCTGCGGTTCCGCGAGGTCCTTGAGGTCGGCGCGGCCGGACTCTGCGCGGCGCACGGCCTGAGCGGGGAACAGCGCGAGCGGCTGCGCACGGCGCTCGCGCAGACCCACGAGGCACCCCTGTCCGAGTACCGCCGCCTGGACACCCTGCTGCACCTGACCCTGGCCGAGCTGTGCGGCTCCCCCTCGCTCACCGCGCAGTACGCGGCGGTCCGGGCGACCGTCAACGACCTCCTCGACTGCATCCCGCTCTTGGTACGGAACCTGGAGCATTCGCAGCGCCAGCACACCGCGCTCGTCGAGGCGGTGCTCGACGGGGACGCGGACGGCGCGCGGGAGATGATGCGCGAGCACTGCGGCGGCACGGCCGCCTTGCTGCGGGGTTTCCTGACATAAGGGGCGGAGCCAGGGGTGATTAACCGCGGCGTAACGCAGGGGTCTTGATTTCTCGCACCCGGCACGGCAAAGGTATGGATCCGTTCCATTGAGTCACCCCGCCGCAGTGCCGCCGCATAGGAGCCGTGCCATGACCGTGGAGTCCCCCAAGACGAGTACCGCCGAACCGGCGGACGACTATCTGGAGCGCAGAACCCTGCGCCGGGGCAGCGCGGGCTGGCTGCTGCTCACCGGACTCGGCGTCGCCTATGTCGTCTCGGGCGACTACTCGGGCTGGAACTTCGGCCTGGCGGAGGGCGGATTCGGCGGCCTCGCGATCGCCATGGCGCTCATGGGCGTGATGTACGCGTGCATGGTCTTCTCGCTGGCGGAACTGTCGTCGGTGCTGCCCACCGCGGGCGGCGGCTACGGCTTCGCGCGCCGGGCGCTCGGCCCGTGGGGCGGTTTCCTCACCGGCACGGCGATCCTCATCGAGTACATCCTGGCGCCGGCCGCGATCTCCATCTTCATCGGCGACTACGTCGAGTCCCTCGGCCTCTTCGGCCTGACCTCCGGCTGGCCGGTGTACCTGGCCTGCTTCGTCGTCTTCATCGGCATCCACCTGTGGGGCGTCGGCGAGGCGCTGCGCTTCAGCTTCGTCGTCACGGGCATCGCGGTGGCGGCGCTGCTGGTCTTCGCGGTCGGCGCGTTCATGGACTTCGACGCGTCGAAGCTGAACGACATCCCCGTGGAGGTGGACGCCTTCGGCTCCAACTCGTGGCTGCCGATGGGTCTGTTGGGCATCTGGGCGGCGTTCCCGTTCGGCATGTGGTTCTTCCTGGGCGTGGAGGGCGTGCCGCTGGCGGCCGAGGAGACGAAGGACCCGGCGCGCACGCTGCCGCGCGCGATCCGCTGGTCGATGGCCATCCTCGTCGTCCTCGCGCTCCTCACGTTCTTCGCGTCGGCGGGGGCGCGGGGCGCGAACGCGATCCAGGGTGCGGGCAACCCCCTGGTGGAGGCGTTGCAGCCGGGCGGCGAGGCGACGGCGCTGAGCCGCATCGTCAACTACGCGGGTCTGGCCGGTCTGGTGGCGTCGTTCTTCTCGCTGATCTACGCGGGTTCGCGCCAGCTGTTCGCGCTGTCGAGGGCGGGTTACCTGCCGAAGTTCCTGTCGCTCACGAGCAGCCGCAAAGCGCCCTACCTGGGGCTCCTGGTCCCCGGGGCGATCGGCTTCGGCCTGGCCGCGGCGACCGGTGACGGTGCGCGGATGCTGAACGTGGCGGTGTTCGGCGCGACCATCTCATACGCCCTGATGTCGCTCTCGCACATCGTGCTGCGCCGCAGGGAGCCGGGCCTGGAGCGGCCGTACCGCACGCCCGGCGGCATGGTGACCTCGTCGGTGGCGCTGGTCCTGGCCTGCTCGGCGCTGGTCGCGACGTTCCTGGTGGACGTGACAGCGGCGTTGATCGCGCTCGCGGTATACGTGGTGGCGATCGCGTACTTCGGCTTCTACAGCCGCAAGCATCTGGTGGCGCGGGCGCCGGAGGAGGAGTTCGCGGCGCTGGCCGCCGCGGAGGCGGAACTGGAACGCGACTGAGCATGTCGAGCATGTCGCGACGGAACTTGACGGGAGACGAGGGTGAGCAGTGAGACCACCCGCCGACCGCTGATCGGCGTCAGCACCTACCTGGAGGCGAAGGCGAGCTGGGGCGTGTGGGAGCTGCCCGCGGCACTGCTCCCCGCCGGCTACCCGCGGCTGGTCCAGGCGGCGGGCGGACTCACCGCGATGCTCCCGCCGGACGATCCTTCGTACGCGGATGAAGTCGTCGCCCGGCTCGACGGCGTGGTCATCGCGGGTGGCCCCGATGTCGACCCGTCGTGTTACGGCTCGGAGCGTGAGGAGCGTACGGGCCCCCCGGCGCGGGAGCGGGACGCGTGGGAACTGGCGCTGATCGGGGCGGCGTTGGCGTCCGGGACGCCGCTGCTCGGCATCTGCCGGGGGATGCAGCTCCTGAACGTGGCGCTCGGCGGGACGCTGGTGCAGCACCTGGAGGGGCATGTGGAGGCGGTGGGCGTCTTCGGCACGCACGGGGTGAAGCCGGTGCCGGGCACGTTGTACGAGTCCATCGCGCCGGACGCTTCGACTGCCGTCCCCACGTACCACCACCAGGCGGTGGACCGGCTCGGCAAGGACCTGATCGCGTCGGCCCACGCGGAGGACGGCACCGTGGAGGCGGTGGAACTCCCGTCCCCGAACTGGGCGCTGGGGGTGCAGTGGCACCCGGAGATGGGTGAGGACCTCCGGGTCATGACCGCCCTGGTCGGGGCGGCGCGCCCCCGGGGCTAGCGGGTTCCGTGGCCCGGGGGGCCTGCCCTGCCCGGATCCGCAACGCCAGGTCAACCCTCGCCAGGACCTTTCCCACCCACCCACCCGATTACCCGGAGTACCGGACGGGCGAGTGGGAAAGCCCGCCGAAGGCGGGAAAGCAGTCGCCGAAGGCCGGGGCAGGGCTCAAGTCACGCCCCACCCGCAGACAACGCCGGCGAGCAAGCCAGGCCCCCACCTCGCCGTCACGAGTAGCGGCAATCGGGTGGGTGGGCGGGAAAGCAGTCGCCGGAGGCGGGGGCAGGGGCCCCCGCCCCCGGGGAAAGCTAAGCCGTCCCCGCCCGGGTCAGGGAAAGCAGGTCCCGGGCCGGCCCCGTGGGGCGGTGCCCCGTAGGCCATACCGCCCTGAGGGCGCGGCGCAGCCGAACCCCCTCCAGAGGAATGTTCACCAGGCGCCGAGCCGACAACTCCTCCCCCACCGCGAGCTCACTCAGCACCGCGGGCCCCGCCCCGTTCACCGCGGACGCCTTCACCGCGGTGGTGGACGACAGCTCGATCAGCGGGCGGGCCAGGCCGCCCAGCGCCGCGTCAAGGACCTGCCGGGTCCCCGAGCCCTCCTCCCGGAGAATCAGCGGCGTGGCCGCCAACTCCCCCGCCTCCAGCGGCTTTCCGCGCCGCGCCCACGCGTGGCCCGGCGCCGTGACGACGATCAGGCTGTCGTGGGCGATGACCGCCGAGTCGAGGCCGGTCGGCACCGCAAGACCCTCGACGAAGCCGAGGTCCGCCTCCCCCGCGAGCAGCCGCTCCGCGACCGCGGTCGAGTTGCCCGCCGTCAACGACACCGCCGTGTCCGGCCGCTGCGTCCGCAGCGCGATCAGCCAGCCCGGCAGCAGATACTCGGCGATCGTCATGCTCGCCGCGACCCGCAGCCGCGAGTCCCGCCGGTCCCGCAACGCCTGCGCGCCCGCGTCGAACGCCTCCGCCGCCTCCACGATCCGCCGCGCCCAGTCCGTGACGAGCGCTCCCGCGTCCGTGAGCCGTGACCCCCGCGGCGAGCGGTCGACCAGCGCGACCCCCAGCTGCCGCTCCATCGACCGGATGCGGCTGCTCGCGGCGGGCTGCGTGATGCCGAGCTCCTTCGCGGCCCGCCCCAGACTGCCGAGCCGCGCCACGGCGAGCAGCAGCTCCAGCGCCCCGAGATCCGGCACCCGGTGCGCGAGCGGCGCCGCCCCCGGCGACGTATCGGAGACACCGGCGGACCCAGAAGACGTACTCATAAGCCCAGGTTATGCCCTCATACGAAGATGCCTCCTGGTGGGGGGCCCGCCGAGGCGCGACCGTGGACCCATGGTCACCGTCGCCCACCCGCAGGCACCCGCGAACTCCGCCACGTCCCCCACCTCCGGCAGCCCCCGCATCGCCCTCGCCACCCGCCACCTCGGCCCGAACTGGTACGCCTCCGTCATGGGCACGGCGATCATCGCCGGAGCGGGCGCGACCCTGCCGGTGCACGTCCCCGGCCTGCGCACCGCCTGCACCACGGTCTGGGCGTTCTCCCTGCTCATGCTGGTCGCGCTCATCGCCGCGCGGACGCTGCACTGGATCCACCACCGCGACCAGGCCCGCGCCCATCTCCTCGACCCGGCCGTCGCCCCCTTCTACGGCTGTCTCTCCATGGCCCTGCTCGCGGTCGGCGGCGGCGCCCTCCTCGTGGGCGAGGACTGGATCGGGACGGGCGCGGCGGTCGCGCTCGACGCCGTGCTCTTCGTCGCCGGTACGGTCATCGGTCTCGCGGCGGCCGTCGCGATCCCGTACCTGATGGTGGTGAAGCACCGCCCGGAGCCGGGCCAGGCGTCGCCCGTCTGGCTGCTGCCCCTGGTGGCACCCATGGTGTCCGCCGCCCTCGGCCCGCTTCTGGTCCCCCATCTCCCGGCGGGCCAGGCGCAGGAGACGCTCCTCTTCGCCTGCTTCGCGATGTTCGGCCTGAGCCTGCTCGCCACCCTGGTGATGCTGCCCATGATCTTCGCGCGCATGCTGACCGGCGGCCCGTTCCCGATCGCGCTCACCCCGGCGCTCTTCCTGGTGCTCGGCCCGCTGGGCCAGTCGACGACGGCCGTCAACAAGTTCGCCGACACGGCCGCGACAGGTGTCGTCCCCGCCCCGTACGACCAGGGCTTCGCCGTCTTCGCCGTGCTCTACGGCGTCCCGGTGATGGGCTTCGCCCTGCTGTGGCTCGCGCTCGCGGGAGCGATGGTGGTGCGGGCCAGGCACCGGGGCATGGGCTTCGCGATGACCTGGTGGGCGTTCACGTTCCCCGTCGGCACCTGCGTCACGGGCGCCGAGGGCCTGGGCAAACACACGGGCCTGGCGGTCTACGACTGGCTGGCCATCGCCCTGTACGCCCTCCTGGTGACCGCCTGGGCAGTGGCCCTCGCCCAGACCCTGCGCGGCACACTCAACGGCAAGCTGCTCGCAGCGCCTCGCCCAGAACAGCCGGCGCTTGCGCGAGGGACGGGCCGTACCACGTGAGGTGGCGGCCGCTGACCAGGGCGGATGGGGCCGTGAACTCCTCAGGGCCGTCCTCGCGGGTGAAGCGGTAGGGCTCGTCGGGCAGGACCATCACGTCCGGGGACACCGCCCGCAGGTCCTCGATCGGGATGCGCGGATAGCGCTCGGCGTGTGTGGCGTACGCGTTGTCGACGCCCAGGCGCCGCAGCAGGTCCCCGGCGAACGTGTCGCGCCCCAGGACCATCCAGGGGCGCCGCCAGATCGGGACCACCGCCCTCAACCGGGCGCCCGGCTCGGGGAGTTGATCCCACGCGGTCTCCGCCTGCGCCAGCCATCCGGGCCGCCCCGCCCCGCAGGCGGCAAGCACACGGGTCAGCTCGCGGAAGGCGCCCGGCAGGTCGCGTACCTCCGTCACGAGCACCTGGAGCCCCGCCGCCCGCAGCGCCGCGAGGTCGGGCGCGCGGTTCTCCTCCTCATTGGCGATCACCAGGTCCGGGGCGAGGCCGATGATCCGGCGCACGTCAGGGTTCTTCGTGCCGCCGACGCGGACGACGTCGAGGTCCTCCGGATGGCTGCACCACTCCGTGGCCCCCACCAGCGCTCCCGGCGCGCTCACCGCGACCGCCTCGGTCAGTGAGGGCACCAGGGACACGACCTGTACCGCAGCCACCGTGCGCTCCCCTCAGCGCCGCGAGCCGTCCACGGCTTCGATGTGATCGGCCACGGCCACGACGAGCACCTGGCTGTCCGGCACGGTCGCCCGCCACCGGTGGCGCACCCCGCCGGTCAGATACAGGCTGTCGCCACGCCCGAGGCGGTACGCCCTGCCCTCCGCCTCGACCTCGACGGCGCCGCCCACCACGTACATCAGCTCGTCGTTCCGGTGCTGGAACTCGCGTCCCTCGTCGTGGTCGCCGGTGAACTCGATGGCGTGCAGCTGATGGTGGCCGCGGACCAGGTCGCGCACCCGGGCGTCAGGGGCCGTGCCCTCGCCGTCGCCCTCGTCGGCGCGCGTCAGGTCGACCGTGCACGCGGGGTCGGCGGCGGCAAGCAGTTCGACGTCGGTCGTCAGGAGGGCGTCGGCGACACGCTGCAGGGAGCGCCTGCTGGGCCGCGCCCGCTCGTTCTCCACCTGGCTCAGGAAGGGCACCGAGAGACCGCTGCGCTCGGCCACCACGGCGAGGGTGAGCTCCAGCTGCCGGCGGCGGCGCCGCACGGCCGAGCCCACCCGGAGGGTTTCCTTCTGCTCGTCCATCGCCTCGGCTCCCTTCTGCGCGTCGGTCCACTCTCAACCCTGAGGGGTTTTCTGCACCCTACGCATGTTCGCCAAACGGTTTTGCCCCGTTGCGAGGACCGCCGTCTACAGCTTCCGCCAGTAGACAAGCTGACCCGCCTCCCCGGGAGCCGCCCCTTCGGCCGGTATGAACAGGCTGACCAGCAACGAAGGCCTGCCCCGCGGGTCGGTGAGGAGGGTCGCCGAGGGATTGGCGAAGGCGCGGCTTCCGCCATGGGTGGAGAGGGCGAGCCGGTCGGCCCGGCCGCTCTCAGGGTCGTACGCGTAGGTCCGCCAGCTCCCGAAGTCGCCCCGCCACCGCTGCCCCTCCACGAGGAGCAGCCGACGCCCGTCGAGCTCGACGGGCGCCCGGTCCCCGAAGTTCCCGCTGTTGCCCCACGTCTGGAGCGCCCGGTCGAGCCGCCGGTCGGGCGTCGCGTGCCAGTCGCGGAACCCGGTGAGGGTGGCGCGCAGCTGGCGATCGGTGTCGCAGTCGGCGCGGTAGTGCCCGGTGAGCTCGATGGTGTTCCCGCGTACGGCGGTGATGCTGGGCGTGCCCTCGGCGCACCGTGAGAGGGTGCGCGGCGCGTCGAAGGCGCGGGCGGCCCGCCCGTCGAGCAGCGCCGCCCGGTCCCCGTACCCGCGTACGGCGATGTGGTTCTCCGGGTCCCTCTCGTACGCGAGGACGTACCCGCCGCGTCCGTCGGCGGCGAGCGACGCCTGGTGGGTTCCGGGCCCGAAGTCGTGGCGGCGGTGCCAGTGCCGCAGATCGGTGGAGGTGGCCACGGCGGCATGGAAGCGGTCGTCGTCCAGAAGGGTGTGGTAGACGGCCAGATAGGTGCCGTCGGTGGCCTGCGTGATCTGCGCGGCGTCCATGGTGCGGCCGGTGTGGTCCCGTGCGTCGTAGCGGTGGCCGTCGGCGGCCGTCACGTCGTCGGCGAGCGCGGCGAGGCGGGCGGTGCCCGCGGAGGCGGGGGAAGCGCTCGCGGTGGGCAGGCGCCAGCCGAGCAGCACCCCGAGGAGAGCCAGGGCCAGGACGGCCAGGAGCGGTACGGCCCGGAGGGAACGGGTGTCGGTCACGGGCGGGGCTGCTCACGGGGGAGATTCACGCGGGGCGGCGTGCGGGGCGGCGAGGGCCCCGCCGAGGCTGGCGGGGACCTGACCGAGGTTAGGGACTCGACCCCGTCCACCGGTGCGAAACGCGGGGTGGGATGCGCCACACGGCACGTCCCACCCCGCCTCGTCCACACCGCCTCGCCGCGCCCGGCCGGGCGGTGTCAGTACGCCGGGGTCAGCTGACCCGGTCGTAGTACGCCTTGGCCTTCTTGCGGCACTTCGTGCGCTCGGCCTTCGTCTTGTGCGGCTGAGCGGCGCACTGGCGGTTCATGTCAAAGAGGAACGCCTTGTCGACGCGCCGCTCGTGCGTGGAGCCCGTGAACGCCTTCTTGCCGATCAGCGCCTTGTAGTTGCGGTACCCGAAATCGTGCCGCGCGCAGGAGAGCCGGAAATCGAAGCCGCCGGGCTTGTCGGCCAGGCGCGTGCACCAGTCGGTGTCCCAGCGGAACGACCAGCGGTCGACGCCCGCCTTGGCGAGCTTGCGCGTCTGACGCCAGTCGGTGACGCTCGTCTTCGTGGAGCGGGTGAGCTCATGGAGCCGCCCCATCTTGCTCGGGCCGCCCGCCGTGGAGGCCGTGGAAGCCGTCGCCTCAGGGCCGGGTTCGGGCGTGGCCTGGGCCACGCCCGAACCTGCGACCAGGGCTCCCGCCACGGCCAGTGACGCGACGGTTGTCCGCGCGATGATCATTCTGTTGTTCCCCGTTCATCGGTCCTGCTCCGCTACGGGCAAGAGCGTAGGAAGACCGGGGAACGCTTCATAGTGAATCTTTGTGCACTGCCCTTTAGTGCAAGCAGTCCTTTGGCCAGTGGGTGGTGGGCCGTGGGCCGTGGGCCGTGGAGATGGAGCAGCGGTGTCGCCGGTCAGGCGCGCGCCGACGCTCCGGTCCCCGCTCCGTCCGGGCACAGCAGCCCGTGGTGGACGATGGCGAGGACCACGGCGTCGAGACGGCTGCGCAGCCCCAACTTCTCCGTGATGCGCGCGACATGCGCCTTGACCGTGCGCTCCGCTATCCCCAACTGCCGGGCCAGGGCCGGATTGGGCAGCCCGGCACCCAGGAGCAGCAGGACCTCCCTCTCACGGGCCGTCAGGTCATCGACGGCCGGCGGCGCCATGGCCGAGTGGAGCGCGGACCGGCACGGACAGTGGGGCTCCAGCTCCTCCATGGTCTTGAGTGTGTCCAGCGATTCGCCACACAGGTGGTTCTGCTCCGCGTTCTGGATCGTCACTGCGATGGTCACCTTCCCCGTTCCCCGTTGTTCCCCGTTGTCATGACTCAACAGGCACTGTAGGCCAATGAGTTCGCAGTAGTGAGGCAGAATTGTCATGTCTCATGTGGCGTATGGCCTACGGCATCATGGCGGGCGTGACCGACGACCTCTCACTCCGTCTCGTACCTGAAGAACTCTGGGCACTGGCACGTCCGCTGCTGCCTCGCTTCACCGCGCGCCCGCAGGGCGGCGGCACGGCCCCGCACGATGAACGCGCCGTGTTCACAGCGGTGGTGTACGTACTGACCAGCGGCTGCCCGTGGCGGCAGCTGCCCACGATGTTCGGCGTCTCGCCCGCCACCACGCATCGCCGCTGCACCGCCTGGACCCGCTCCGACCTGTGGCAACGCCTGCAGGCCGCAGCGGCGGAGGCCGGGGTCGAGCCGGAGTGGACGGCGGCGATCGCCGCGGCTGCGGCAAGGCGTTCCGGCTGACCACGTGAGACAGCGAAGCCAAGGACGTTCGTTACATGATCCGATCCCGCTTCCGCTCACCGGAACAGGCAGCTCCGCAATGTCGCCATTAGTGCCCATCTTCCGGTCCTGTCAGGCATTTTGACAGGCCACCGAGCGTCGGAGAGTTCTCCTTGAGGTGGATCTGAGGTTGCCGTGCGGCCGGTGCGCCCCGCCTCTCGCAAGATGGCCGCCAACGGGCTGAAAGCCGCCGATCTCACCCATAGCGCCGGATTTGCTATTACGCGCTGCACATTGCGAAGGCGACTCCCCGACAGCCCTCGGCAGCCACCCGTCACATCCCTTTCAGGCAGTGCCCTTTCGGCCAATACCGGGCGCCGACGGCGGCTAGTAACTTGCGGCGGGTCGCACGAGAGGAGACCACGACGTGTCACCGCGCCTGAACCCGGGCACGACCGAGCCCCCGTCGACGGCAGACTGCCGTCGACGGGGGCTCAACTGTGCTGGTGGTCCGGCTACTTCACCGGCGCCATCTTGTCGACGATGCCCGGGTGGGCGTCGACCCACTTCTGCACGCCGTCTTCCTCATTGCCCCGGCCGGCCTTCTGGACGGCCTGCTCGAGGCTCATCAGCTCGTCGGGGCTCATGTGCCAGTTCTTCAGCCAGCCGTTGAGTTCCGAGTACTTCTTCGGGAAGCTCTTGTTGGCCAGCGTCTTGATCTGGTTGTTGGCACCCCAGGTCTTCTTGGGGTCCTTCAGGCGCGTGAGGTCGTACTTGTTGTACGCCCAGTGCGGCGACCAGAGCACGACGGCGACCGGCTCCTTCTTGGCGTACGCGCGCTCCAGCTCGGCGAGCATCGAGCTCGTGCCCGCGCTGGTCAGCTCGAAGCCGTCCAGACCGTAGGCCGGCATGACCTTGTCCTTGAGACGCGTCATCTGGCCGGTGCCCGGCTCGATGCCGATGATCCTGCCCTTGAACTTGTCCTTGTTCTTGCGCAGGTCGTCCATGGTCTTGACGCCCTTGACGTAGGACGGGACCGCGACCTCGAGCGTGGTCCTGTCGTACCACGCCCCGACGTCGACGAGATCCTTCTTGTATTTCTCCCAGTACTGCTTCTGCGCGACCGGCAGCCAGCCGTCGAGCTCGAAGTCGACCTGCCCGGTGGACAGACCCGTGAACAGCGGACCGACGTCGAGCTTGGTGGTCTTCGGCTTGTAGCCGCGCTTCTCCAGGACGTTCTTCCACAGGTACGTGGCCGCGATGCCCTCGTCCCAGGCCGGGAAGCCGATGTTCGGCGCCGCGCCGGCCTGCTTGCCCTTCTCGTACGTGCCCTTGGCGACCGGGGCCATCTTGTCGACGATGCCCGGGTTCTTCTTCATCCAGTCCTTGACGCCCTGGTCCTGGTTGCCCTTGCCGGCGTCCTGGATCGCGCCCTCGAGCGAGGTGAGCTGCGCCTCGCTGAGCTTGAAGTCCTTGAGCCACTGGGCGACCTGCGGCTCCTTCTTGGCGAAGCCCTTGCGGCCCAGGGTGTGGATGCCGTCGCCCGAACCGAAGGCGCCCTTGGGGTCCTTCAGCTTGGTCAGCTTGTACTTGTCGTATGCCCAGTGCGGCGACCAGAGGGTGACCGCGATGGGCTCCTTCTTCTTGTACGCACGGTCCAGCTGGGCCAGCATCGCCGACGTGTTGGACTTGACCAGCTCGTACTTGCCCTTGAGGCCGTACTCGTTCTGGACCTTGTCCTCGTACAGCTTCGTCTCGCCCGCGCCGGGCTCGATGCCGTAGATCTTGCCCTTGAACTGGCTGCTCTTGCCCTTGAGGTCGTCGAGCGTCTTGACGCCCTTGACGTACTTGGGCACCGCGATCTCGAGCGAGGTCGGGTCGTACCAGCTGCCGTAGTCCTCGAGCTGGTTCTTGTACTTGCTCCAGTACGGGGCGTGCGTGGCCGGCAGCCAGGAGTTGGTCTGCACGTCGACGCTGCCCTGCGCCTGACCGTTGTAGAGCGCGCCCACCTCGAGCGACTGCACCTCGGGCTTGAAGCCGCGCTGTTCGAGGACGTTCTTCCACAGGTACGTGGAGGCGGTGCCCTCGGGCCAGTCGATGTAGCCCATCTTGACCGAGCGGCCCTGGCCGACGTTGGCGGAGACCGCGGGGCCCTCGTCGTCGCCGCCGAAGATGTTCAGGCCGCCGGCGACGAGCGCAAGGACCAGGACACCGACCATGGCGACCGGCGTGGCCGGCTTCCACCGCATGATCTTCAGGCCGCCGAGCGCGGAGTTGGCCTTGGCCAGGGCGCGCCGGCCGAGCGGCGAGACGCGCTGGTTGAGGGCACCGGTCATACGGTCCAGGTACATCGCGAGGATGACCACCGCGATGCCGCCCTCGAAGCCGAGCGCGACGTCGACCGAGCTGATGCCGTCGTAGACGGTGGAGCCGAGACCGCCACCGCCGACCATGCCGGCGACGACGACCATCGACAGGGCGAGCATGATCGCCTGGTTGACGCCCGCCATGATCGTGGGCAGGGCCAGCGGGAGCTGGACGCGCCACAGCGTGTTGCGCGGGTGCGTGCCGAACGCCTCGGCGGCCTCGATCAGTTCCTCGTCGACCTGGCGGATGCCGAGCTCGGCGAGGCGGACGGCCGGCGGCATCGCGAACACGATGGTCGCGACCATGCCGGGGACGGGGCCGACGCCGAAGAAGAAGATGCCCGGGATCAGATAGACCATGGCGGGCATGGTCTGCATGAAGTCGAGCACCGGGCGTATGACGCCGCTGACGGTGCGGTTCTTGGCCGCCCAGATGCCGATCGGCAGCGCGAACACAAAGATGATCACGCAGGAGACGAGCACGAGGGACAGCGTGTTCATCGCCGGTTCCCACTGCTCGATCGAGTCGATCAGCGCGAATCCCGCGAAGGTCGCCACGGCGGCGAGAATTCCGCGCAGCCAGAAGGCGAGCACGGCGAAGATGCCGATGAGGAGCAGCGGCTCGGGCGAGGTGAGGACGGCGTTGACGCCGTCGTAGGCGTTCCCGACGACCATCTTGATGAAGTCGAAGAGCCACTCGCAGTTGTCGCGCAGCCAGTCGACGCCGGAGGCGACCCAGTCGCCGATATGGATCCTAGGCACTGGCGATCACCTTGCTCACGGGGCCTTCGCCCTTGTCCTGCTTCACCTGCGCCGCGTTCCGCGGCGTGTCACCGGACTCGTCCACCGCGGGCATCGGCTCGCCGAGCACGGCGAGCAGACGCGAGTGCGGGACGACTCCGATGAGGCCGCCCTCGCCGTCGGTGACGGCGACCGGGAGGCTGCTGGTGGAGCACGGCGTGAACAGTTCGATGATGGGGGTGTCGGCGGCGACCGTGGCGGGGGCCGCGGACAGCACGTCCTGTGCGGTCTTCAGCTCCTTGCCCTCGGCCGTCTTCGTGCCGAACACGGTCTCGGGCTCGGCCATGATGGCGCCCGCCGTGAGGACCCGGGCGCGGTCGACGTCCTGCGTGAACGCGGCGACGTAGTCGTTGGCCGGCGTGACGAGGATGTCCTCGGCCCCGCCGATCTGGACTATCTCGCCGTCGCGCATGACGGCGATCTGGTCGCCGAGGCGCATGGCCTCGTTCAGGTCGTGGGTGATGAAGACGATGGTCTTCTTCAGCCGCTTCTGGAGCTCCAGGAGCTGGTCCTGCATGTCGCGGCGGATCAGCGGGTCGAGCGCGCTGAACGACTCGTCCATGAGGAGCAGGTCCGCGTCGGTCGCGAGGGCGCGGGCCAGGCCCACGCGCTGCTGCATACCGCCGGAGAGCTCGTCGGGCCAGGACTTCTCCCAGCCCTTCAGGCCGGCGAGTTCGAGCGCCACCGTGGCGCGCTCCTCCCGCTCGGCGCGCGGCACGCCCTGCACCTCGAGGCCGTAACCGGCGTTCTCCAGGACGCTGCGGTGCGGGAAGAGCGCGAAGTGCTGGAAGACCATGCTGATCTTCTTGGAACGCACCTCGCGCAGCTCGCGGGCGCTCAGCCCGGTCAGGTCCTGACCGTCGAACAGCACCTGTCCGGCCGTTGGCTCCGACAGCCCGTTGAGCATGCGCAACAACGTGGACTTGCCGGATCCGGAGAGACCCATGACGACGAAGATCTGGCCCGGCTCGACCGTGAAGGAGGCATCGATCACCGCGGCAGTGGTGCCTTCGGCGCGCAGCTCCTCTCGATCGGTTCCGTGGCGGAGTTTCTCCACCGCGTCAGCGGGTCGTCTGCCGAATACCTTGTACAGGTGTTCGGCTTGCAGCCTGGACACATACACCTCTCGGGTTGAACCAAGACGGCCCGCCTCCCCCGCCGGCGGGCCGTGGAGCGACGCGAGTTCCGCTCGCTAGTTACCCGGCGAAATAGTTGAATCCTCGACCGGAGGCGCTCCGGCTCGGCGCCTGCCCTCACTTACACGAATCAAACGGAAGAGTGTTCCAGTTCACATTCTGTTCACTTTTGTCGACCGGAAAGCGCCGCGGTCCGCCGCCCGGTGCGATGTCAGTGCGGTGCGGCATGATGCGAAGGTGACTCAGCGAACGCGACGGCTCATGCTGCTCGACACGGCGTCCCTGTACTACCGGGCCTATTTCGGGGTCCCCGATTCCGTGAAGGCCCCGGACGGCACCCCGGTGAACGCGGTGCGCGGCCTGCTCGACTTCATCGCCCGGCTCGTCCAGGACCACCGCCCGGACGACCTGGTCGCCTGCATGGACGCGGACTGGCGCCCGCACTGGCGGGTCGAGCTGATCCCTTCGTACAAGGCGCACCGCGTCGCCGAGGAGGTGGAGCAGGGCCCGGACACCGAGGAGACCCCCGACACCCTCTCCCCGCAGGTCCCGATCATCGAGGACGTCCTGGACGCGCTCGGCATCGCCCGCGTGGGCGTGCCGTCGTACGAGGCGGACGACGTGATCGGCACCTATGCCGGCCGCGCCACCGGACCGGTCGACATCGTCACCGGTGACCGCGACCTCTATCAGCTGGTCGACGACGAGCGGGGCGTCCGCGTCCTCTACCCCCTCAAGGGCGTCGGCTCCCTCCAGCTCACGGACGAGGCCTGGCTCCGCGAGAAGTACGGGGTGGACGGCTCCGGCTATGTCGACCTCGCCCTGCTGCGCGGCGACCCGAGCGACGGCCTGCCCGGCGTGCCCGGCATCGGCGAGAAGACCGCGGCCAAGCTGCTCGACGCGTACGGGAATCTGGCCGGGATCATGGCCGCGGTGGACGACCCGATGAGCAAGCTGACGCCTTCTCAGCGCAAGCGGCTCGACGAATCCCGCGCGTACGTGGCCGTCGCGCCGACGGTGGTCCGCGTCGCGGGCGATGTGCCACTGCCGGAAGTGGACCTCGCGCTTCCGGCAGAGCCCCGTGATCCGGCGGCCCTGGACGAGCTCGCCGAGCGGTGGAACCTCGGTGGAGCACTCAAGCGGTTGCTCACGACTCTCGAAGGCTGAGGTGTTAGCTTAGGTAAGCCTAAGCAGCATTTGATCAGGGGAGGCCGCCGCCATGGCAGAACGTCCGGCACGCAAGGCACCGAAGACCCACGTGGGCCGGGTGGTGCGCACCGAGCGCCTCACCCCGCACATGCAGCGCGTGGTCCTGGGCGGCGAGGGCCTCGCCGAGTTCGCGACGGACGGCTCCACGGACCACTACGTGAAGCTGCTCTTCGACGCCGAGGGCGTCACGTACCCCCAGCCGTTCGACATGCAGCGCATCCGCGAGGAGTTCCCCCGCGACCAGTGGCCCGTGACGCGGACGTACACGGTGCGCTCCTGGGACCCGGAGACCCGCGAGCTCGCCGTCGACTTCGTCATCCACGGCGACGAGGGCCTCGCGGGACCGTGGGCGCGTGACGCCGAGGCGGGCACCACGATCCGCTTCCTCGGCCCGGGCGGTGGGTACGCCCCGGACGCCGACGCCGACTGGCATCTGCTGGCCGGTGACGAGAGCGCGCTGCCCGCGATCGCCGCGGCCCTGGAGGCCCTGCCCGAGGGCGCCAAGGCGTTCGCCTTCGTGGAGGTCGCCGACGCGGACGAGGAGCAGAAGGTCAGCTCCGCCGCGCAGATCCAGTGGCTGCACCGCGGCTCGCGCCCCGTGGGCGAGGCCCTCGTCGAGGCCGTACGCTCCCTCGACTTCCCGGCGGGCGACGTGCAGGCGTTCGTGCACGGCGAGGCCGGATTCGTGAAGGAGCTGCGCCGCCACCTCCGCATGGAACGCGAGATCCCGCGCGAGCGCCTCTCGATCTCCGGCTACTGGCGCCTGGGCCACAACGAGGACGGCTGGCAGGCATCCAAGCGCGACTGGAACGCACAGGTGGAAGCGGAGCAGGAGCCGGCGCCCTCGGCGTGACCGCTGCGGCTCGGCTTGACGGGGTGCGGTTCCCTCGGGTGCCGGGGCGCCGGGGCGCCGTTGTCTGCCGCTGGGTGGGGGGCTGACCGCGCAGTTCCCCGCGCCCCTTACGGGCCCGTCCCTCGGTGGGGGCCCGGCGAAATCCCGTTTCCTCCGGGGGCGGGCGCTGACACGATGCCCGCATGCCCTTCAAGATCCCTGACGTCGTCGCAGCAGGCACCTTCGCCCACCAGGAGCAGCCGACCATCCCCGTCCCCGGCGGGCTGATCATCCGCCCCTGGTCCCTCGCCGACGCGCCCGCCGTGTACGAGGCGTTCCAGGATCCGGTGATCCAGCGTTGGCACGCGCGTGTGGCCGATTCCGTCGACGAGACCCGCGGCTGGATCGAGGGCTGGCGCAAGGCCTGGACCGAGGAGCGTGACGCGTACTGGGCCATCGCCGACGCCACGACGGACGCGGTGGTGGGCCGGATCGCGCTGCGCCAGATCGTGTTCGGCGACGGGCAGGCCGAGGTGGCCTACTGGACCATGCCGGCGGCCCGCGGCCGTGGCATCGCCCCGCGCGCCCTCACCGCGCTGTCCGACTGGGCCTTCACCGAAGTGGGCCTGCACCGCCTGGAACTCCTCCACGCCGTGGCCAACGAGGCGTCCTGCCGCGTCGCGCTCAAGACCGGCTTCGCGCCGGAGGGCACCAAGCGCAGCGCGGTGCTGCACGAGGACGGCTGGCACGACATGCATCTGCACGCCCGCATCAAGGCGGACGCGCCCGCGGACTCCTGACCTCGGGCGCCCCGTACTCTTGCCGGTTGTGACCCGTAAGCCCCGCATTCCGCCCTCTCCCCTGCCGCAGCGGCACGGCGTCGACCCCATGCGGGTCAAGCTGCCCGCCGACGGAGCGTGGGCGACCGTGCGGGATCATCTCGTCGAGCGGCTCAAGGTTGGGCCCGGGGTGATCGACGGGATGCTGCGGGACGGACTGATCGTCGGCGTCGACGGGCTTCCCGTGACGCCGGACACCCCGTACGTGCCCAGCACCTTCGTGTGGTTCCACCGGGATCTGCCGGACGAGGTCCCGGTGCCGTACGGCATCGACGTCGTGTACCGCGACGAGCACATCGTCGTCGCCGACAAGCCGCACTTCCTGGCCACCACACCCCGCGGCAGCCACGTCACCGAGACCGCGCTCGCCCGCCTCCGCAGGGACCTCGGCATCCCCGCGCTCGGCGCCGCGCACCGCCTCGACCGGCTCACCGCCGGGCTCATCCTCTTCACCGTGCGGCCGGAGGAACGCGGCGCGTACCAGACGCTGTTCGGCGAGCGCCGGGTGCGCAAGGAGTACGAGGCCGTGGCCCTCCACGACCCCCGAACCGAACTCCCCCGCACCGTGCGCAGCCACCTCGTCAAGGAGCGCGGCATCATCGCCGCGTACGAGGTCCCCGGCGCCGAGCCCAACAGCGAGAGCCGCATCGAACTCGCCGAGCACAACGGCTCGTTGGGGCGCTACCGCCTCACCCCGCACACCGGCCGCACCCACCAGCTGCGCGTCCACATGAACGCGCTCGGCCTGCCGATCCTCGGCGATCCGGTCTACCCGGTGGTGGCGAGCCCGGTGCCGCCGGACGACTTCCGGCGGCCCCTCCAACTTCTCTCCCGCGTACTGGAGTTCACCGACCCCGTCACGGGCGCCGACCACCGCTTCGTCAGCGCCCGCGCACTGGACGCCTGGACCTCGTACGACACGTGGGAGAGCGGCTCAGCGGGCGGTCAGTAGCCGCGCCACCAGGTGACCAGCCTCCGCCACGCCCCCTGCCGCGGCACCGGTGCCACCACCGGTGCGGACTCCGGCGCGGGCGGCGGCGATACGGGCTGGGGCGCCGGCGTCGCGGGATGCGCGGGCCGCGGCGCGGGGGACGACACATGCCAGTCGTTGCGCGCACCCGGCACCCGCGCCATGGGCCGCGCCATCACGTCCTGCGGAGGCCGCGGCGCGAACTGCACCGGAAGCGACACCAGATGCCCGGAGAGGATCGACGACGTCCACTTCAACTCGTGTTCCTCGACGGAGAGTTCCACGTCCGGGAAGCGCATCAGCAGCGCATCCACGCCGGTTTCGGCGATGGCACGGCCGATGTCCTGCCCCGGACACTCGTGCGGCCCGCCCCCGAACGCCAGATGGGAGCGGTTGCCCTGCATGTTGGCGGCGAGATCGGGGCGTACGACGGGATCCACGTTTCCCGGCGCGATGCCGAAGATCAGACCGTCGCCCGCCTTGATCTGCTGGCCGCCGAGCTGCGTGTCCTGCTTGGCGAAGTAGCCGACCATGGCGCTGAACGGCGGCTCGTCCCACAGGGACTGCTCGATCGCCTCCGGCACCGTCATCTGGCCACCGCTGAGCTGAGCGCGGAAGCGCGGGTCGGTGAGGACCATGCGCAGGGCGTTCGCGATGAGGTTGGCCGTCGCCTCGTACGAGGCGATGAGCACGAGCCGCAGGTGCGTGCCGACCTCCTCGTCGGTCAGCTGCTGGGGCTGTGCGATGAGGTTGCTGGTGAAGTCCTCCTCGGCCTGCGCCCGGCGCCGCGCCACCAGGCGCATCAGCGCGTCCATGATGTACGCGTTGCTGGCGATGGCGGTCTCGGTGCCCCGGAGCATGTCGCGTGCGGCCTGCACGATCCGCTCGTTGTACTCCTCGGGCATACCGAGGACATGGCACATGACCATCATCGGCAGATGCTCGGCGAACCCGCTCACGAGGTCGGCCTTGCCGTCCTGGCAGATGTCGTTGAGCAGGAGATTGCTGTAGCGGTTGATGTAGCGGCGGATGCCCCGGTGGTCGAGGCCCGCCATGGCACCGGTGACCGCGCCACGCAGCCGCTGGTGTTCGTCGCCCTCCACGAAACTGGCCATGGGCTGCCAGGTCACGACGGGGGCGAGCGGGTTGTCCGGTCCCATGGAACCGTCCTGCACGGCCCGCCACTGGCGCGAGTCGCGGGTGTACTGCGAGGGGGTGCGGACCATGTGGAGGTTCTCGCTGTGGCCGAGGACCGCCCAGATGGGTACGTCGTTGTGCAGCAGGGCCGGGGCCACCGCGCCGTGCTCGGCGCGCAGCTTCTCGTAGAGGCCCGCGAGGTCGGTTTCCGCCTCGGGTCCGTAGAGCCGGCGCAGGCCGCCGGGGCCGAGCCCGTGCGCGGGGCAGCCGGGCGGGGGCATGGCGGGGTCGTCCATGCCGGGGCGGGAGTGGGAAGGGGTCGTCACGTTCGTCGCTCCGGGGTTGCGGATGAGGTGAGGTGTCAGACGCGGGCCACGGTCAGGGCGTGCAGGTACCGCATGAGGGTCAGCAGGGTGTCCCGGCTCGATGCGCGCTGCCGGGCGTCGCACTTCACCATCGGCACCGCCTCGTCCAGGTCGAGGGCGCGGCGCAGCGTCTCCATCGGGTGATGGGGCGCGTCGGGGAAGTCGTTGACGGCGACGACGAAAGGCACACCGCGCTCCTCCAGGCGGCCGATCACGTCGAAGCTGACTTCGAGGCGCCGGGTGTCGAGGAGGACCACCGCGCCGAGCGCCCCTTCGAAGAGGCCGTTCCACAGGAACCAGAAGCGCTCCTGGCCCGGGGTGCCGAACAGATAGAGCACCAGCTCTTCGGAGATGCTGATCCGGCCGAAGTCCATCGCGACGGTGGTGGCCGTCTTGGTCTCGGAGCCGTAGTTGTCGTCGACGCCGATGCCGGCCTGGGTCATGGTCTCTTCGGTGGTCAGCGGACGGATCTCGCTGACCGAGCCGACCATCGTCGTCTTGCCGACGCCGAATCCGCCCACGATCACGATCTTCACCGCGGCCGTGGCCGTGTGCGGCAGGACCTCATCGCTGCTGGGCCCGGTGATCGTGTCAGAGCTTTTGAAGTCCATGCATCACCGCTTCGAGGAGGGAACGATCGGGGAGCGTGGAGCGGACGATGGGCGCCCGCGCCTGTACCAGGTCGGCCCCGAGCATCTTCGTCAGCAGGACGGTCACCACGCTGAACGGCAGCGCGAGATACGCCGAGAGCTCGGCGACGGACAGCGGCGTCCTGCACAGCCGCAGGACGACGGAGTGCTCGGGCTGGGCGGTGGGCGATGCCTCGCCGTGCGCGACGATCAGCGTGACGAGGTCGAGCGATGCCCGCTCCGTGTCCTCGCCGGTCAGGATGTAGAGCCGCTCGGGATTCTCCGGGCTGCGCCGTTCCCGTTGGGGAGGGTCGTCTCGGTGGGGAGGGTCGTCTCGGTGGGAGGGGTTCTCGCCTTGCGGAGGATTCATACGGCCTGCCCGTCTCGACGGGGCGGGCTCGTCAGATGGGCGCCGATCCGGACGACCAGGTCCCGCATGCGATTGCCGATGAGGCCCGCGTCGACGGTCTCGTCGGCGAGCACGGCGAGGTACGCCCCGGCCCCCGCGGCCATCAGATAGAAGTAACCGCCGTCGACCTCGATGATCACCATGCGCATCCCGCCGTCGCTGCGCGGGATCTCGGTGGCCACCGCGGCGGCCAGGGACTGAAGTCCCGCGCAGGCGGCGGCGATCCGGTCGGCGGCGTCGGGGTCTCCGCCGTAGCGCGCGATGCGCAGGCCGTCCGCGGAGAGCACCACGATCTGCCGGGTCTGCGGCACGCCGTCGGCGAGCTCCTTGAGCATCCAGTCGAAATTGGCCCGTTGCTGGATCACTTCCAGCCCCCCTCGTCGGCGTTGTCGGCACCGTCGGCGGCGCCGTGGTCGTTCTCGCTGTGGCCCTTGGGGAACAACGGGTCATCGGCTGCGGAGTCGTCGCCGTTGACGCCTTTCATGAAGGCCTCGATCCAGAGGCCGGGTTCCTTCTCCTCTTTCTTCGCCGGTTCGGGTACGACCGGTGCGGCGGCCTGCGGGGAGTACTGGGCGCGCTGTGCCGCGTACCGCTCGTCCGCGGCTTCCTGGGCCAGCCGCTCGGCGAGCGGGGTGTGGACCCGGCTGCGGCGCTGCGGCAGGCCGTTCGACGTCCACTCGGTGACCTCGGGGATGTCGTCCGCCATGGCCGCGCCGAGCGACTTGGAGAGTGGTGGTCCGGCCGTCATCACGCGGGGCTTCTTGCGCCGGATGCCGTGGGCCTCCTCGATGGGCACGCCTTCGGCGTTCACCCGGGGCACGGCGGAGGCGCCGATGCCGTGGGCGAGGCCGGGGGCCGGTCCGGTGGTGATCATCTCGCGCGGGACGATGAGCACCGCGCGGACGCCGCCGTACGCGGACTGCCGCAGCGAGACCTGCAGGTTGTACATCTGCGAGAGACGTCCCACGACGGCCATGCCCAGGCGCGGGCTCTCGCCGAGGTCGTTCAGGTCGATGCCGGCCTGGGCCTGCGCGAGCATGCGCTCGGCCCGTGCCCGCGCCTCCTCGCTGAGGCTGACGCCGCCGTCCTCGATCTCGATGGCGATGCCGGTCTGCACCTCGACGGCGGTGACGTGCACGCGGGTCTGCGGCGGGGAGTAGCGGGTGGCGTTGTCGAGCAGCTCGGCGCAGGCGTGGATGAGCGGTTCCACGGACGTGCCGCGGATCGCGACCTTGGCGATCGAGTGCAGGTCGACGCGCTGGTACTCCAGGATTCGGGACATGGCGCCGCGCAACACGCTGAACAGCGGTACGGGCTTGGGCCATTGGCGTCCTGGACGGGCGCCGCCGAGGACGGTGATCGAGTCGGCGAGGCGGCCGATCAGTGCCGTGCCGTGGTCGATGCGCAGGAGGTCGTCGAAGACCTCGGGGTTGCGGCCGTGGAACTCCTCCATCTCGCGCAGTTCCGCGGACTGTTGATGGACGATGGACTGGACGCGCCGGGCGATGTTGACGAAGGCGCGCTGCGAGGACTCGCGCATCGCCTCTCCGGTGTCCAGGGTGTCAAGGACATGCCGGAGCATCTTGCGCTGGGACTGCGGGAGTTCGGAGAAGGACTCGTCGCCGTCGACGAGATTGCGGATCACTTCCGAGGGTGCTTCGCCCTGCCGGAGCCGGTAGACGGCCTCGGGGATGATCTCCCTGCCCAGGCGGACGGTCTCATCGTCATGGGATGCGATGCGGCGCTCGAGATGAGCGAGCCGCTGCGCGTACTGGGTGTGCAACTCCCGGATGGTCCGGCCGCGACGCACGGCTTCGGTGCCGACCGCGACCACGACGAGGGTCGCGATCGCACCGCACCAGCCCACCGCGATGCGGGCGGGTTCCGTCACCGCCGCCACGGCGGCGCCGGTGGCCGCGGCCATCAGCATGGCGGGCAGCAACAGCACGCGTGCGTAAGGGACTTCTCGGCCACCGGGAGGCGATTGAACACTCACCATGTATGCCCTCTGAACACTTGTCTTGGGGGGGAATGGGGGGTGGTACTGGGAAATGTGGGGATCCTACGGGGAGTTGGGAACGGAAGACATAGGGGAACTTGCTGAAGATTTGGGAACAAGCGCGCGAATCTATCGCAACTCGTTTCAACTCGCCGCGCTCCGGGCGAGCTTAGTCGGCCGAAATCATCGCCGAGTCATATTCAGCAAGGCTCTGCGCGACCCCGTCGACAGGCATACACTCGGCCCCATTTGCACGCGTGGCGATCAATCGAACACGTGGAGTGATGGCGTCGAACAGGCGGGTCTGGGTACGAAAAGGGGCGGGCCCGGGGGTGGAAACCCCCGGGCCCGCCCTCTCTCCGGTGCCAGCCGTCAGTTGTCAGATGTCAGCTTCTGTCACCTGTCATCTGTCATCCGACCGAGCTGTACGCCACCACGCCCCGCAGCAACTGATCCACAGCCTTACGCGCATTCTTCGCCACGGTCGATCCCTCGCGGGGAGCGGCCGCCGAGATCTGTCCGAGGACGTCGATCACCTGCTTGCACCATCGCACGAAGTCCCCGGCCGGCATCTCGATCTCCCGGAGCACCTCGTCGAGGCCCTTGTCCGACGCCCACATGTACGCGGCCCAGGCGAAGCCGAGGTCCGGCTCCCGCTGGCCGACCCCTTCCGCCTGGTTGATCTTGAACTCTTCCTCCAGGGCGTCGAGGCGTCCCCAGATGCGCACCATCTCGCCGAGAGCGGCCTTCACCGTGCCGTTGGGCAGCTTGGGGGCGAGCGCGTCGTCCGCCATCCGGGCCTCGAACACCAACGCCGAGACGCAGGCGGCCAGTTCGGCCGGGCTGAGGCCCTCCCATACGCCGTCCCGCAGGCATTCGCTCGCAAGGAGGTCCAGCTCCCCATAGAGCCGGGCGAGCCGCTTGCCGTTCTCGGTGACCTCGTCGCCGCGGAGGTAATCCATCTCGGTGAGGAGCGCCACGATGCGGTCGAAGGTCCGCGCGATGGTGTTCGTGCGCCCTTCGATGCGCCGCTCCAGCTGCACGGTGTCCCGCCGCAGGCGGTAGAAGCGCTCGGCCCACCGCGCGTGGTCCTCCCGCTCGTCGCACCCATGGCAGGGGTGCGCCCGCAGTTCCGTACGGAGCCGGGCGATCTCGCGGTCGTCGGCGGCAACCGCGCGCCCCTTGCGGTGCCGCTCCGGCACGATGTGACCGGCCTTCGTGCGCAGGGCGGACGCCAGGTCCCGGCGCGACTGCGGTGAGCGCGCGTTGAACGACTTCGGGATGCGCATCCGCTCGAGTGCCTCGACCGGCACCGGGAAGTCCATCGAGGCAAGGCGCTTGACCTGCCGCTCGGCGGTGAGGACCAGCGGCCTCGGCCCGTCGTGGTGCTCCAGCCCGCGGTGGCCGTTGACCCGTCCCGCCGGAAGCCCCGGGTCCAGGACGAGCGCGAGGCCCGCGTACTTCCCGGTCGGCACGTGGATGACGTCACCGGGCTTGAGCTTCTCCAAGGCGGTCGCGGCCGCCGCCCTGCGCTGGTTGGCGCCCTGCTTGGCGAGCTCGGTCTCCCGGTCCTTCAGCTCGCGGCGCAGCCGGGCGTACTCCTCGAAGTCGCCCAGGTGGCAGGTCATCGAGGCTTTGTACCCCTCGAGTCCCTCTTCGTTCTTCTGCACCTGGCGGGAGATCCCGACGACGGACTTGTCGGCCTGGAACTGCGCGAAGGACGTCTCCAGGAGCTCGCGCGAGCGGTGCCGCCCGAACTGCTCGACCAGGTTCACCGCCATGTTGTACGACGGCTTGAAGCTGGACCGCAGCGGGTAGGTGCGCGTACCGGCGAGTCCCGCGAGGTGTTCCGGGCTCATGGCGCGCTGCCACAGGACGACCGCATGGCCCTCGACATCGATGCCGCGCCGCCCGGCACGGCCGGTCAGCTGCGTGTACTCGCCGGGGGTGATGTCCGCGTGCTGCTCGCCGTTCCACTTGACGAGCTTCTCCAGCACCACACTGCGCGCGGGCATGTTGATGCCCAGGGCGAGGGTCTCGGTGGCGAAGACGGCGCGCACCAGGCCGCGGACGAAGAGCTCCTCGACGACTTCCTTGAAGGTCGGCAGCATGCCCGCGTGGTGTGCGGCGATGCCGCGCTCCAGGCCTTCCAGCCATTCGTAGTACCCGAGGACGTGCAGGTCTTCGTCGGGGATGGCGGCCGTGCGCTCCTCGACGATCTCGCGGACCTGCATCCGCGCGTCCTCGTCGTTCAGCCTCAGCCCCGCGTGCAGGCACTGCTGCACGGCGGCCTCGCAGGCCGCGCGGCTGAAGATGAACGTGATGGCGGGCAGCAGCCCTTCGGAGTCGAGCCGGTCGATGACCTCGGGTCTGCCCGGCGTCCAGATCCGCGAGCGCTGTCGGCGTTCGCGCTCGCGGTCGGCCTCGCGGACCATCTTGCCCTTGCGGCGGTCACGCGGGTTGTACGAACGGCTGGCCTCCATCCGCGCCATGCGTGTGAGGTCGGGGTTGACGGCCTTGCGCTGGCCCTCGCCCTCCTCGAAGAGGTCGTACATCCGGCGCCCGGCGAGGACGTGCTGGAACAGGGGCACGGGCCGGTGCTCCGAGACGATCACCTGGGTGTCGCCGCGCACGGTGTCGAGCCAGTCGCCGAACTCCTCGGCGTTCGAGACGGTCGCCGACAGGGAGACCAGCGTCACCGACTCCTGGAGGTGGATGATCACCTCTTCCCAGACGGCGCCTCGGAAGCGGTCGGAGAGGTAGTGCACCTCGTCCATCACCACATAGCCGAGGTTCAGCAGGGACTGCGAGCCCGAATACAGCATGTTCCGCAGTACTTCGGTGGTCATCACGACGACCGGGGCATCGGAGTTCACGCTGTTGTCGCCGGTCAGCAGACCGACCTTGTCCGCGCCGTATCTCTTGGCGAGGTCGGCGTACTTCTGGTTGGAGAGCGCCTTGATCGGCGTGGTGTAGAAGCATTTCTTGCCCTGCAGCAGGGCCAGGTGCACGGCGAACTCGCCGACGATCGTCTTGCCCGAGCCCGTGGGGGCGGCCACGAGCACACCCTTGCCCGCCTCGAGCGCCCGGCAGGCGTCGATCTGGAAGGGGTCGAGGCCGAATTCGTACATCTCGCGGAAGCCGGCGAGTGCTGTGGCCTGCTCGACAGCGCGCTCGCGCGCCGCCGCGTACCGCTCGGCCGGTGAGAGGTCCTCTGTCATCGTGCTTTCGAGACTACCGGCCACCACTGACAACGGACGATCATTATCTGTCTTACCGTTCCCGCGGCCCCTCGGGTCCCAGGATCCGCACGGCGCCGGGTACGCACTCCGCCGTCAGCGGGAGCCCGCCGAGCTGCTCCCCGTCCGCGTATCCGGTGACTCCGGGGGCGGCGAGCTCCACCTTCGAGGCCCGGAACACGGTGACCTTGGGGTGGTGGAGGTGCGTGCCCTCGCATCCGGTTGCCCCGGTCGTTGACCCGCGAGTCGAAGCCGGCGGCGAGGACCGTGCCGAACCAGGTCTTGCCCACCCGGCCGAGGTCGACGTCGCGTGTGCGCCCCGCGTCGAGCGCGTCGGCGATGACCGCCCCCGCGGCGGCCGGATCGCGCACCGGGAGCCCGAGGGCACGTGCGAAGTCGTTTCCGGTGCCCACGGCGATCACCCCCAGGGGTGTGTCCGTCCCCGCGACGGCCTGCAGCGCGAGGCTGGCCATGCCGTCACCGCCGACGGCGATGAGGGCGCGCGTACCGGCACCGACGGCGTCGCGCGCGCGGCGCAGTGCGTCGGCGGAGTCCTCGCCGATGACGGTGCGCACGGAGTGGCCGGCGGCCCGCAACGCGGAAGCGGCCGGCTGCGCGGCGTGGGCGCCCCGGCCGCGTCCCGCGGTGGGATTGACGAAGAGAGTGATCTCGCTGGTCACTAGGGGTCCCCCCGGACAGAGTGTGAGGGAGGACCCTACAAGGTCAGGTCACGTCGTCGAAACCGTTGACCCGGTCCCGGGTCGCGCCGTCGCCGCTGGCCTGCTCGGGGAGCGCCTTGTTCGCGGACACGGGTTCGATCGCGCCGACGTCCTCGGGGGTCAGGTCGAGGTCGGAGGCCTCGTCGTCGTCGGGTCCCGCGGCCTCGACCTTCGCCTTGCGGCGGTCGTTGAGGAGCGAGAAGGCGGTGGCGGCGAAGTAGAGCACCCAGATCGGCCCGGCGAGCATGATCATGGTGAGCGGGTCGGTGCTGGGCGTCGCCACGGCCGCGAAGACCGTGATGCCCATGATCATGCCGCGCCACCAGCCGAGCATCCGCTTGCCGGTGAGCACGCCGGTGAGGTTCAGGAGCACGAGCAGGAGCGGCATCTCGAAGGAGAGGCCGAAGACGATCACCATGCGGGTGACGAGGTCGATCAGCTCGTCGAGCGGCAGCTGGTTGTCCACCCCGCCCGGGGAGAACTCGAGCAGCACGCGCGCCATCGTCGGCAGCGTCTTGTACGCGAAGAAGCCGCCGCCCAGGAAGAGCGGGAAGCCGGCGGCGACGAAGCCGTAGGCGTACTTCTTCTCGCTCTTGTGCAGGCCGGGGGCCACGAAGGCCCACAGCTGGTAGAGCCAGACCGGGGACGCGAGCACCACTCCGGCCATGAGGGAGATCTTCAGGGCGAGTGTGAACGGCGTGAGCAGGCCGTTCAGGACGATGCGTGCGCAGGTCTCCTCGCCGCCCTTCTCCGCCAGCTCGGCGAAGCTGGACTCGCACCCTACGGAGCTCAGGATCGGGTTCGTGAAGAACTCGATGATGTCCTTGTAGAAGAAGGCGGCGACGATCGCGACGACGATGATGGCCAGCACGGCTTTGGCCAGTCGGTTGCGCAGCTCACGCAGGTGCTCCGCAAGAGGCATCCGCCCCTCGGGATCCTGTTCCTTCTTGCGGGCAGACTTGAGCAACCCACGTCCTCATCTCGTGCGGCAGGCCGGCCGTCGCCGGCCTTGGATCAGCGCTTCGTGGTGCTGTCGGTGGGCTCGGTGACCGGACGCGAGCTGGTCACGTCGCCGGGTGCGGCCTGGATGGTGCGCGGCTGAGCGGTGGCGGTGGAGTCGGTGGGCGGGTCGGCCGGGGCGGCCTCGTCCTTCTTCCCGTCCGACTTCATCGCCTTGGCCTCGCTCTTGAGGATGCGCGCGGACTTGCCGAGCGACCGGGCCATGTCGGGAAGCTTCTTCGCGCCGAACAGCAGAACGATGACGACGAGAATGAGAATGATCTCGGGGGCGCCGATCTTTCCGAACATAGGTCTTTACCTTCTCACCGAGGCGGCAGGGGCGGGGCTGCCGGACAGGCCGGACTTGCTGTCCGGCCACCGTGCTGGCAGCGATCGTAACGCTCAGGGGTGAACGCAGGGCAATCCCTGTGCGTACTCCCAGTTGCGGCCCGCGCCTCGCACTCCGGGCCACTTGAGCAGCGTACCTTCCGGACAAGGGAAGTTGACAGGCCGCGGCGTCGATGCGCGCCTCAGCGGTATCTGCGGAACACACAGGATCTACAGGACATCTCGACCAGCACGGGCCACACCCGTCGCCGCCGCCTCGAGATCTTCCGCCGCGCGATTGATGCGCTGCGTGGTCTGCGTCACTTGAGTGCTGAGGCGCTGCGCCTCGATGAAGACCCGAATCGCCAGTACGCCGAGCACGGCGAGGCCACAGAACCCCGCGGCAATCGCCAGCATCGCCCAGAACATGCGCCGAGCCTAGACGGTCGAGTGCAGACGCAGTGTCCGCACCCCGCCGCCGGTGAGCAGTTCGACGATGCGCTCGCCCGCGGGCTTGCGCACCGCGGTCCCGCACTCGGGGCAGGTGAACGAGTAGAAGGTGGTGCGGGCCGAGGCGCCGATGGCCAACCGCAGGGCTCCCGCGGAGAGCTCGAAGCGGGCGCGGCAGTCGGGGCACGCGGCCTTGAAGAGCACAGGGGCGATTCTCGACATTCCGGGAATCTCGGACAAGATACTGGTGTTCAACGCCCTTGCTCCTGCCTGTCGTACGACCCGCCGGGGTGTGTGTCGTGCTCGTCATAGGCCGCGAGCGCCTCGCGTGCCGCCAGCCGTGCGCTGTCCGCGAGATCCGCCGGGGAGACGATGTGCCCGTCCCCGCCGAGCCGCAGCGCGAGCCTGCGCAGCGAGGTGGGGTCCGGGGTCCGCAGAGTGATCCGCAGGCCGCCGTCGGGGAGCTCCTCGGCGCTGTCGTGGGGGTAGTACTCGGCGACCCAGCGGCCGCCGGGCCCGACCTCGATGACCACCTCGGGGTCCTCCGCCGCGGGCTGCACGAGCCCCTCGGAGAGGTCGCGCAGTTCGACCTCCGGCGGCGACGACGGCTCGTCCATGATCCTGATCTCGGCGACCCGGTCGAGGCGGAAGGTGCGGCGCGCCTCGGAGAGGTAGCACCACGCCTCCATGTACGTGTGCCCGACGGCGAAGAGCCGGATCGGGTCGACCTCGCGCTCGGTGAGCTCGTCGCGCGCGGGCGAGTAGTAGCGCAGCCAGAGCCGGCGCCGCTCGGAGATGGCACGGTCGACGTCGGCGAAGACGCCGCCCTCGGACTCAAAGGTCACCGAGAGCCGCGCGCTGGCGCCCGCGTTCTCGCCGGCCGCCGTCTCCAGCTTCGCGGTGGCGCGCACCAGCGCCTGCCGGTCGCTCTCGCGCAGCCCCGGCAGCGTGGAGACCGCGCGGGCGGCCACCAGGAGCGCGGTGGCCTCGTCGGCGGCGAGCCGCAGGGGGGCCGCCACGTCGTCCGGGTTGTGCCACCAGATGCGGTCGCCGTCGGTGTCGATGTCCAGGAGGTCGCCGCCGCGGAAGCTGGTCCCGCACAGCGGCAGCACGTCCAGGTCGGAGATCAGTTCGTCCTCGGTGATGCCGAAGGCGCGGGCGACGTCGCTGACGTGGGCGCCGGGGCGCTCCCGCAGATAGGTCACCAGGGAGAGCATCCGCCGGGTCTGGTCGATGGCGTTCGAGGCCATGGTTGTACGTCCCCTCAGCCCTTGGCCACGGCGCGCAGCCGGTCCACCACGTCGGCCCGCAGTTCCGCGGGCTCCAGGACCACCACGTCGGGCCCGAACTCCACCAGCCAGGCGTCCAGCCCGTGCCCGTACGGAATCTCCAACTCGTCCCACCCCTCGCCCACTTCACGTATGTGGGCGGCCTTGGCGCGCAGCGGATAGCCCGCGCCCGTGCGCAGGCGGATCAGGGCGGAGCGGTCGGCGCTCTCCCCCGCCCAGCTCGCGACGGTCTCGCGCACCGTGACCACATCGGGGATCTCGGCGGTGAACTTGCCGGCGCGGGCGCGGACCTTCCCGGTGATGCGGGAGAGCCGGAAGACGCGCTCGGCGCCGCGGTCACGGTCCCAGCCCGCGAGGTACCAGTGGCCGCGCCAGCATTCGAGCGCCCACGGCTCGACGTGGCGGGGCTCGGGCCGGGCCGCGGTGGCCTTGCGGTAGTCGAAGACGACGGGGCGCCGGTCGCGGCAGGCGAGCATCAGCGGCTCGAAGGACGCCTCGTGCACGGGGATGCGTGGTTCGAGGGCGCTGTGCGCCTCGTACGGGTCCACGTCCTCGGGCAGTCCGGCGGCGCGCAGCTTCTGCAGGGCGCCGCTGGCGGCTCCGGCGAGGCGGGCCTGCTGCCAGACCTTGGCGGCGAGGCCGAGCGCGGCGGCTTCCTCGGCGTCGATGGTGATGGGCGGGAGGCGGTTGCTGTCGCGGCGCGCGAGGTAGCCGACCTCGCCGTCGAGGTTCTCCACCGTCTCGATGACCAGGCCGAGTTCGCGCAGATCGTCCTTGTCGCGCTCGAACATCCGGTTGAAGGAGTCGTCCGACCCCGCCTCCAGATAGGCCTCGATGGACTCGCGCAGCTCGCGCTTGCTGAGCGGCCGTCGCGTCCCGAGCAGACACAGCGCCAGGTTCATCAGCCGCTCGGCCTTGGCAATCGCCATCGACGCCCTTTCTCAACAGTGCTTCCGACCGCCGACCGTACCGCCCCGGGGTGTCCGGGCAAAAGCCGAGGGCCCATGCCGGGACAGGCATGGACCCTCGGTGGGCAGGTCCGGTCGGACCCTGGCCCCGGACGTCGCTCAGACGGCGATGAGGTCGCAGACGAAGATCAGCGTCTCGCCGGGCTTGATGGCGCCGCCACCGGCGCCACGCTCGCCGTACGCGAGGTGCGACGGGATGGTCAGCTTGCGGCGGCCGCCGACCTTCATGCCCTGGACACCCTGGTCCCAGCCCGCGATGACCTGACCGGCACCCAGCTGGAACGCGAGCGGGTTGCCGCGGTTCCAGGACGCGTCGAACTCTTCACCGCTGGAGAAGGAGACACCCACGTAGTGAACCTGGACGGTGTCGCCCGCCTTGGCCTCCGGGCCGTCGCCCTCCCAGATGTCCACGATCTCGAGGTCGGTCGGGACCGGGCCGTCGGGGAAGTCGATCTCGGGCTTCTCGATGCTCACGTCAATGCTCCTGCTTTGATACGAATGGCCTGCCGGGACAGTGTTACATCTTCGCGAGGATGTCCACGGTGAAGACCAGCGTGGAGTCCTTCTTGATGGGGCTGCCCTGCGGCGGCTTGTCACCGTACCCAAGCTTCGGCGGGACGACGACCAGGACGCGGCTGCCGACCTTCTTGCCGGTCAGGCCCTGCGCCCAGCCCTTGACGACCTGCGCCAGCTGGAACGAGGCGAGCTCGTTCCTCTTGTACGAGGAGTCGAACTCCTTGCCGTCGGCCCACAGCACGCCCTTGTACTGGCACAGGAGGCTGTCGGTCGCCTTGATCTCTTCCCCGTCGCCCTCGAGGATGTAGTTCGCGACGAGCTTCTTCGGGGCGTCCTTCTTGGGGACGTCGACCGAGGGGGCCTTGCCGTCCGTGTTCGTGCCGACCTTGGGGAGGTCGATGTTGGACTGCGCGACCTCCTTGCCCTTGGCGGAGCTCTTGGCGCTGAAGGTGCCCACCAGGTCGACGACGAAGACCAGCGTGTCGTCGCCCTTGATGCCCGCCTGCTTGTTGCCCTCCGTGCCGTAACCCATCTTCGGCGGGATGGCGAGCTGCACGCGGCTGTCGAGCTTCTTGCCCACGAGGGCCTGGTCCCAGCCGGGGATGACCTGACCGACACCGATCGGGAAGACCGTGGGGTTGCCGCGGTCGTACGAGTTGTCGAAGACCTTGGCCGTGGCCCAGATCTGGCCGAGGTAGTTGGCCTGGAGGTAGTCGCCCTTCTTCACCTCGTCGCCCTTGCCCTCGACCAGGGTCTTGACCGCGAGGTCGGAGGACGGCTTGCCGGGCCCCTTCGCGACGGTCGGCTTCTGGCCGAACTTCGTCCCCTTCGTGATCTCGGGCAGGGGCCCGTCCACGATCTTGGCCGTCGGCGCGGCCGAGGAGGAGTTCGCGGGGGACGGGGTGTCGCTGGACTTGGCCTTGTCGGCCTTTTTGTCGTCACCACACCCGGCCAGGGTGAGCAGGCCGGCCGGAACAGCAAGCAGAAGTGAGCGTCGGCGCACGGTGGGGGCCTCGTATCGGTCGATCTTGTCGGTTGGCGTGCGCGCAACTCTACGCATGGAGAAGGGCGCCGTACGAGGAACGTACGGCGCCCCGCGTTGCGTTCCCGCAACGCACCTCCTGTATCGGGGGTTACATGCCGGCGATCAGTTTCTCCACCCGGTCGTCCACCGACCGGAAGGGGTCCTTGCACAACACCGTGCGCTGTGCCTGGTCGTTGAGCTTCAGGTGCACCCAGTCGACCGTGAAGTCGCGGCGCTGCTCCTGGGCCCTGCGGATGAAGTCCCCGCGCAGCCGCGCGCGGGTCGTCTGCGGCGGCACCGACTTGCCCTCGAAGATCTTCAAGTCGTTGCAGATGCGGGCGGCTTGGCCCTTCCTCTCCAGGAGGTAGTACAGCCCACGACGGCGGTGGATGTCGTGATAGGCGAGGTCTATCTGCGCGACCCGGGGGTGCGACATGGTCATGTTGTTCTTTGCTCGGTACCGCTCGATGAGCTTGTACTTCATGACCCAGTCGATCTCGGTGCCGATGCGGTCGAGGTCCTCGGCCTCGATCGCGTCGAGCGTGCGGCCCCACAGTTCGAGGACCTGCTCGACGGTGCCCGTGCGGATGCCGCGGCGCTCCACGAAGTCCACGGCCTTCTCGTAGTACTCGCGCTGCACTTCGAGGGCGGAGGCCTCGCGGCCACTGGCCAGACGCACCTTGCGGCGGCCCGTGATGTCGTGGCTGACCTCGCGGATCGCCCGGATCGGGTTCTCCAGGGTCAGGTCCCGCATCACCGTGCCCGCTTCGATCATGCGCAGGACGAGGTCGGTGGCGCCGACCTTCAGGAGCATGGTCGTCTCGGACATGTTCGAGTCGCCGACGATGACGTGCAGCCGGCGGTAGCGCTCGGCGTCCGCGTGCGGTTCGTCGCGGGTGTTGATGATCGGCCGGGAGCGGGTGGTCGCGGAGGAGACCCCTTCCCAGATGTGCTCGGCACGCTGACTGACGCAGTACACGGCGCCGCGTGGAGTCTGCAGCACCTTGCCCGCGCCGCACAGCAGCTGTCGCGTGACGAGGAAGGGAATGAGGATGTCCGCGAGCCGCGAGAACTCCCCGTGCCGGGCCACCAGATAGTTCTCGTGGCACCCGTACGAGTTTCCCGCCGAGTCGGTGTTGTTCTTGAAGAGATAGACGTCGCCCGCGATTCCCTCCTCGTGCAGGCGGCGTTCGGCGTCGACGAGCAGGCCTTCCAGAATGCGCTCGCCCGCCTTGTCGTGCGTGACCAGTTCGGTCACGTTGTCACATTCCGGTGTTGCGTATTCCGGATGTGACCCGACGTCAAGATAGAGGCGGGCGCCGTTCCGCAGAAAGACGTTGCTGCTGCGGCCCCATGAGACAACACGGCGGAAGAGGTAGCGCGCCACCTCGTCAGGCGACAGACGGCGCTGTCCCCTAAACGTGCACGTGACGCCGTACTCATTCTCCAGCCCGAAAATGCGGCGGTCCATGACTGAACATTACGCCTGATGCCCTGCCCTGAAACCGGGTTCGACGGCACCGTTTCGATCATTTTCCGATGAACCCGCAACGACCGCCGAATCAGCGGGGAGTACGAGCGCCCGCGCCGTGGCCAGCAGAACAAGCAGCGCGGCGACGCCCGCCGCCCCCGGAACGGCGAAGCCCCACCGGGTCCCGCCCCACTCGACGACCGGCCCCGCAGCGGCCGTGCCGAGCGACGCGCCGACGGTGAACGTGGTCACGAGCCAGGAGAACGCCTCGGTGACAGTGCCCCGGGGGGCGTGCCGGTCCACGATGATGAACGCGCACGCGAGCGCGGGCGCGAGGAAGACCCCGGCGACGGCCGCGAGCACCGTCATGGCGACGGCCCCGGGCGTCAGCGTCAACGGCCAGTAGCAGAGGGCGAGCAGGGCCACCAGGAAGGTCAGCCGCTTCTCCGGCACCCCGGCCCACTGGCGCGCCCCGTACACGGAGCCGCCGACGAGGGCGCCGAGTCCGAGCGCGGCCATCATCCAGCCGTACACGGCGTCGCCGCCGTGCTCGTCGGCGTACGACACTCCGGCGACGGTGATGGAGCCGAGCGCCATGCCGATGAAGAGGAACGCGCCGAGCAGCGCGATGAGGCCGGTTGAGCGCAGCGCGCCGAGCCAGTGCGCCTCGCGGGGTGCCGAGCGCCACGCGCGCGAGGGCTGCGACAGCACTACGGAGAGGGCGCCCAGTACGCCGATGGCGTTCACGACGAGCAGCGCGGCCTGCTCCGACCAGAGCGCGACGCAGCCCGTGACGAGCAACGGTCCGACGGTGAACATGACTTCCTGGGCGATGGCGTCCATGGCGTACGCCGTGTGCACCTGCTCCTCCTTGCCCAGGACGCTCGGCCACAGCGCGCGCAGGCCGCCCTCCAGGGGCGGCGTGAAGAGACCGGCCACGCCCACCGCGACATACGCGAGAGCGAGCGAATCGGGGCCGGTGAAGGCGAAGGCGCCCATGCCGAGGGCGGAGACGACCGCCGAGGGAAGCTGGATCCGCGGCTGGCCGTAGAGGTCAACGAGGCGGCCGAGCAGCGGCTGCCCCACCGCGTTGGCCACGCCGTACACCGCGGCGAGCGCGCCGGCCAGGCTGTAGGTGCCGCCCTCGGCGCGGATGAACAGCACGATGGCGATCGCGGCCGTCGCGTTCGGCAGCCGGCCCACCAGGGTGCCCGCAAGCAGCCGTCCGGCGTATCTCGTCCGGAGGATCTCCGCGTATCCGGCAGCCATGCTTCCCGCCCCTCCCTCTGCGCCGACGCGCCGAGGTTTTACGTATAACGTCGAGCGTCATACGTACCATGAGCGCTCACCGCGGGTCCATCCCGAACGCACCGCGGGACCGACCTGGGAGGTACCAGTAGTGGCCGGGCCACAGCAGGAGGCCGCGGGGCCACGCCCCACCAGCCGTGACGTCGCACGCGCCGCCGGCGTCTCCCAGGCCACCGTCTCCCTCGTGTTCGGCGAGAAGTGGCGCGGCCGGGTCGCCGAGCGGACCGCCGAGCGCGTCCGTGCCGCCGCGCGCGAGCTGGGCTACCGCCCGAACCTCGCCGCCCGCAACCTGCGCCTGGGCCGCACCAGGACGGCGCTCCTCGTCGTCCCCGCCCTCACGAACGAGTTCTTCGCCCGCGTCTACACCGGAGCCGCCCGCGTCGCCGCCGAGAACGGCTTCGCGGTCGTCCTCTACCCCTCCCCCGAGGGCATCGGCCCCGCCCGCGACCCCTTCGACTCCAGCCGCGCCGCCCTCGACGGCGTCCTCGCGTCCTCCATGGCATCCGACGCGCTCGCCACCATCCAGGGCGACGAACTCCCCCTGGTCATGCTGGACAGCGACCCGGCGGGCAGCCTCGGCGCGGCCACCGTCAACCTCGACATCGGCGACGGAATGCGCCGGGCCGCCGAGCATCTGCTGGCCCTGGGCCACCGCGACGTCCTGCATCTCGCGGCGGACGTCGACTCCTGGACCTTCGACGTGCGCTCCGACGCCCTCGCGGCGGCGCTGAGCGGCACCGACACGGCCGTACGCACCGTCCGGGCACTCCTCACCGTCGAGGACGCCCGCACGGCCGCTGAAGCCGCCCTGTCCGCGCCGGGGCCCCGCCCCACGGCGCTCGTCTGCGACGACGACATCCTCGCCGCCGGCGCCTGCAAGGCGGCCCGCCGACTGGGCCTGCGCGTGCCCGAGGACCTCTCCGTGACCGGCTTCGACGACCTCACCCTGGCGACCGCCGTGGAACCCGAGCTCACCACCGTGCGGCTGCCCGCCGAGCAGTTCGGCGAGCGGGGCATGGCGTCCCTGCTGGCCGTCCTCGACGGCCGCACGCCCCGGACGGACACTCTCCCCGTCGAGCTGGTGGTCCGCGGATCTACGGCCCCCGCCGCCCGCTAGCCCTCCACACGCACGTACGCCCCGCACCCCGGCCGCAGGGCCGGGACACGGGGCGTACGAAGAACCGAACTACTCCTCGGTCGAAGCGGAGTCCGAACCGGAGTCCGAGGCGGAGCCGGATTCGGCATCCGGCTCCTCGTTGTCGGACGCGGCGTCCGTCGGGGCCGAGGCGCCCCCCTCGAGCAGCCGCGCGAGCTGACGCCCGACGATCCGCTTGAACTTCCGCTGCTGCGGCCTCGTACGGTCCAGGACCGCCACCTCGAGCCGCTCCGCGGGGATCTCCCGCTCGCTGCCGTTGGTGTCGCGGGACAGCGACTGCACGGCCAGCTTCAGGGCCTCGGCGAGCGACATGCCGTCGCGGTGCCGCTGATCGAGATACGTGCTGATCTGTTCGGCGTTGCCGCCGACCGCGACCGAGCCGTGCTCGTCCACGATCGAACCGTCGTGCGGCAGCCGGTAGATCTGATCGCCGTCCGGTGTGGCGCCCACCTCGGCGACGACCAGCTCGACCTCGTACGGCTTCTCCGCGTTGCTCGAGAAGATCGTGCCCAGCGTCTGGGCATAGACGTTCGCGAGCCCACGGGCCGTCACGTCGTCACGGTCGTACGTGTATCCCCGGAGATCGGCATAGCGCACGCCGCCGATCCGGAGGTTCTCGTATTCGTTGTACTTGCCGGCGGCGGCGAAGCCGATCCGGTCATAGATCTCGCTGAACTTGTGCAGCGCACGGGACGGGTTCTCGCCGACGAACACGATGCCATCGGCGAACTGCAGCACAACAAGGCTGCGACCACGGGCGATGCCCTTGCGGGCGTATTCCGCCCGGTCGGCCATGGCCTGCTGGGGTGAGACATAGAACGGCGTCGACACCGGCTATCCGTCCCTTTCTGTCAGTGACTCAGTCAGTGGCGAATACGGATCGATCAGAGCAGCGAGGCCCGCGGGCCGTCGGGCTGCTCCATGCGCCGCTCAAGGATCGAGCGGGCGATCTCGGAGGACTCCTCATCCCCCAGCCGCCGGAAACCCTCGTCGGAGATCACGGTGACGATCGGATAGATCCGGCGGGCGACATCCGGACCACCCGTCGCCGAGTCGTCGTCCGCGGCGTCGTACAACGCCTGCACGACGAGCGTCGTCGCTTCCTGTTCCGTCAGATCGTTGCGGTAGAGCTTCTTCATCGCACCGCGCGCGAAGACCGAACCGGAGCCGGTGGCCGCGAAGCCGTGCTCCTCGGAACGGCCGCCCGTGACGTCGTACGAGAAGATGCGTCCCTTCTCGCGGTCCACGTCGTACCCCGCGAAGAGCGGGACGACGGCGAGGCCCTGCATGGCCATGCCCAGATTCGACCGGATCATCGTGGAGAGCCGGTTCGCCTTGCCCTCCAGGGAAAGCGTGGCGCCCTCGACCTTCTCGAAGTGTTCGAGCTCCAGCTGGAAGAGCTTGACCATCTCCACGGCCAGACCGGCGGTGCCCGCGATGCCGACCGCCGAGTACTCGTCGGCCGGGAAGACCTTCTCGATGTCGCGCTGCGCGATCACATTGCCCATGGTCGCCCGCCGGTCACCGGCGAGCACTACACCGCCGGGGAACGTCGTCGCCACGATGGTCGTGCCGTGCGGCGCCTCGATCACACCCTGCGTGGGCGGCAACTGCCGGTTGCCCGGCAGGATGTCGGGCTGATGCTCGGACAGAAAGTCCATGAAGGACGAAGAACCAGGCGTCAGGAAGGCAGCTGGTAGACGCCCGGTGCTACGAGTGTTGGCTTCCACGCGTTTCCTTCCAGGTAAGTGACGGCCGGGCGCTGAGCGCCGGGAGCGGATCCCAACTCGCCGGTGGCCGAATTGCAGTTGAAGCGCAGTACGTCTGAAGGGCGGTACGTCAGGGACCCTACCCGCCTGGTGGCGGTGATCCACATGTGCGGTCGAGGTCGTTGAAACCGCCGGTCATGCGTGGCCCGCTGCCGCGCCACGCACTCCCCGCACCGCACACCGCGTCCGCCGTGCTTACTGTCCGCCCTTTTGAACGAAGGACCGCACGAAGTCCTCGGCGTTCTCCTCGAGCACGTCGTCGATTTCGTCGAGGACGGAGTCCACGTCGTCGCTCAGCTTCTCCTGGCGTTCCTTGAGGTCCTCGGAGCCCTGCGCTTCCTCTGTCTGCTCCTCGACCTCCTCGGTGGAACGCGTGGCCTTCTGCTGTCCGCCGCCGGTGTCCTTGGTCGCCATCTACCTCACCCCGCTCGTTCGGTTCGATGCACTTGATCAGACCCTATAAGCCAGGTCTGACATCGGCCCCGTAGTTACTAGAACGTCCGGGGACCACCTCGATGATTCCCACACGCCGGGTCTTTCAGCCTCCGGAGAGCACCCGTACCAGATCCTCTGCCGTGCGGCAGCGGTCAAGGAGCTCCTTGACGTGGTTCCGCGTGCCGCGCAGTGGCTCCAGTGTGGGCACCCGCTGGAGCGAGTCGCGCCCCGGAAGGTCGAAGATGACCGAATCCCACGAGGCCGCGGCCACGTCGTCGGCGTACTGCTCCAGACACCGGCCGCGGAAGTACGCGCGGGTGTCCTCCGGAGGCTTGGTCTGGGCGCGCTCGACCTGAGGCTCCTCCAGGAGGCGCTTCATCTTGCCGCGTGCCACCAGACGGTTGTAGAGGCCCTTGTCGGGCCGTACGTCCGCGTACTGGAGGTCGACCAGGTGCAGCCGCGCCGCGTCCCAGTCGAGGCCGTCACGACGGCGGTAGCCCTCCATGAGTTCCCGCTTGGCGACCCAGTCGAGCTCTCCGGAGAGGCTCATCGGATCGCTCTCCAGGCGGCCCAGGACGTCTTCCCAGCGGGCGAGCACGTCCTTGGTCTGCTCGTCGGCGTCGGAGCCGTACCGCTCCTCCACGTATTTGCGGGCCAGCTCGAAGTACTCCATCTGGAGCTGGACAGCGGTGAGTGTCCGGCCGCTACGGAGCGTGATCAGACGCTTGAGTGTCGGGTCGTGGGACACCTGGTGGAGGGTCCGCACGGGCTGGTCGACGGCGAGATCCACCGCGATGAAGCCGTCCTCGATCATGGCGAGAACCAGGGATGTCGTGCCCAGCTTCAGATACGTCGAGATCTCGGAGAGGTTCGCGTCGCCGATGATGACGTGCAGGCGGCGGTACTTCTCGGCGTCGGAGTGCGGCTCGTCGCGGGTATTGATGATGGGCCGCTTGAGGGTGGTCTCCAGGCCGACCTCGACCTCGAAGTAGTCGGCGCGCTGGCTGAGCTGGAAGCCGTGCTCGTGCCCGTCCTGGCCGATGCCGACGCGTCCCGCGCCGGTGATGACCTGCCGGGACACGAAGAAGGGCGTCAGGTGGCGCACGATGTCCGAGAAGGGGGTCTCCCGCTTCATCAGGTAGTTCTCGTGCGTGCCGTACGAGGCGCCCTTGTTGTCGGTGTTGTTCTTGTAGAGGTGAATCGGCTGGGCCCCGGGCAGCTGTGCGGCCCGCTCGGCCGCCTCCGCCATGATGCGCTCGCCGGCCTTGTCCCACAGGACGGCGTCCCAGGGATTGGTGACCTCGGGTGAGCTGTACTCGGGGTGCGCGTGGTCCACGTAGAGGCGCGCCCCGTTGGTGAGGATCACATTGGCGAGGCCGATGTCCTCGTCGGTGAGCTGACTGGAGTCGGCGGTCTCACGGGCGAGGTCGAAGCCCCGCGCGTCCCGCAGGGGGTTCTCCTCCTCGAAGTCCCAGCGGGCGCGTCGCGCCCGGTGCATCGCCGCGGCGTAGGCGTTGACGATCTGGGACGAGGTGAGCATGGCATTGGCGTTCGGGTGGCCAGGGACGGAGATGCCGTACTCCGTCTCGATGCCCATTACTCGCCGTACGGTCATGCGGCCCTCCTTGCCCGGCGGCGCTCCCATTCGGGCGCGGCGCTCAAGTACCGCTGGTTCTCCGGTGCGTGTGCGGTGCCCGTCCCCGCACTGCGCGACTCGGCGGTACCGAAGAGCCTAGAGCGCCTTTGCGCTGGTGGGGAGATCATTGCCTTCATTGAAAAACAGACAGCTGCGGGTACCCACGAAGGACACCCGCAGCCGCCCTGCTTTCTACAGGTACTGACCGGTGTTGGCCACCGTGTCGATGGAGCGTCCGGTGTCCGCGCCCTGCTTTCCGGTGACGAGCGTACGGATGTACACGATCCGTTCGCCCTTCTTGCCGGAGATGCGGGCCCAGTCGTCCGGGTTGGTGGTGTTGGGCAGGTCCTCGTTCTCCTTGAACTCGTCGATGCAAGCCTGGAGGAGGTGGGAGACCCTGATGCCCTTCTGGTTGGCGTCGAGGAAGGCCTTGATGGCCATCTTCTTGGCGCGTCCGACGATGTTCTCGATCATGGCGCCGGAGTTGAAGTCCTTGAAGTACAGGACTTCCTTGTCGCCGTTGGCGTACGTCACCTCGAGGAAGCGGTTCTCCTCGGACTCCGCGTACATCTGCTCCACGACGGACTGGATCATGCCGTCCACGGTGGTGCGCCGGTCGGCGCTGTGTTCGGCGAGGTCGTCCGCGTGCAGCGGGAGCCGCTCGGTGAGGTACTTGGCGAAGATGTCCTTCGCCGCCTGGGCGTCCGGGCGCTCGATCTTGATCTTCACGTCGAGTCGTCCGGGCCGCAGGATCGCCGGGTCGATCATGTCCTCACGGTTGGAGGCACCGATGACGATGACGTTCTCCAGGCCTTCCACGCCGTCGATCTCGGCGAGCAGCTGGGGGACGATGGTGTTCTCCACGTCCGAGCTGACACCGGATCCGCGGGTGCGGAAGAGGGATTCCATCTCGTCGAAGAAGACGATGACGGGGGTGCCCTCGCTCGCCTTCTCCCTCGCACGCTGGAAGACCAGGCGGATGTGACGCTCGGTCTCGCCGACGTACTTGTTGAGGAGTTCGGGTCCCTTGATGTTGAGGAAGTAGCTCTTCCCCGATGCCTGTCCGGTCACCTCGGCGACCTTCTTGGCAAGGGAGTTGGCGACGGCCTTCGCGATCAGCGTCTTGCCGCAGCCGGGGGGCCCGTACAGCAGGACGCCCTTGGGCGGCCGCAGTTCGTGCTCCCTGAAGAGGTCCGGGTAGAGGTAGGGCAGCTCGACCGCGTCGCGGATCAGCTCGATCTGGTTGCCCAGACCGCCGATCTGCTCGTAGCCGATGTCCGGGACCTCTTCCAGGACGAGCTCTTCGACCTCGCTCTTGGGAACCACTTCGTAGACGTAGCCGGAGCGCGGTTCGAGCAGGAGTGCGTCGCCGGGGCGGATCGTGACGTCGAGGAGTGGTTCGGCGAGCCGCACCACCCTTTCTTCGTCGGTGTGCCCGACCACCAGGGCGCGCTCGCCGTCCTCGAGGATCTCCTTGAGGGTGACGATGTCTCCCACGCTCTCGTACTCCATGGCCTCGACCACGTTGAGCGCTTCGTTGAGCATTACTTCCTGGCCGCGCCTGAGCTCTTCGAGCTCCACGCTCGGGCTGACGTTCACCCGGAGCTTGCGGCCCCCGGTGAAGATGTCCGCCGTGCCGTCCTCGTTCGCCACGAGGAAGACTCCGAAGCCGGCCGGCGGCTGCGCGAGCCGGTCGACTTCCTCCTTGAGGGCCACGATCTGGTCGCGGGCCTCACGGAGCGTGTTGGCGAGCCGCTCGTTCTGCGCGGACACGCCGGCCAGGTTTGTCTGCAGCTCGACGATCCGCTCTTCGAGAATCCTCGTATGACGCGGAGAGTCGGCGAGCTTGCGTCGCAGGACGGCGATTTCCTGCTCGAGATAGGCAACCTGACCGGCGGGGTCCTCAGACCCTCGCCCCGGCCGGATGCCGCGGTTGATGTCGTCGTCGTGGGCTGCCACGGTCCTCACCTCCTCCAAGGGGAGCTGGACGCTTCCAGACCCTACCTGGGTGGGTGTCGATTGAAACCCCTAGATCACAAAGACGGTAGAGGTGTGTCCGATCTTCACCCTTGCGCTCTCCCTCACGTCAGGTCATTACCCACCCAACAACATCGGAAAGCGGGCGGTTGTATCGTCGAAGCGTTCAACACCCGTCAGGGCTGGCCCGACTTGCTGGAAAGTGGGCTCACTCGGCGTGACGATCGGCAGGAGAGATGACCGTGGGAGACGAGGCCGGAAACGGCTCCGAGAGCCGTGATCCGCTGGAGGTCTGGATCGACCAGGACCTCTGCACTGGCGACGGCATCTGTGCGCAGTACGCGCCTGAGGTCTTCGAGCTGGACATCGACGGGCTCGCCTATGTGAAGAGCGGCGAGGACGAGCTGCTGCAGGCTCCGGGCGCCACAACGCCCGTTCCGTTGCCGCTTCTGCGTGACGTGGTCGATTCGGCCAAGGAGTGCCCGGGCGACTGCATTCATGTGCGTCGCGTTTCGGACAGGGTCGAGGTGTACGGCCCGGACGCCGCCTGAGGCCATGGGCCGGCGCATGAACTCATGAACCGGCCCATGAACTGACGCATGAACAAGGGCCTGTGCCCGCCGCTGGACGGCGGGCACAGGCCCTTGTTCATGTCCCCCGGGGTCACCCGCGGAGGTCACACGCTGTGCGCCCCGGCCGGAGTGGACCGCGCGAACGTGCCGTCCTTCCACTGCCACTTGGCCTCGTCCTGGAGGTCCGGGCAGCAGCTGGGCACGTTCGGTGACGAGTACCCGAGGAGGGTGGCGGTGATCACACCGTCACGCAGGGCGAAGTCGCTGACGTTCTGGCGGTCCTTCGGGTCGACGAGGGTGGCGACGACCCGGGGCTTGCCCCCGGTGGCGCGCGTGACGACGTACACGCCGTCGGGCGGCGTGCCCGATCCGGCGGCGCAGTGCACCACGGCGACGGTCTCGGGGCTGCCGTCCCCGTCGAGGTCCCCGGAGGCCTTCTTCTTGACGACGGGTTTCACCGTGCCGCAGGCGATGGGGAACGTGACGGTGGCCGGATCCGGTGCGGGCGCGGGGGCGGCGGCGGTCCTGCTGGACGGCTTGGAGCCGGGCTGGGCGGCGTTCGCGGGGTCGGGCTGCAGGAAGGACGAGCCGGCGACGACAGCGGCGAGCGCGGCCGCGGTGGCCAGCCAGTGGATGGGACGGGTGGTGTTGTGTGCCAGTTCCGGGACGGCGGGGTGCTGCACTAGGAGTGTCTCCTGTGAGGGCTGTGCCGGTGGGGGAGGTGGCGAGCATCGTGCCATACCTCACACCGGGGCGGAACACCGGGGTCCAGGAAGGTCTGGGTCCGCACGAGCCCGTAACGGAGAGGCGCCGTCGCCGAGTTCCCCGGTCGAAGGGGGGAACTCGGCGACGGCGCCTGTGCGTTCAGCTGTCGTACGCGGCGGTCTGAGCCGTCAGCTCTCCGCGCGGGGGGTGCCGCCGTCGGCGTTCGGGCCGGTGTAGTCGTCGCCGTAGGCGCCCTTGGAGGGGCGGCGGCGGCGCATGGGCGGCTCGACGCCGTCCGCGAGGCGGCGGGCGGTGAGCAGGAAGCCGGTGTGGCCGATCATGCGGTGGTCCGGGCGGACGGCGAGGCCCTCGACGTGCCAGTTGCGGATCATCGATTCCCAGGCGGTGGGCTCGTTGAAGCCGCCGATCTCGCGGATGGACTCGACGGTCCTTGCGAGCTGGGTGGTGGTCGCCACGTAGCAGCAGAGGATGCCGCCGGGGACGAGCGCCTTGGAGACGACGTCCAGGCACTCCCAGGGGGCGAGCATGTCGAGGATGACGCGGTCGACGTCGGTGTCGCTCAGGTTGTCCTGGAGGTCTCCGACGGTGAGCTGCCAGGCAGGGTGCGGGGTGCCGAAGTAGCGCTCCACGTTCTGCTGGGCGATCTCGGCGAAGTCCTCGCGGCGCTCGTACGAGTGCAGCATTCCCTCGTCGCCGATGGCGCGCAGGAGGAAGCTGCTGAGCGAGCCGGAGCCCACACCCGCCTCGACGACGCGGGCGCCGGGGAAGATGTCCGCGAAGGCCAGGATCTGCCCCGCGTCCTTGGGGTAGACCACGGCGGCGCCGCGGGGCATGGACAGGACATAGTCGGGGAGCAGGGGGCGCAGCGCGAGGTAGGCGACGTTTCCCGTGGTGCGGACAACGCTGCCCTCGGGAGCACCGATCAGCTCGTCGTGGGGGAAGGAACCCTTGTGGGTGTGGAAGTTCTTCCCGGCCTCGAGCGTGAACGTGTAGTGGCGGCCCTTGGGGTCGGTCAGCTGAACCTGGTCCCCGACCTTGAAGGGCCCGCGTCGGCGGGCGGCACCGGTCGGTTCGGACATGTGACCAGCCTACCGGCCCGTTCGAGGGCCGGGGACCAGGGTGGGGCTCAGCTGGGGCGGGCCATCGCCTTGACGAAGGCGCGCTCCACGTCGGCGGCGGACAGCACCCCGTAGATCTCCCCCGACGCCTCGACCACGAGGTACTCGGTGGCGGGTGTGGCCCGGAGGGTGTCGAGGAGTTCCTCGCCGGCGAGCTCGGCGGAGACCCGCATGCCTTCGCTGATGTCCTGGGCGAGGCCGCTGACGGTGACCCAGGGGCGGCGGTGCTCGGGCACGCCGACGATGGCCGCCTCGCGGACCACCGACATCGGGTCGCCGTCGGCGTCGACCACGACGAGGGCGCGGGCCCCGGCGTCGTTGGCGCGGCGCAGCGCCTCGGAGAGCGGGGTGGCCGACTCGACGGGGACGGCGCGGCGGGTCAGGGCGCGGGCGCGGAGCTCGGGCAGGTGCTCGCGCAGGCGGGCCATGCGGAGGCTGTTCCCGGCGCCGGTCCAGATGATCGCGGCGAGGATCGCGGCGAGCAGGGCGTCGGTGACGGTGTCCATGCCGCCGATGTCCTGGGTCTCGCCGCCGAGCGCGCCGGACTGGTTGAGCAGGGGCAGGCCGATGAGGACGGAGATGGCGAGCGCGCGGCCGACCCAGGCGGCGGCGATGGTGCCGCTCATGGGCTTGCCGGTGATCTTCCAGACGACGGCGCGGAGCATGCGGCCGCCGTCCAGGGGCAGGCCCGGCAGGAGGTTGAAGGCGGCGACGATCAGGTTCGAGATCATCAGGCCCGCGAGCAGGACGCCGGGCACGGTGCCGGGATCGACGGCGCGCATGCCCCCGTAGAAGACGCCCGCGAGGACGAGGGAGAGCAGCGGGCCCACGAACGCGAGGACGAACTCGCGTCCGGGTGTCTCGGACTCCTTCTCGATCTCGGAGACGCCGCCGAAGAACTGCAGCTGGATGCGGCGCACCGGCAGCTTGTAGCGCAGGGCGACGACGGTGTGGGCCAGCTCGTGGACGAGTACGGAGGCGTAGAAGGCGACGGCGAAGAAGAGCGCGACGAGGTAGCGGGCGGCGCCGAGTTCGGGCAGGACGCGGTCGAGCTGGCCGCCGAAGACCCAGGTGATGAGGGCGGCGACGAGGAACCAGCTCGGCGCGACGTAGACGGGCACGCCGAAGGGGCGTCCCATCAGCAGGCCTCCCCCGGGTCCCTTCTTGTTCTTGGGAGGGGTGGTCTTCGGGGCGGGGCCGTGGCTGGCGTGCGCGTACTCGGGATGGGTGTCCTGTGGTGCCTTCCCGGGCGTGTCGTGCGGGGTCTTGGTGAGGCGGTCGGCGGACTGCGGGGATTCGGCCGCGGGCCGCTGCTCTTCCCCGGGCGCCTGCCGGATCGTCTCTTCACGCGGCCGGGCGGTGTCGTCGGCCCCGTCCGTACCGGCAGCGCTGTCGGCGTCGGTGTTGGCGGCGCCGTGGGCGCCGTCGGCCTTTTCAGGGGCCTCGGAGCCTGCTGCGGCACCTTCTGCGGCAGCCGGTCGCCGACCGTCCGTGCCGTCGGATCGCGGCCTGCCGCTCCCGCCGCTCTCGTCCACGATGTCCCCTCGTTCGAAGCGTCCCTCGCCCCTGTCCGGCGCGGTACACGCACGATCATGCAGGGCGAGAGGGTCTGTCGTCGATGGTATGCGGCCGTTGTCAGTGGCGGGTCGTAGGGTCTGTCCCTATGGAAACCAGCACCGATGGTGGCGTGACGGCCGTGCGTCCGGCGTCCCTGTCGCCCTCGCGCGCCAGCGACTTCATGCAGTGTCCGCTGCTCTACCGGTTCCGGGTGATCGACAAGCTGCCGGAGAAGCCGAGCGAGGCGGCGACCCGCGGCACGCTGGTGCACGCCGTCCTGGAGCGGCTCTTCGACGCGCCCGCGGGTGAGCGGACGGCGCCGCGCGCGAAGTCCCTGATCCCGGGTCAGTGGGACCGGCTGCGCGAGGCCAGGCCGGAGCTGACGGAGCTGTTCGCCGACGACGAGCAGGGTGAGCGGCTCGCGCGCTGGCTGGGGGACGCGGAGAAGCTCGTCGAGCGCTGGTTCACCCTGGAGGACCCCACCCGTCTGGAGCCCGCCGAGCGCGAGCTGTTCGTGCAGGCGGAGCTGGACTCGGGCCTGAAGCTGCGCGGCATCATCGACCGGGTGGACGTGGCGCCCTCGGGCGAGGTGCGGATCGTCGACTACAAGACGGGCAAGGCCCCGCGCCCCGAGTACGCGGACGGCCCGCTCTTCCAGATGAAGTTCTACGCCCTGGTGGTGTGGCGCCTGAAGGGTGTGGTCCCGCGCCGCCTCCAGCTCGTCTATCTGGGCAGCGGCGACGTCATCACGTACGACCCCAGGACCGAGGATCTGGAGCAGGTCGAGCGGAAGCTGCACGCGCTGTGGGAGGCGATCACCCTCGCCACCGAGACGGGTGACTGGCGGCCCAGGCCGACGAAGCTCTGCGGCTGGTGCGACCACCAGGCCGTATGTCCGGAATTCGGCGGGACTCCCCCGCCGTACCCCCTTGCGGTGAGGGTGCCCGAGTCCGAGGAGGACGCGCAGGGCAGAATGGCCCCGGGCTAGCGAAGGAGAGTTACGTGGCGATCCGTGTCCTACTGGTCGACGACCAGCCACTGCTGCGCACCGGGTTCCGGATGATTCTGGAGGCCGAGCAGGATGTCGCGGTCGTCGGCGAGGCCGGGGACGGCCTGCAGGCTCTCGACCAGGTGCGGGCGCTGCAGCCCGACGTGGTCCTGATGGACATCCGCATGCCGCGGATGGACGGCGTCGAGGCGACCCGGCAGATCACCGGGCCCGGCCGGGACGGACCGGCGAAGGTCCTGGTCCTGACCACCTTCGACCTCGACGAGTACGTCGTGGAGGCGCTGCGCGCGGGTGCCAGCGGCTTCCTCCTGAAGGACGCGCCGGCGAACGAGCTGGTGCAGGCGATCCGGGTGGTCGCGTCGGGTGAGGCGATGCTCGCGCCGAGCATCACCCGCAGGCTCCTCGACAAGTACGCCGGTCATCTTCCCTCGGGCGACGAGCCGGTGCCGGACACCTTGCACACGCTCACCGAGCGGGAGGTCGAGGTCCTCAAGCTGGTGGCGCGCGGCTTGTCGAACGCGGAGATCGCGGCGGACCTGTTCGTGAGCGAGACGACGGTCAAGACGCATGTGGGCCATGTGCTCACGAAGCTGGGGCTCCGCGACCGGGTGCAGGCGGCCGTGTACGCGTACGAGAGCGGTCTGGTGCGGCCCGGCGCCCAGTAGGGGCGGCCAGGACGAACAAGGACGAACGACGAAGGTGGCCGCTCCCCTCGGTCAGGGGGGGGCGGCCACCTTCATGTGTGCGTGGGGCCGGGGATCAGGCCTTGCTGAGCTCCCAGAAGCGGAACACCGTCGACGCGTCGAGGCACGACTCCACGCCGTAGACGTCGTCGCGTATCACCGCGTACTGCTTGGCCTGCCAGACCGGCAGGATGGGCAGCTCGTCGGCCACGGTGTCCTGGAGCTTGGAGTAGTCGTCGTCGGTCTTGGTCCGGTCGGCCTCGGCGGCGGTGCCGGGGATGATCTTCCCGGTGATGTCGCTGTTCCGGTAGTTGTTGTCCAGGACGTTGCCCTTGCCGAAGAACGGCTGCGTGAAGTTGTCCGGGTCCGGGTAGTCCGGCACCCAGCCCTTGACGTACACGCCGTACTTGCCGGACTTGATGTCCCGCTCGTACTGGCTGAACTTGACCGACTTCACGTCGGCGTCGAAGAGACCGCTCGCGTTGAGCTGCTTGGCGATCGCCTTCAGCTCCTGGTCGGTCGAGGGGCCGTAGCGCGAGGGCGTGGACCAGAGCGTGAGCTTGACCTTGCCGTTCAGGCCTTCCGCGCGCAGGGCGGCGGCGGCCTTGGAGCGCTGCGGGCGGGCGCCGTAGGTGTCGAAGAAGGCGGTGGTGTGACCGCCGATCCCGGCCGGGACGATCGAGTACAGCGGCGTCGCCGTGTCCCGGTAGACGTCCTTGACCAGGGCGTCGCGGTCGAGCAGGTACGCCATGGCCTTGCGGACGCCCAGCTTGCCCGCGACCGGGTCCTTCATGTTGAAGACCAGGTGCTGCACCTCGGCGCTGGTGCCCTCGACGACGTCGATGTTCTGGCTGGCGTCGGAGGTGTCGGCCTCGATGCCCGCGATGTCGGAGGCGGCGAGGCCTCGGTAGGCGATGTCGACCTTGTTGTCCAGGAGTGCCTGCTTCAGGCCCTTCTGGTCGTCGTGGAAGAACTTGAGCGTGACGCCCTTGTTCTTCACCTTGGCGGTGCCCTTGTAGTCGGGGTTGACCGAGAAGACCGCCTGGTCGTCGTTGAACGAGTCGAGCTTGTACGGGCCCGAGCCGGTGGCCTCGTCACCGCCGCGCAGGCTGTTCATGTCGTACGACGCGTGGTCGACGATGGAGCCGGCGCCGGACGCGATCTTGCTGGGGAAGGTCGCGTCGGCGTACTTGAGCTTGAAGACGACCTTCTTGGCGTTCGGTGTCTCGACGCGGTCGAGCATCGGGAACATGAGCGCCGGGCCGTTCGCGTCATTGATCTTCATCACGCGGTCGAAGGAGTACTTGACGTCCTTCGAGGTGAGCGCGTTGCCGTTGCTGAACTTCAGCCCGTCCCGCAGCGTGCATTCGAAGACCTTGGTCTCCGTGTCGGTGAAGCCGCACTCCTTGGCGGCCTCGGGCTCCGGCTCCGTGGCCCCGTTCGGGAAGCTCATCAGGGACTGGAAGACGTTGTTGAACAGGAGCCACGACCCGGGGTCGTAGCCGGATGCCGGGTCGGTGGCCAGGACGTCGTCCGACATCCCCATCACCACCGAGTCGCCGCCTTCCCCCGCTCCACCCGTTTCCGTGCCGCAGCCGGTCAGCAGAGCCGCGGCCAGCCCTCCCGTGAGGGGAAGGGCCAGCCACTGGTTACGCAAATTCACGAACGTGCCTTGTCGTTGATGTCATTCGGTGGAGCGAAGCGCGGCGGTCTTGTCTGCCGGCGTGTGCGGAGGTCAGCCGCTCACACCGCGGCCGAGCTCCCACAGCTGGAGGTTCGAGGAGGAGTTGAGGGCCCACTCGACGCCGGTGATGTCGTCCCGGGCCGCGATGTACTGCTTGCCCTGCCAGAGGGGAAGCACCGGCACGTCCTCGGCGACGATGTCCTGGATCTTCTTGATGCTCTTGGAGGCAGTGAGCCGGTCCGCCTCGCGGCGCGAGTCCGGCAGCAGCTCGTCGTTGATGGTGCTGTTCGCGTACGGCGAGCCGAGGATGTTGTCCTTGTCGAGGAACGGCGTGAGGAAGTTGTCGGCGTCGGGGAAGTCGGGGAACCAGCCCATACCGTAGACGTCGTACGCGCCCTTCTGCTCGGCGGGGCGGAAGGTGTTCCAGTCCGTGCCCTTGATCGCCACGTCGAACAGGCCGCTCGCGTTGAGCTGCTTCTGCAGGAGCTGGAACTCCTTCTTGGTGCCCGGCCCGTAGTGGTCCGTCGTGTAGTGCAGGGTGAGCTTCACCGGAGTGCTGATGTCGGCCTTCTGCAGCACGGTGCGGGCCTTGGACGGGCTCGGGTTGCCGTACTGGTTGAAGAACGAGTTGGTGTGGCCCGTGATCGTGGCCGGCACCAGGGAGTAGAGCGGCTCGGCCGCGTCGCCGTAGACGCCGGACGCGAGGGCGCCGCGGTCGACGATCTGGGCCATGGCCTGGCGGACCGCCTTGGACTTGACGGTGGTGGCGTCCGTGTTGAAGCCGAGGTAGCGGATCTCCAGGCCGGGCGTCTCGACCAGCTCGATGTTGTTGCCCGGGTCCGCGTCGAGCTGCTTGATCTGCTCGGGCGACATGGTGCGCGTCATCATGTCGAGGTCGCCGCTCTTGAGGGCGTCGCCCATCGAGTCGGCGGACGCGTAGGTGCGCATCTCGATCTTTTCGCTCTTGGGCTTCAGCACGCCCTTGTAGTTGGGGTTCTTGGAGAACACCGTCTTGACGAGCTCGTTGCCCTTGACCTCTTGCTTGGCGGTGTAGGGGCCCGAGCCGTCCAGGTCGAAGCCGTCGCGCAGCTTGTTCTTGGCGTAGTGGTCCGAGCTGACGATGCCCGCGATGGGCGTGGCCAGCTTGTAGGGGAACGTCGCGTCGGGGCTCTTGAGGTGGAAGACGACGGTGCGGTCGCCCTCGGTCTCGATCGCGTCGACGTTGGACACCATGCCGGCGGAGCCGCTGGGGTCCTTGATCTTGATGTCCCGCACCCGCTCGATGGAGAACTTCACATCGGTGGCGGTCAGCGGCTCGCCGTCGGCGAACTTCAGGCCCTTGCGCAGCGTGCACTCGTAGCGCTCGTTGCCGGTGTCGGTGAAGCCGCACTTCTCGGCGGCGTCGGGCTCCGGCTCTCCGCCGCCGCGCGGGGCGGCCATCAGCGTCTGCACCGTCTGGCGCACGACGTTCCAGGAGCCCGCGTCATAGGCGTACGCCGGATCGAAGGGGGCCGGGATCTCGGCTGAGGTGGAGAACCGGTCCGTGGTGCCGACGGTGATCGCGTCATCTCCCCCACCGTTGCCCGACCCGCCGCACGCCGCGAGCGCGGGAGCGAGCAGACCCACGACGGCCGGCAGCACCAAAGTCTTACGGTTCATGCTCGACGTTCTCCAGAGCTGTTGGTCCCGTCCGGACCGACAACGAGGGGTGGGGTCAGTCAGTCCGTGGGGGGCATGTCGATGTTCTCGCGACGACATTAGTCCGCACCGCCAGGAGGGCTGGAAGGGACCGGAGTTGACCCTCAATCACGCAGCGAAACCGGGCGCGGACGCACCGATAACCCGACACGGGAAGGTTTCGTGAGGTTCCCCTCAATCAGGACACAACGTCACTCCACAACTCGCCCAAATCGGGGGCTCGGCACAGCCGTGACCGACTGTCGACCCCCCGGCGAGTGGGAAAGGTCACAGCTTCAACCGTTCAGCACTTTCCGGCCATCAGTCCTTGCAGGAAAGGCAGGTTGACGTGTTCGAGGGAGGGGACGACGGTGCGGCCGAAGGCCGGTGCGATCGGCGCGACGGAGGGCACGGCCACCACTCTGCAGCCCGCGGCCTCGGCCGCCGCGACACCCGTGGCGGTGTCCTCGATGACGGCACATCTGGCCGGTTCCGCGCCAACCCCCGCCGCCGCGAGGAGGTACGGATCGGGGTGCGGCTTGGTCCGGGTCACCTCGTCGCCCGCGACGGTGAGCGTGAAGTGGTGGGATCCGATCGAGTCGAGCACGCGGTCGATGATGCGCCGGTGCGACGCGGAGACGAGGGCCATCGGCACCTCGTGCGCGGCGAGCTCGGCAAGGAGCCTGGCGGCGCCCGGCATCAGCGGGAGGGCGCGGCCAATGCGGTTCTCGAAGCCGTCGTTGAGCAGCACGGTCAGCTCGGGGACCGTGATGTCGGCTCCGGTGGACGCGATGAGGAACCCGGCGCTGCGCGTCATGGGGCCGCCGACGACCACGTCACGCCAGGCCTCATCGAGCGTATGTCCGAGTGCGGCGAAGACCTCGACCTCCGCGTCCCACCAGAACCCCTCGGTGTCCACGAGTGTTCCGTCCATGTCGAGGAGCACCGCCTGCAGGGCGGAGCCTTCGGCCGTTCGGGTACCGAGCGCGGGAACCGTACTGGTCATCCGGGCACACCTCCATGAGGGACGAGAAGGCCGGCTGCCCCCTTTTGACGGGTGGGCAACCGGCCTGCACTGGACCGATAAGTGTACGACTTGACCGCTCAGCGCGCGTTGAAGTATTTCGCCTCGGGGTGGTGGATGACGATCGCGTCCGTGGACTGCTCGGGGTGCAGCTGGAACTCCTCGGAGAGCTGTACGCCGATCCGCTCCGGCTCCAGGAGCTCGGCGATCTTGGCGCGGTCCTCCAGGTCGGGGCAGGCGCCGTAGCCGAGCGAGAAGCGCGCGCCGCGGTACTTCAGGTCGAACATGTCCTCCACGGCGGCCGGGTCCTCGCCGCCGAAGCCGAGCTCGGCGCGCACGCGCGCGTGCCAGTACTCGGCGAGCGCCTCGGCCAACTGCACGGACAGGCCGTGCAGTTCGAGATAGTCGCGGTAGGAGTCGGCGGCGAACAGCTCGGCGGTGAACTCGCCGATCTTCGAGCCGACGGTGACGACCTGCAGGCCGACCACGTCGGTCTCGCCGGACTCCTCCGGGCGGAAGAAGTCCGCCAGGCACAGGCGCCGACCGCGGCGCTGGCGCGGGAAGGAGAAGCGGGTGCGCTCGTTGCCCTGCTCGTCCAGGATGATCAGGTCGTCGCCCTTGGAGACACAGGGGAAGTAGCCGTGCACGACGGCCGCCTCCAGCATGTTCTTGGTGTGCAGCTCGTCCAGCCAGCCGCGCAGCCGGGGGCGTCCCTCGGTCTCCACCAGCTCCTCGTACGAGGGGCCGTCGCCGGTCCTGGCCTGCTTGAGGCCCCACTGCCCCTTGAACAGGGCGCCCTCGTCCAGCCAGGAGGCGTACTCCTTGAGCTGGATGCCCTTGACGACGCGGGTGCCCCAGAACGGCGGGGTCGGGACGGGGTTGTCGGTGGAGGTATCCGAGCGGGCGGGGCCCTCGTCCTCGGTGACCTGCAGGGCGGGGGTGTCCTTCTTGGGCACGCGGCGCTGCTTCAGCTCGGGCAGGGTGGCGCCGGGGACACCGCGCTTGACCGCGATGAGGGCGTCCATCAGGCGCAGGCCCTCGAACGCGTCGCGGGCGTAGCGGACCTCGCCCTCGTAGATCTCGTGCAGGTCCTGCTCGACGTAGGCCCGGGTGAGCGCGGCGCCGCCTAGGATCACCGGGAAGTCCGCGGCCATCTTGCGCTGGTTGAGCTCCTCCAGGTTCTCCTTCATGATCACGGTCGACTTCACCAGGAGACCCGACATGCCGATCACGTCGGCGCGGTGCTCGGCCGCCGCGTCCAGGATCGCGGCGACGGGCTGCTTGATGCCGAGGTTGACCACGTTGTAGCCGTTGTTGGACAGGATGATGTCGACGAGGTTCTTGCCGATGTCGTGGACGTCGCCGCGGACGGTGGCCAGGACGATGGTGCCCTTGCCCTCGGAGTCCGACTTCTCCATGTGCGGTTCGAGGTGGGCGACCGCGGTCTTCATGACCTCGGCGGACTGCAGCACGAACGGCAGCTGCATCTGACCGGACCCGAAGAGCTCGCCGACGACCTTCATGCCCTCCAGGAGGGTGTCGTTGACGATGTCGAGCGCCGGACGGGTCTGCAGGGCCTCGTCCAGGTCGGCCTCCAGGCCCTTCTTCTCGCCGTCGATGATGCGGCGCTGGAGGCGCTCGTCCAGGGGCAGGGCCAGGAGCTCCTCGGCCTTGCCCTCCTTCATCGACTTCATGTTGACGCCCTCGAAGAGCTCCATGAGCTTCTGCAGGGGGTCGTAGCCCTCTTCGCGGCGGTCGTAGATCAGGTCGTGGGCGGCCTTGACCTGCTCCTCCTCCAGGCGCGCGATGGGCAGGATCTTGGAGGCGTGCACGATCGCCGAGTCCAGGCCCGCCTTGACGCACTCGTCCAGGAAGACGGAGTTCAGGACGACACGGGCGGCCGGGTTGAGGCCGAAGGAGATGTTCGAGAGGCCCAGGGTGGTCTGCACGTCCGGGTGGCGGCGCTTGAGCTCGCGAATCGCCTCGATGGTGGCGATGCCGTCCTTGCGGGACTCCTCCTGGCCGGTACAGATGGTGAAGGTCAGGGTGTCGATGAGGATGTCCGACTCGTGGATGCCCCAGTTGCCGGTCAGGTCGTCGATGAGGCGCTCGGCGATGGCGACCTTGTGCTCGACGGTGCGGGCCTGGCCCTCCTCGTCGATGGTCAGGGCGATCAGCGCGGCGCCGTGCTCCTTGGCCAGCGCGGTGACCTTCGCGAAGCGGGACTCGGGGCCGTCGCCGTCCTCGTAGTTGACGGAGTTGATGACGGCACGGCCGCCCAGCTTCTCCAGGCCGGCCTGGATGACGGGCAGTTCGGTGGAGTCCAGGACGATGGGCAGGGTGGAGGCGGTCGCGAAACGGCCCGCGAGCTCCTCCATGTCCTTGACGCCGTCACGGCCCACGTAGTCGACGCAGAGGTCGAGCATGTGGGCGCCCTCGCGGATCTGGTCGCGGGCCATCTCCACGCAGTCGTCCCAGCGGCCGTCCAGCATGGCCTCGCGGAACTTCTTCGAGCCGTTGGCGTTCGTGCGCTCGCCGATGGCCAGGTAGGAGGTGTCCTGGCGGAAGGGCACGGTCTGGTAGAGCGAGGCGGCGCCCGGCTCGGGGCGCGGCTCGCGGCGGGTGGTCTCCACGCCGCGGACGCGCTCGACGACCTGGCGCAGGTGCTCGGGGGTGGTGCCGCAGCAGCCGCCGACCAGGGAGAGGCCGTATTCGCGTACGAAGGTCTCCTGGGCGTCGGCCAGCTCGGCCTCCGTCAGGGGGTAGTGCGCGCCGTTCTTGCCCAGGACCGGCAGGCCCGCGTTGGGCATGCAGGAGATCGGGACGCGGGAGTGGCGGGCGAGATAGCGCAGGTGCTCGCTCATCTCGGCCGGGCCCGTGGCGCAGTTCAGGCCGATCATGTCGATGCCGAGCGGCTCCAGGGCGGTCAGCGCGGCGCCGATCTCCGAGCCGAGCAGCATCGTGCCGGTGGTCTCGACGGTGACCGAGCAGATCAGCGGCAGGTTCGCGCCGGTGGCGTCCAGGGCGCGGCGGGCGCCGAGGATCGCGGACTTGGTCTGCAGCAGGTCCTGGGTGGTCTCCACCAGGAGTGCGTCGGCGCCGCCCGCGATCATGCCTTCGGCGTTGGTCTGGTAGGCGTCGCGAAGGACGGTGTAGGGGGCGTGTCCCAGGGTCGGCAGCTTGGTGCCCGGACCCATCGAGCCGAGGACCCAGCGCTGCTGGCCGGTGGAGGCGGTGAACTCGTCGGCGACCTCGCGGGCGATGCGGGCGCCGGCCTCGGAGAGCTCGAAGTTCCGCTCGGGGATGTCGTACTCGCTCAAGGCGGCGAAGTTCGTGCCGAACGTGTTCGTCTCGACGCAGTCGACGCCGACCGCGAAGTACTCCTCGTGGACCGAGCGGACGATGTCCGGGCGGGTCACGTTCAAGATCTCGTTACAGCCCTCGAGGTTCTGGAAGTCCTCAAGAGTGGGGTCCTGTGCCTGGAGCATCGTGCCCATCGCGCCGTCGGCCACCACCACGCGGGTGGCGAGGGCTTCGCGGAGGGCATCGGCCCGGGTCCCGTTCGGGGTACCGGACGAGGGGGTAGGCAACGAGGCCATGAATGAGCTCCCTGAGGTGCGACGGCTGTCGGCTTTGCGCTTCGGAGGAAGGCGCACTCGGTCAGGGTAACGGGACGAAGGTCCACAGCGCTGGAGTGTTCACGACCCGGACACCCCGGACCGGTCCCGCCCGCGTCCCGGGGTGTGGCGCGGGGCAGGGCGGGAATCGGCCAGAAACGGCGGGGAGCGGCGAGAACCGCTCGGAATCACGGAGAACCGCGGACAACCGCGGAGAACCGGAGAAACACAGCCTGCCGCTCTGTCGCGGGAGGTCGGCAACGACCGATAGTGTTCAGCATTGTCGAACGTGGAGTCAGAGGGGACGGAGGAAGGGGCTGCGATGGCACGGAACATCCAGTCGCTCGAGCGGGCCGCCGCGATGCTGCGGCTGCTCGCGGGCGGAGAGCGACGGCTCGGCCTCTCGGAAATCGCGTCCGCCCTTGGCCTGGCCAAGGGCACGGCCCACGGCATTCTGCGCACCCTCCAGGCGGAGGGCTTCGTCGAGCAGGAGTCCGCTTCGGGCCGCTATCAGCTCGGTGCCGAACTCCTGCGCCTGGGCAACAGCTACCTGGACGTCCACGAGCTGCGGGCCCGCGCCCTGGTGTGGACCGACGACCTGGCCCGGTCCAGCGGCGAGAGCGTCTACCTCGGGGTCCTGCACCAGCAGGGCGTCCTGATCGTGCACCACGTCTTCCGGCCCGACGACAGCCGCCAGGTCCTGGAGGTGGGGGCCATGCAGCCGCTGCACTCCACGGCGCTCGGCAAGGTGCTCGCCGCCTACGACCCGGTGGCGCACAGCGAGGCGGCCGAGGCCGACTGGCAGAGCTTCACGCAGCACACCGTCGTGGAGCCCGAGGCCTTCGAGGGCGTCCTGGACCTGACCCGCGCGCGCGGGTACGCGGATGACGTCGAGGAGACCTGGGAGGGCATCGCCTCCGTGGCCGCCCCCATCCACGACCGGCGCCGCATGCCGGTCGGCGCGATCGCCATCACCGGGGCGGTGGAGCGCGTCCAGAAGGACGGCGAGCTGCGCCCCGAACTGATCGCGGCCGTACGGGACTGCGCCCGCGCCGTGTCGCGGGACCTGGGCGCCGGGCGCTTCTAGGCGTTCCGCCGGCGCAGCACTCACCGCCGCTCAAGGTGCAGGTGGCACCTTTCCGCGCGATCATCGATGCACGTGTTTCACCTCGCGGCGACCTCCGTCAGGACCGATAACCCGAAACGATCAATAACGATCGTGTTTTCAATAACAGAGCTCTTGACGGGCAAGTAACCCCAGGGCGAGACTCGCGTCCATCGGTCGGCATTGTCGAACACCTACCGGCATTACGCGTTAGAGTGTGACAAGGCCAAGGGCCGGCAAGACCTCACCTGAGGTCGCGGACCTCCGGAGGGACCCGGGGTTCGCCTTCCCCTGGACGAAGGACAAAGGAGTCGCGGGTGTCCAGCTCCGACATCTTCATCGGCGAGACCATCGGTACCGCCATACTCATCCTGCTCGGCGGCGGCGTCTGTGCCGCGGTCACGCTCAAGGCCTCCAAGGCCAAGGACGCCGGCTGGCTCGCGATCACCTTCGGGTGGGGCTTCGCGGTGCTCACCGGCGCCTACCTGGCGGGTGGCGTGTCAGGCGCCCACCTCAACCCGGCGGTCACCGTCGGTCTCGCCATCGAGGGCGGCACCAAGTGGAGCGACGTTCCGCTCTACCTCGGCTCGCAGCTCCTCGGCGCGATGATCGGCGCCGTCCTGGTCTGGCTCGCCTACCTGGGTCAGTTCAAGGCTCACCTCACGGACCCGGAGATCCTCGCCGCGCAGCCGATGGAGGAGGGCCTCGTCGACCAGAAGGCCGCCCCCAAGGCGGGCCCGGTGCTCGGCGTCTTCTCGACCGGCCCCGAGATCCGGAACTACGCGCAGAACGTGCTCACCGAGGTCATCGCGACCACCGTGCTCGTCCTGGCGATCCTCACCCAGGGCCTGAACGACAACGGCAACGGCATCGGCGTGCTCGGCGCCCTGATCACCGCCCTCGTCGTGGTCGGCATCGGCCTCTCGCTCGGTGGCCCGACGGGTTATGCGATCAACCCGGTCCGTGACCTCGGTCCGCGCATCGTGCACTCCCTGCTCCCGCTGCCGAACAAGGGCAGCTCGGACTGGACGTACGCCTGGGTGCCGATCGCCGGGCCGCTGATCGGCGGCGCCATCGCGGGTGGCCTCTACAACCTCGCGTTCAAGTAGGACCGCGACAGCCACCGACGACGCTGAGACAGACCGCCGAGCAAGAAATCAGGAGCACACCGTGAGCAACGACGCGCACACCGCCGGCCCCTTCATCGCGGCCATCGACCAGGGCACCACCTCGAGCCGCTGCATCGTCTTCGACAAGGACGGCCGGATCGTCTCGGTCGACCAGAAGGAACACGAGCAGATCTTCCCGAAGCCGGGCTGGGTCGAGCACGACGCCACCGAGATCTGGACCAACGTCCAGGAAGTCGTCGCGAGCGCCATCTCCAAGGCCGGCATCACCCACGAAGACATCAAGGCGATCGGCATCACCAACCAGCGTGAGACCACGCTGCTCTGGGACAAGAACACCGGCGAGCCGGTGCACAACGCCATCGTCTGGCAGGACACCCGCACCGACGCCCTGTGCAAGGAGCTCGGCCGCAACGTCGGCCAGGACCGCTTCCGCCGCCAGACGGGCCTGCCGCTCGCCAGCTACTTCGCCGGGCCCAAGGCCCGCTGGCTGCTCGACAACGTCGAGGGCCTGCGCGAGCGCGCCGAGGCGGGCGACATCCTCTTCGGCACCATGGACTCCTGGGTCATCTGGAACCTGACGGGCGGTGTCAACGGCGGCAAGCACGTCACCGACGTCACCAACGCGTCGCGCACCATGCTGATGAACCTGCACACCATGAAGTGGGACGAGTCGATCGCCGATTCCATCGGCGTCCCGATGGCGATGCTCCCCGAGATCCGCTCCTCCGCCGAGGTCTACGGCGAGGTCACCGGCGGCAAGCTCGGCGACGTCCTGCCAGGCATCCCCGTCGCCTCCGCGCTCGGCGACCAGCAGGCGGCCCTCTTCGGGCAGACCTGTTTCGCCAAGGGTGAGGCCAAGTCCACGTACGGCACCGGCACCTTCATGCTGATGAACACCGGTGAGTCGGCCATCAACTCCTACTCGGGCCTGCTGACCACCGTCGGCTACCAGATCGGCGAGCAGAAGCCGGTCTACGCCCTCGAGGGTTCCATCGCGGTCACCGGTTCGCTGGTGCAGTGGATGCGCGACCAGATGGGCCTGATCAACTCCGCCGCCGAGATCGAGACGCTCGCGTCGTCGGTCGAGGACAACGGCGGCGCCTACTTCGTACCGGCCTTCTCCGGCCTCTTCGCCCCGTACTGGCGTTCCGACGCCCGCGGTGTGATCGCCGGTCTCACCCGGTACGTCACCAAGGCGCACATCGCGCGCGCCGTCCTGGAGGCCACGGCCTGGCAGACCCGTGAGATCACCGACGCCATGACGAAGGACTCCGGCGTCGAGCTCACGGCCCTCAAGGTCGACGGCGGCATGACCTCCAACAACCTGCTGATGCAGACCCTCTCGAACTTCCTCGACGCACCGGTGGTGCGCCCGATGGTGGCCGAGACGACCTGCCTCGGCGCCGCCTACGCCGCCGGTCTCGCCGTCGGCTTCTGGTCCGGCACCGACGAGCTGCGCGCCAACTGGCGCCGGGCGGCGGAGTGGACCCCCCGCATGGACGCGGACACCCGCGCCCGTGAGTACAAGAGCTGGCTCAAGGCCGTAGAGCGTTCCATGGGCTGGCTCGACGAAAGTGGCGAGGAGTAATCAACATGACCACCCTGCAGAGCGTCCCTGCCCTCGGGACGCATCCGGCTGCCGGTTCCAACCCGAGCCGCGCCGAGACCCGGGAGCAGCTTTCCAAGGCGACGTACGACCTCCTGGTGATCGGCGGCGGGATCCTGGGCATCTCCACCGCCTGGCATGCCGCGCAGTCGGGACTGCGGGTGGCCCTGGTGGACGCCGGTGACTTCGCCGGCGCCACCTCCTCCGCCTCCTCCAAGCTTCTCCACGGCGGTCTGCGCTACCTGCAGACCGGCGCGGTGAAGCTGGTGGCGGAGAACCACTTCGAGCGTCGCGCGGTGTCGCGTCAGGTGGCCCCCCACCTGGCGAACCCGCTCACCTTCTACCTGCCCGTGTACAAGGGCGGCCCGCACGGCGCCGCCAAGCTGGGCGCGGGCGTCTTCGCGTACAGCGCGCTCTCCGCGTTCGGCGACGGCGTCGGCCACCTGCTCTCGCCGTCGAAGGCCGCGCAGGACGTGCCGGAGCTGCGTACGGACAACCTCAAGGCCGTCGCGGTGTACGGCGACGACCAGATGAACGACTCGCGCATGGCCCTGATGACGGTCCGCGCGGCCGTCGAGGCCGGCGCCGCCGTCCTCAACCACGCCGAGGTCACAGGACTGCGCTTCACCAGCGGCCGGGTCACGGGCGCGGAGCTCAAGGACCGCATGGACGGCACCGAGTTCGGCGTCAACGCGCGGCTCGTGCTGAACGCGACTGGCCCCTGGGTCGACCACCTGCGCAAGATGGAGAACCCCGACGCGGCTCCCTCCATCCGCCTCTCCAAGGGCGCGCACCTGGTCCTCAAGCGCACCGCCCCCTGGAAGGCCGCGCTGGCCACGCCGATCGACAAGTACCGCATCACGTTCGCCCTGCCGTGGGAGGACATGCTCCTTCTCGGCACCACGGACGAGGAGTTCGAGGGCGACCCGGCGGACGTGAGCGTCACCGAGGCCGACACCGCGCAGATCCTGGACGAGGCCGCGTTCTCCATCCGCGACCAGCAGCTCTCCCGTGACCTGATCACGTACTCCTTCGCGGGTCTGCGGGTGCTGCCCGGCGGTCCCGGCGACACGTCGAAGGCCAAGCGCGAGACGGTCGTCACCGAGGGCGCGCGCGGCATGCTCTCCGTCGCGGGCGGCAAGTGGACGACCTTCCGCCACATCGGCCGTACGGTCATGAAGAAGCTGGAGTCGCTGCCGGGCCACCCCCTCGGCGACGACTACGAGCCGATCTCGCAGCTCCAGAAGCGCCTTCCGCTGCCCGGCATCGCCAACCCGCGCGCGGTCGCGCACCGTCTCCTGGTGGACGGTCCGGCGCCCGGCCCGCGCATGGCCGCCGACACCGCCAAGCACCTGGCGACGCACTACGGCTCGCTCTCCTTCGACATCGCCCGCCTGGCGAACGAGAACCCGGAGCTCGCCGAGCGCGTCTCGCCGGACGCCCCCGAGATCTGGGCTCAGGTCGTCTACGCCCGTGACCACGAGTGGGCCGAGACTGCGGACGACGTGCTGCGCCGCCGTACGACGCTGACGATCCGCGGCCTCGCCACGGACGACGTCCGCGCCAAGGTCCAGGACGTGCTCGACGGCAAGTAGGCCGGTAGGCAAGCAGACACGAACTGAAGGGCGGCTCCCCCTGCGGGAGCCGCCCTTCGGCGTGTCCGGGCGGGCCGCCATGCCGCGTACATACGCGTGCAACAGGCCGCGGGGAGAGTGGATCCATGAAGTTCCAGGTGCTCTCGATCATCGGTCATGCCCCGCACCCGCTGACCGGCCAACTCCCCACGTCCGCCGACCGGTTGGCGGACGTGATCGAGGTCGGCGTGGCCGCCGAGCGGCTCGGCTACGACGCGTACGCCGTGGGAGAGCGGCACGCGGGCGCCTTCCTGTCGTCGAGCCCCACCGTCGTGCTCGGCTCGCTGGCCGCGCGGACCACCCGTATCAAGCTGCTGACCGGTGTCACCGTCGTGGCGATCCTCGACCCGGTGCGGGTCGCCGAGGACTACGCGACGCTCGATCAGATCTCGCGCGGGCGCATCGAGTTGGTGATCGGCAAGGGCGCGGAGGCCGGGCACTTCGATCTCTTCGGGCTCGACGAGAAGCGCCAGTGGGATCTGCAGAAGGAGAAGTACGAGCTGCTCCGCCGCCTGTGGAGCGAGGAGAACGTCGACTGGGAGGGCGAGTTCAGGCCCGCGCTCAAGGACGTGACGACGGTGCCGCGCCCGTACGCGGGCGTGCCGCGCATCTGGCACGGTTCGGCGACGTCCCTCAACTCCCCTGATCTGGCGGCCAGGCACGGAGATCCGCTCTTCACCGCCAACGCCATCCAGCCGCGCGCCGCGTACGCGAAGCTGATCGCGCACTACCGCGAGCGGTTCGAGGCGTACGGGCACGATCCGGCGCGCGCCCGGGTCGCGGCGGGCTCCGGCGGGCTGTTGATCGCGGACTCCGCCGAGCAGGCGGTCGAGCGCTACGGCGAGCTGTACGAGGCGAAGGTGCGCCAGACGTTCAAGCCGCACCTGGAGGGCAGGGCGGGCTACAACACGCCCTTCCGCACGATCGAGGACGCGATCGCCGACGGGCCGCAGCTCATCGGCTCCCCGCAGCAGATCATCGACAAGATCCTCGGCTACCACGAGGTGTACGGGCACGACCTGCAGTCGATCACCGTGGACGGCTTCGGCCTGGAGCACGGCGAGCAGATCGAGACGCTCCAGCGGTTCGCGGAGGAGGTCGCGCCGGTGGTCCGCAGGGCCGCGCCGTCCACGCTGTGGGACGGCGCGTAAGCGCGGCTGACGTCTGCTGACCTGGGAGTTACGATCCCCCGTACCCACCTTGTCCCCCTCTGGAGCGAGCCATGACCCTCCTGACGACCTGGCCGGAGTCCGGCCCCGAGACCGTCGTACGCCGCACCGCGGACCCGGTCGAGATCGCTGCCGCGCTCGCCCCCGTCGGCGTGCGCTACGAGCAGTGGCCGGTGCGCGAGGACGTGCCCGCCGACGCGGACAGCGACACCGTCTTCGCCGCGTACCGCGCGGAGATCGACCTGCTGAACGCCGAGGAGGGCTTCCGGACGGTCGACGTGGTCGGGCTGCACCCCAGCGACGACCCCGAGTGGCCCGAGAAGGCGAAGGCGGCCCGGCAGAAGTTCCTCGCCGAGCACACGCACGACGACGATGACGAGGTGCGGTTCTTCGTCGCGGGCGCGGGCATCTTCTATCTGCACGTGGGCGGCGAAGTGCACGCGGTCTACTGCGAGAAGGGCGATCTGCTCGGGGTGCCGCGCGGCACGACGCACTGGTTCGACATGGGTACGTCCCCTTCGTTCACGGCGATCCGCTTCTTCCACGAGGAGGACGGCTGGATCGGCACGTTCACGGGCAGCCCGATCGCCGACCGCTTCCCGGACTTCGACGCGATCCACGCGGGGTACGCCGCGTGACGGTGGGGCCGGGGTTCGACGTGGACGCCGTGGTGCTCGACATCGAGGGGACCACGAGCGCCACGGGGTTCGTGGTGGATGTGCTGTACCCCTACGCGCGCGAGCGCTTCGGGGCGCTGCTCGCCTCGCGCGGCGACGAGCCGGAGGTGGCGCGGGCCGTCGCCCAGGTGCGGGAACTGGCCGGTGAGCCGGACGCGGACGCCGGGCGGGTGGAGAAGGTGCTCGGCGAGTGGGTCGACGCCGACCGCAAGGCGACGCCCCTCAAGACGCTTCAGGGCATCCTCTGGGCGGAGGGCTTCGCGCGGGGCGAGCTCGTCTCGCACTTCTACCCCGAGGTGATCGACGTGCTGCGGGCCTGGGCCGCCGCGGACGGGGTGCGGTTGTACGTGTACTCGTCCGGGTCCGTCGCGGCGCAGCGGGCGTGGTTCACGTACTCGCCCGAGGGGTCCCTGATGGACCTCGTGAGCGGTTTCTACGACACCGAGAACGCGGGCCCCAAGCAGGAGGCGGACTCCTACCGGGCCATTTCGGCCGCGATCGGCGTGGCCGCCGACCGCACGCTCTTCCTCTCCGACCGGCTCGGGGAGCTGGACGCCGCGCGGGACGCGGGGTGGCGGACCGTCGGGGTACGACGGGCCGGGGAGCCGTACTTTGCCGCCGGGGTCGGCGGGCATCCGGAGGTTTCGACCTTCGATGAGATCAGTCTTGCGAGGAGCGTTCGATGAGTTCGACCGAAACCACTTCCGTGCTGGATCTGGGGGAGGCGGGGGCCGTCCTCGCCGCCGAGGCCGCGCGCTTCGCGTCGTTCGGGTGGATGCGGGGTACGTCCGGGAACCTGTCCGTGGTGCTTTCCCGTACGCCGCTTCAGCTCGCGGTGACGGCGAGTGGGCGGGACAAGGGTGAACTGACGTCCGCGGATGTGGTGTTGACGGATGCCTCCGGTGCGGCGCTCGGCCCGGGGCGGCCTTCGGCGGAGGCGGCGCTGCATGCGCGGGTGGCCGCGCTCACCGGGGCCGGGGCCGTGGTGCACGTCCACACCGTGGCGTCAGTGGCCATGGGGCACCGGAAGCCGGGGGGTGTGGAGTTCCGGGACCTGGAGATGCTGAAGGGCCTCGGGCATCCGACGCATGAGGTGGCGGTGACGCTGCCGGTCATCGAGAACAGCCAGGACATGGCTGTGCTGGGGGATCGGCTTGAGGCGGCGCTCGCTCCTGGGATGCCGGCGGTTGTCGTTGCCGGGCATGGGCTGTACGTGTGGGGGGCGGATCCTCGCGAGGCGCGGCATCGTACTGAGGTGGTGGAGTGGTTGCTGGAGTTGGAGCTGACGCGGGGCTGAGTTTCCCCAACCCCGCCTCTTCCCGGCTGCGTCTATCGGCGGCTGCGCCGCGCAGGGGATCCGCTCCGGACCCCGCTCCTCAAACGCCGGAAGGGCTGGATTTCTCGAGCCCGGGCCACTCCCCCGCCGACACCTCCAGCACCCCCCGTTCCGTCACCAGCGCGCTCACCAGTGAACCCGGAGTCACGTCAAAAGCCGGGTTGTGGCCCCGCGAGGACGCCGGAGCGGTGCGTACTCCCGCCCACTCCAACACCTCGTCCTCGCCCCGCAGTTCGATGTGGATGTCGGCCCCCGTGGCCGTGGCGAGGTCCACCGTCGTGGTGGGGGCGGCCACCATGAAGGGGATGCCCGCGTGCGCGCAGGCCAGGGCGATGCCCACCGTGCCGACCTTGTTCGCCGTGTCGCCGTTCGCCGCTATGCGGTCCGCGCCCACTATCGCCGCGTCCACCTCGCCCCGCAGGATCGTGCCCGCCGCGGCCCCGTCCGCCTGGACGAAGTGTGCGATTCCCTCCTGTGCCAGCTCCCACGCGGTGAGCCGCGCGCCCTGGAGCAGGGGGCGGGTCTCGTCGGCGTAGACCCTCTCCAGGGCGCCGCGGCCGTGCAGTTCGCGGATGACGCCGAGCGCCGTGCCCCAGCCGGCCGTGGCGAGCGCGCCCGTGTTGCAGTGGGTGAGGATGCGCAGCGGCCGGTCGGCGGCGGTGTGCTTGAGGAGCCAGTCGGCGCCGTACGCGCCCATCGCGTGGTTCGCCGCCAGGTCCTCGCGCACGATCGCGTCCGCCTCCGCGAGCACCGCGGACAGACCGGCGTCGATGAGCGGAGCCACCCGGTCCACGCACACCATCAGGTTCACCGCGGTGGGCCGCGCCGCGCGGATGCGGGCGACCTCCGCGTCGAGGCGTGCCCGGTCCCAGCCCTCGCGCTCGCCCTGCGCCACGGCGAGCGCGACGCCGTAGCCGCCGGCCGCGCCGATCGCGGGAGCGCCGCGGACCACGAGCCGCACGATCGCGTCGATCAGCTGGTCGACGGTGGTGACGTCGAGGCGGTTCAGGGCGTGCGGGAGCGCCGTCTGGTCGATCAGGGAAAGGGCCGGTGCGGTACCGCCCTCCGCGGCCTCCTGCCACTGGACAGCACGCAGTTCCTGGCTGCTCATGAGTACTCAACTCCGGGAAAATAGGGGCGTTTGCGGCCATGCGGGGAGGGGTGCCGACACCGTACCTGACGTGCTCGAACCATATTTCGAGACGTTCGTGCGGCTGTCCGAAATCCGGTGTTACCCTCACCGCCACCCAGGACGGATCGACCCACGGTGCGAGGAGGACGGCCATGAAGACCCAGCAGACCGCCGGCTCCATGTGCTGCCCCGCCGTGACCGGCTGTCGCCGCGGTTGTCGCTGCTGTCGCTGTTGTCGCTGAGCGACCGCGCTCCGCACGTCCGACCTCCCTGCCACCGCCGCCTGGGTTCCCAGGCTCCTTCGAGAAGGCGCTCCCCTGATGTCCTTGCGCATGTCGCTTCGCGTGTCCCGTCGTACGTCCCTTCGGCTGTCCTCGCTCGCCGTCGGCGCCGCCCTGCTCGCCACCGGTTGCAACGCCGCCGCGAAGAAGGACGGCTCGGACGGTGACGGTGCCGCAGGGGCCAAGGAGTTCACGCTGGTCACGCCCGACCCGGTGGCCCAGAACGAGTTCCTGAAGCTGGCCGTCAGCGGGGTGAAGTCGGCGGCGAAGGCGCAGGGCGCCGGGGCGCCGAAGGTCTTCCAGAGCAGCGACACCTCCTCGCAGCAGCAGAACGTGCAGTCGGCCGTGGACTCCGCGCCCGATGTGATCGCCCTGGTCGGCTTCGAGTTCGCGGACATCGCGGCGCAGCAGGCCGAGGCGCACCCGAAGCAGCAGTTCCTGCTCGTCGACGCGTGCACGAAGAAGACGTACAAGAACGTCACCTGTGCGGTGTTCCGCGAGCACGAGGCGGTGTACCTCGCGGGCGCCGAGGCCGGGCTGCTCACCAAGAGCAAGAAGGTGGGCGCCGTCGACGTCCTGGACACCACGCAGTTCCGCCGGTACAGCGAGCCGTTCGCGGCCGGTGCGAAGAAGGTGAAGGCGGGGGTCAGGTCCCGCACGCTCTTCGTCGGCGGGCAGTCGCCCTTCAATGACGCGGCACGCGCCAAGGACCAGGCGGCGACGCTCGGTGCCGGCGGCGTCGACCAGGTGATGGCGGCCGCCGCGGGCGGCAACACCGGTGTCTTCCAGGCCGCGAAGGCCAAGGGCTTCAAGGCGTACGGCGTCGACGCGAACCAGTGCGTCGGCAGCCCCGGGGTCGTCGTCGACAACGTACTGAAGAAGACCGATGTCGCCGTCGAGAAGGGCATCGCGCAGATCCTGGACGGCAAGGGCGGCAGCACGGTGTCGTACGGCCTCAAGGAGGGCGGCATGTCGTTGACCGGACTCGAGCCGGGCGTCGCGGACTCCAAGTGCCTGATCGCCGATCACAAGGACGTGCTGAAGCGCGTCGAGTCGCTGCGGGACGAGATCGTCGCGGGGAAGCTGAAGGTCAATGACCCCGCGGCCTGATCCCGTCACCACCGCCCCCGCGGTGGAACTCCGCGGCATCACCAAGGAGTACCCCGGCACCCTCGCCAACGACCGCGTCGACCTGACCGTCGCGCGGGGCGAGATCCACGCCCTGATGGGCGAGAACGGCGCGGGCAAGTCGACGCTGATGTCCGTCCTGTACGGGCTGCAGCGGCCGGACGCAGGGCAGATCCTGCTCGACGGGCGCGAGGTGGTGTTCGCCAACCCCAGCGAGGCGATCGCGGCGGGCCTGGGCATGGTGCACCAGAGCTTCAAGCTCTTCCCGTCCTTCACGGTCGCCGAGAACGTCGTGTACGCCGCCGAGCCGCGCCGTTTCGGCCTGACGGACCGGGCTGAGGCGCTGCGGCGGGTGGCCGCGCTCGCCGAGGAACATGGCCTCGCGGTGGATCCGGCGGCGAAGGTCGGGGACCTGCCGGTGGGGGTCCGCCAGCGCGTGGAGATCCTCAAGCTCCTCTACCGAGGCGCCCGTACGCTGATCCTCGACGAGCCGACGGCGGTCCTCACCCCGGCGGAGGCCGACGGCCTGTTCCGTGTCCTGCGCTCCCTCGCGGACGACGGGCGCACGGTGCTCCTCGTCACCCACAAGCTGCGCGAGGTGATCGAGGGCAGCGACGCGGTGACGGTCCTGCGGGACGGCCGGGTCGCGGACCGGATGCGGACCGCCGACACCAGCGCGGACGCGATCGCCGCGGCGATGACCGGGCGGGCCGTGGAGCTGGACCGCGTGCATCCGCCGGGTGCGCCGGGCGGCGATGTCCTGACGGTCGAGTCCCTGTCGGTCGATTCGCAGTCGGCGGACGGGGTGCGCGATGTCTCGCTCTGCGTCCGCGCGGGCGAGATCGTGGGCGTCGCGGGAGTGGCGGGCAACGGCCAGAGCGAACTCGTCGAGGCGATCGCCGGGTTGCGTCCGGTCGCCGCCGGGCGGGTCACGCTCTCCGGTCAGGACATCACGGACGCGTCGGCGGCCGGGCGCCGCGCGGCGGGGCTCGCCTACGTCCCCGAGGACCGCGTGACGGTCGGCACGGCACCGGCCGCGACGATCGCCGAGAACCTGGCGATGGGCCACCACCGGGGGCACGGCCTGCTGCGCCCGTCCTGGCTGCGCGAGCACGCGCGCGTCCTGATCGAACGCTTCGGCATCAAGGCGGCCTCGACCCGTCACACGGCGGCCTCGCTGTCGGGCGGCAATCTCCAGAAACTGGTGATCGGCCGCGAACTCGCCCACGAATCCCCCCTGTTGATCGTCGAGCAGCCCACCCGGGGTGTCGACATCGGCGCCGTCCAGACGATCCACGACCAGCTGGTCGCCCACCGCGACGCGGGCCACGCGATCCTCCTGGTCTCCGCCGAACTGAGCGAGATCCGCGGCCTCTCGGACCGTGTCCTGGTGATGTACGAGGGCCGGGTGGCCGCCGAGTACGCACGCGAGGACGCGGACGAGCGCACACTCGGCCTCGCCATGGCGGGCGGCGCGACCACGCACGCCACGCCTGCCGAAACCGGCACAGCAGGCTCGACGAACGGCTCCGACGCCGGACCGCCGGCCGACGTCGCGGCGAAGGCCGCACCCACAGCACCCGCCGCCGCGGGCGCAGTCGCGGTCCCGGCCCCGGTCCCGGCCGAAGCGGCACCTTCCGCCCCCGGAGCCGCCGGCTTCGCGGCTCCGAAAGCGCCAACCGATTCCGGTGACGCCGTCCCGCCTCCCCGCGGGAGCGACGATCCCGCCCCCGCGAAGGAGGCACCCTGATGGCCGCCGACACCCCCGGCACCGCCGGGGCCATCGCCGCGCGCGTGCTGCGCGCGCCCGCCCTGCACTCCGTCGTCGCCGCCGTGCTCGTCGGGGCGCTCTTCCTGCTCGGGACCGGGGCCGATCCCATCGGGGCCTACGGCTCCGTGGTGACCGGGGCGCTCGGGCCCGACGGCATCGGGTCCACGCTCACGACCGGGACCGGCATCATCGGGCTCGCCGTCGCGCTCGCGATCCCCATGCGGGCGGGGCTGCTCAACCTGGGCGGGGACGGGCAGTTGGTGCTCGGCGGGATCGCCGCTGCCGCCACCGGGCTCTACTCCCCGCTGCCCGCGCCCCTCACCGTCGTCGCGGCGCTGCTCGCGGGGATGGCGGCAGGCGCGGCCTACGCGGCGCTCGCCGCCGTGTGCCAGAACCGGTTCGGGGTGCCGCTCCTCGTCAGCAGTCTGCTGCTCGGGTATCCGGCGATGTCCTTCGCCTCCTATCTCGCGCGCTTCCCGCTGAAGGAGGACGGGTCGAGCCTCCCGCAGACGCGGCGGCTGCCCGACGGGGTCGAGCTGCCCGCCTTCGGGTCATCGACCGTCACGGTGGGGCTGCTCCTCGTGGCCGTCGCCGCCGCCGTCTTCGCGTTCGCCGACGCCCGCACCGCCACCGGCTACGAGATCCGCATGACGGGGCTCAATCCGCGGTTCGCCGCGTACGCGGGGGTCGACAGGCCACGGCTCACGCTGCGGCTCATGGCGCTCTCCGGAGCCGTCGCCGGCCTGGTCGGCGCCATCGGTGTCCTCAGCTTCCCGTACCGCTTCATCGACGGGTCGCTCACCGCCGCCGGGCACACCTGGACCGGTCTGACGGCCGCGCTCCTCGCCGCCGCCGCGCCGGTCGGGACCGTGCTCGCCGCCCTGTTCTTCGCGGCGCTCGAAGTGGGCGGGCTCGCCATGGAGCGCACCACCGAAGTGCCGCGCGAGCTGACGCAGGTCCTCCAGGCCGTCGTCATCGTCTTCCTCGCGGCCCGGCTCAACCTGACGTGGCGGCGGGCCGGGAAGAAGACCGCCGACGCGCCGGAGCCCACCGAAACGAAGGAAGTGAGCGTGCGATGAGCATCGACTCCGCGCTGTTCCACTCGGCGCTCCTCGCCCTCACCCCGATCCTCCTCGCCGCACTCGGCGGCGCGATCTGCGAGCGCGCGGGCGTCTTCAACATCGGCCTCGAAGGCATGATGCTGATCGGCTGCTTCAGCGGCGTCGCGGGCAGCTGGTTCACCGGGAGCGCCTGGCTCGGCGTGGTGTTCGCCGCCCTCGCCTCGGCGGCGTACTCGATGATCCTGGCCGTCGGGACGATCAGTCTGCGCGGGGACGCCGTCGTGCTTGGCGTCGCGCTCAACCTCCTCGCGGTCGGTCTGACCGGGTTCCTGCTGCGTACGGTCTTCGGCGTGCAGGGCACCTTCTCCGATCCGGATCTCGCCGGTCTCGACGGCATCGACATCCCGTTCGCCGGGGCGGTCCTCTCCGGGCACTCCGCGCTCGTGTACCTCTCGTGGGCGGCCGTCGCCGTGGCCGGGGTGTTCCTGGCCCGCCACCCGTGGGGTCTTCGGCTGCGGGGCGTCGGCGAGGCGCCCGACGCCGCGGCGACGCTGGGGGTCAGCCCCGCGAAGTACCAGTACGCCGCCGTGCTGACGTCGGGCGTCCTGTGCGGCCTGGCGGGCGCCCAACTCGCCCTCGGCAACGTCACGTTGTTCTCGGAGAACATGACGGCCGGGCGTGGTTGGATCGCCGTGGTGGCCGTGATGCTGGGCCGTGCCCTGCCGCTCGGCGTCCTGCTCGCCGGGCTGCTCTTCGGCGTCGCGGAGGCCGTCGGCTTCCGCCTCCAGGGGCTCGGCATGCCGCAGCAGGCGACCGATGCCGCACCGTACGTGGTGACCCTTGCCGCCCTCTTCCTGTCCACGGCGCGCAGGCGCCGCCGCAAGCAGCCCCTGGTAGGAGCACCTTCATGACGACCGAAGCCCGTACGCCCACCGACGCGCTGCCCATCACCCGCGTCCCCCGCACCGGTCTGCCAGCCCACGCCGTCGTCGTCGGCGACCCGGCGCGCGCCACCGCCGTCGCGGACCTGCTCCAGGACGCCAAGGAGGTGTCGTACCACCGCGAGTACCGCACCTTCACCGGCACCTGGCAGGGCACCCCGGTCGTCGTCGCCTCGCACGGCGTCGGCGCCCCCGGCGCGATCCTCCTCTTCCAGGAGCTCGCCGAGGCGGGCGTCACCACCATCCTGCGGCTGGGCACGGCGGGCGCGATCCGTCCCGGCATCCGTGACGGCGACCTGGTCATCGCGGACGCGGCGGTGCGCGACGACGGCGTGACGCAGCAGCTGATCCCCGCCGAGTACCCGGCGTTCGCGACTCCGGAGGCGGTCATCGCGCTGCAGCGGGCGGCCCGCGCGGCCGAAGCGCCGTACCACCGTGGTGTGGTGTGGACGCGGGCCGCGTTCCAGCCGGGCTTCCTGCCGCTGCCCGGCGAGGCGTACGCGGCCGCCGGGATCGCGGCCATCGAGATGGAACTCTCGGCGCTCCTCGTCTTCGCGTCCACGCACGGCCTCACGGCGGGCGGCGCGCTCGTCGTCGACGGCGCGAACGCCGACGAACTCGTCGACGAGGAGACCACGGGCGGATACAACCCGCACCGTGACGTGGTGGCCGAAGGAGTCGACCGGGGCGCCCGGATAACCTTGGACGCTTTGCGCCTGCTGAGCGCGACGGAGCACTGAAGGCACCGCGGGACAGGCGCCGTACGCCGGACACCGCACGACAGACACCGCACGACCTCGTGGAGAACGGAACCGATGCACCCCACTGACCTGCCGGCCCAGGACCGGGGCGGCTCCATAGATCTCCTGGTCCACGGCGGCGACGTCCTCACCGTCGACGCGTCGGGCACCGTCGTGCGGGACGGCGCCGTCGCCGTGCGCGACGGCCGGATCGTCGAGGTCGGCCCGGCCGACCGGCTGCGCGCGACCTACGAAGCCTCCGACGAGCTGGACGCGCGTGACTGTCTCGTGCTGCCGGGTCTGATCAACACGCACACCCACCTCGCGATGACGCTGTTCCGCGGCATCGCCGACGACGTCACGCTCCAGGGCTTCCTGTCCCGCGTGATCCCGGCCGAGGCCAAGGGACTCTCGCCGGAGACGGTGACGGCGGGCATCCAGGGCGCGATCGCCGAGTCCGTACGCGGCGGGGTCACCACCGCGCTCGACATGTACTGGTTCCACGAGGCGGCCGAGGCCGTGGCCCGCGACGCCGGGTGGCGCCTGCTGACCGGCCCCACGTTCATGGACGTGCCGGGCCCGCCGGACGGCCGCCCCTACGCCGACCGGCTCGGCTGGGCGGCGGCGGACCTGGCCGCCCGCGCCCCGGCGCCGGGCACCCGCCCGGTGGTCTTCGCGCACTCCGCGTACACCCTCGTGCCCGAGCAGCTGACGGCGATCAGCGCGCTGGCCCGCGAGCACGGCGCCCTGCTGCACATCCACGCCGCCGAGAACGCGGGCGAGGTGGAGATGGTCACCGAGCAGCACGGCATGCGCCCCGTGGAACTGCTCGACTCGCTCGGCGTGCTCGGCCCGGACACGCTGCTCGCGCACGCCGTCGACCTCACCGACGCGGAGATCGGGACGATCGCCCGCACCGGGACGTCCGTCGCGCACTGCCCGGTGTCGAACCTGAAGCTGGGCTGCGGCATCGCCCGCGTCCCCGACCTGCTCGACGCGGGCGTCACGGTGGGCCTCGGCACGGACGGCGCGGTGAGTTCCAACACCCTCGACCTCCTCGGCGCGGTGAAGGTCGCGGCGCTCGTGCACAAGGCGGGCGGCGACCCGACGGCGGTCGGCGCCGAGCAGGCGGTGCGCATGGCGACCATCGAGTCGGCCCGGGCCCTCGGCCTCGGCGGCCAGCTCGGCTCCCTGGAGCCCGGCAAGCGCGCCGACCTGATCGTCCTCGGCCTGGACCGGCCGCACCTCACCCCGCGGCACGACCCGTGGTCGATGCTGGCCTACGCGGCCGCGTCCAGTGACGTGCGGGACACGGTCGTCGACGGCCGGGTCCTGATGCGGGACCGTACGCTGGAGACACTGGACGAGCAGGGCGCGCTGCGCGCCCTGCGGGACGCGGCGGACTCCGCGGCGCCCGGCTCCACCAGCACCGCAAGCAGCACAGACACCACCAGCAGCACAGGCACCACAGGCACCTCCGAAGTGGCAAGCGACGTATGACCATCGAACCCACCCGCGGCTTCACCGGCCGCGCCCGCGCCGCCGACCGCGACCCGCGGCTGCCTCCCGGGCAGTACGACGCGGCCGACGGCTGGCCCGTCCTGTCGGCCGAGGTGACGCCCTCGCTCACGGCCGAGGACTGGACGTTCCGCGTGGACGGGCTCGTCACGACCCCGCACACCTGGACGTGGGACGAGGCGCACGCGCTGCCCGCGTCCGAGTACCGCGGGGACATCCACTGCGTGACCAGCTGGTCCAAGTTCGGGGTGCGCTTCGGCGGGGCGAGCCTGGACGCGTTCCTGGCCGCCGCCGGGCCGCGCCCGGAGGCCTCGCACGTCGTCGCGTACTCGCACACGGGCTACACCACGAACCTCCCGCTCTCCGACGTGACGGGCGGCAAGGCGTGGATCGTCTGGGAGTACGGGGACGGCCCGCTGCCTCCCGAGCACGGCGGTCCGGCGCGCCTGATCGTCCCGCACCTCTACTTCTGGAAGAGCGCGAAGTGGATCGCGGGGCTGCGCCTCCTGGACCACGAGGAGCCCGGCTTCTGGGAGCAGAACGGCTATCACCACCGGGGAAATCCCTGGCGGGAGGAGCGTTACTCCGGTGACTGAGACGGGAACTGAGACGGGAACTGCGGCTGGGACTGAGGCGGGGGCTGTGGCCGGGGCCTTCGTGCCGCCGACGCGGTTCGCCGTGCCGGGGCGGATCGCGGTGAGCAATCGCGCGGCGTCCGAGTGGCAGCGGGCGACCGTGGTGGACGTGCGCCGGGACAACGCCGCCGGAACGGTCTCGACCTTCCGCCTGAAGGTGCCCGGCTGGCAGGGGCACCTGCCGGGCCAGCATCTGATGCTGCGGCTGACGGCCCCGGACGGTTACGTGGCCCAGCGCCACTACTCGATCGCCTCTCCTCCCGAGGAGGGCGGCGAGATCGAGCTGACCCTGGACCACGTGCCGGGCGGCGAGGTGTCCGGGCATCTGCACACGGTCGCCCGCGTCGGCGACGTGGTGGAGGTGCGGGGTCCCCTCTCGGGGTTCTTCGCGTGGCCCGGCGACCGGCCCGCGCTGCTCCTCGGCGCGGGATCCGGCGTGGTCCCGCTGATGTCGATGCTGCGGCACTGGCGGGGGGCCGGGTATCCGGTGCCGCTGCGGCTTCTGGTCTCGGCGCGTACGCGGGATGACCTGATCTACGCGGACGAGTACGGCGACGAGACCACCGTCGTCCTCACGCGGACGGAGGGCCGGCTGAGCGCCGAGCACCTGGCGCCGTTCCTGGGCCCCGCTCAGCCCGAGGGCGGCTGGGAGGCGTACGTCTGCGGGTCGAACGGGTTCGCCGAGCACGCGTCGCGGCTGCTGGTGGCCGGGGGCCAGCCGGTGGATCGGATCCGCATCGAGCGGTTCGGCTAGCCCCTGGGCTTCGGGGGCCGTTGCTTTGCGCACCGTTGATCACCGGCTCCGCCGAGTTCGTCCTCAAACGCCGGACAGGCTGAATCCCCGCCCCCCGCCCCTACGGCGAGACCTCCTCCAGCCTGCGTCCCGCCGTCTCCTCCGCGCCGAACCCCGCCACCACGGCTCCCACCAATGCCACGGCCCCCAGCATCACGAACACCGTGGAGACGTTGCCGCCCGCGTACACGACGCCCACCACGATCGGCCCGAGGATGACGCCGAGGCGGTTCATCGCCCCGCCCATGCTGCTGCCGAGCGCCCGCATCCGGGTCGGGAAGAGCTCCGGTGTGTACAGGTACAGGCAGATGTTGGAGCCGAAGAAGAAGACCGCCGCGAGCGAAGTCCACACCAGGACCTGGACGGGTGTGTCGGCGCCGACCGCCGCGAGCGCCACCAGCATGACCGCCGCGCCGCCCAGACAGCCGGTGATGACCTTCCGCCGTCCCGCCCGGTCGACGGTGAGCGCGGCCACGAGGCAGCCGACGAGGCCCGCGCAGGACGTGACCGTCGAGTAGAGGAGCGCGTCGGAGAGGGAGAGGCCGTAGCGGTTCTGGTAGATCGTCGGAAGCCAGGACGTGATGCCGTAGTTGACGAAGTAGCCGGTGAACCAGAGCACGCCGATCACCAGGGTGCGGCGGCGGTAGCGGCCGGTGAACAGGCCGCGCAGCCCGGATGCGGCCTCTCCCGGAGCCACGACGGGAAGCGCCTCGGGGACGGGCGGCAGGGGTTTTCCCGTGATCCGCTCGACCTCCGCCTCGATGCCGGACATCACCTCGGACGCCTCGTCGACCTTGCCGTGGTCGGCGAGCCACCGCGGCGACTCGGGGACCTTCCGCTGGACGAGGACGCAGAGCAGACCGGGCACCGCGGCGAGGACGTACATCCAGCGCCAGCCCAGGATCGGCACCACCCAGGCCGCGACGAGCGCGCCCACGGTGAGCCCCGCCGGGAACACCAGCTCGTAGAGCAGGACGAAGCGGCCACGCTGGTGGCTGCGGGTGATCTCGGCGATGAACGTCGCCGCCACCGGCACCTCGCCGCCGATCGCCAGGCCCTGGACGAACCGCAGGGCCATGAAGGCGTCGGGCGACGTGGACAGGGAGAGGGCCAGGTTGGCGACGCTGGACAGCGCGATGCACAGCGCGATGACCTTCACGCGGCCGATCCGGTCCGCGAGGCGCCCGGAGAGCAGCGCACCGATCAGCATGCCGATCGAGCCGACGGTGAGCAGCAGTGTCGCGGCGGAGGTGCTGAGGTCCCACTCATGGCGCAGTTCCGGCAGGGCGTAGGCGATCAGGAGCTGGTCGAAGGCCTCGAAGAAGGTGACCGCGCCCACGATGAGCCGGACGGTGACGTGCCAGCGGCACAGGGGGAGCCGTTCGAAGCGGGCGGCTATGGCGGCCCGGACCGCTGGGTCCGGGGAGGCGTCGATCGTCATGCGGGTACTCCGCTGCTGAGGGGGCGGGGACGGGGGACGAACAGGAGGGCGGGGAAACCCGAGCCAAGGGGCAGGTAAGCGCAAAGTTTCTAAGCGCTTAAGTTGTACCGTCCCGGCACCGGAGCGCGTCAAGGGTCTCCGCAGCGGAAATCCCGAAGACCACTCTTCGATGGGGTCTTGCGCTCCAGATATTTAAGCCCTTAGATTTCTAGCGCTTACCGAAGTCAACTGGGCGTTCACCGAGCCCCGTTCCGCCAGGAGGCCCCTCCATGCCCCGCATCCCAGCCGACGAAGCGCTCATCGCGGGCGAGTGGCGACGCGGCGCGGGCGCCCCGGCCGACACCGTCGACCCCGCGACGGGCCGCGTCCTCGCCACCATCCACGCCGTCTCGCCCGAGGAGGTGGCCGAAGCGGCCCGGGGAGCCGCCGAGGCCGCCGCCGACCCACGCTGGCGCGACCTCCTGCCCCACCGGCGCGCCCTGCTCCTGCACCGCGTCGCCGAGCTGATCGAGGCGTCCGCGGACGACCTCGCGGCCCTGCAGACCGCCGACACCGGCAAGGCGCTCGCCGAGACCCGCGCCCTGGTGGGCAGCGCGGCGGCCACCTTCCGCTACACGGCCGCCGCCCTGGAGACCGCCGAGGAGGCGATCACTCCGCCGCGCGGCGACTACGTGACGATGAGCGTGTACGAGCCGATCGGCGTCGTGGGCGCGATCAATCCCTGGAACTCCCCCGTCGCCAGCGATGCCCAGAAGCTCGCCCCGGCACTCGCGGGCGGCAACGCGGTCCTGCTCAAGCCCGCCGAGTGGACCCCGCTCGTCTCGCTGGCGCTCGGCCGACTCGTCAGCGGCGCCCTGGCGGAATTCGGCCTCCCGGCCGGTCTGCTGTCCGTCCTCACCGGGCGCGGCAGCGTCGTCGGGGACGCGATCGTCCGCGATCCGCACGTCGGCAAGGTCACCTTCACCGGCGGCACGAGCACCGGCCGGACGCTCGCCCACGCGGCGGCCGAGAAGCTGATGCCGGTCTCGCTCGAACTGGGCGGGAAGTCACCGACGGTCGTCCTCGCCGACGCCGACGTCGAACAGGCCCTGGCCGGAGTCCTGTTCGGGATCTTCTCCTCCAGCGGCCAGTCCTGCATCGCTGGGTCACGGCTCTTCGTCGCCCGCGAGCTGTACGAGGAGTTCGTCGGCGAACTGGTGCGGCGCGTACGGAAGTTGCGGGTCGGGCCCGGCACCTCACCCGACACCCAGGTCGCGCCCCTCGTCCACCACAGGCACCGGGACTCCGTCGCCTCGTACGTCGATCTCGCCCGCGAGGAAGGCGCGCGGGTGCTGTGCGGCGGGGGCGTGCCGGAGGGCGCGGAGTACCGGGACGGGGCGTATTACCTGCCCACGGTCCTGGACGGCCTGCCCAATTCCTCGCGGACCTGCCAGGAGGAGATCTTCGGGCCCGTCCTGGTCGCGCTGCCCTTCGACGACGAGGACGACCTCGTGCGGCAGGCCAACTCCAGTGTCTACGGCCTGGCCTGCGGCATCTGGACCCGTGACCACCGGGCCGCCTGGCGGATCGCGCGACGCGTCGACGCGGGCACGGTCTGGATCAACACCTACAAGCAGTTCAGCATCGCCACGCCCTTCGGCGGCATGAAGGAGAGCGGCCTCGGCCGGGAGAAGGGCCGCGACGGCATCCGCGCCCACCAGCGCCAGAAGTCCCTGTACTGGGGCGTCTCCGACGCGCCTCTCCCGTGGGCCAACTGAGCCCCCATGCCTGAACCCCGCCGCACCTGAACCCCGTCCCTCTGGAGCAGGTCATGTCCCGACCCCCCGTCCCCCAGCCCCCGATCGCCCGTCTCCGCGCCCTGCGCTCCGTCGAGCTCCTCACCCCCTCCTTCATCGAGGCGGCCGACTTCTACCAAGAGGTATGGGGCCTGGAGACCGTCGAGGCCGAGCGCGGCAGGGCCGCCTGGCTGCGCGGCACCGGCGCCGAGCACCACGCCCTCCAGCTCACCCGCGCCGACCGCGTCGGGCTCGGCAGGATCTCCTTCGCGGTGGGCACGCCCGCCGAGGTCGACGAGGCCGCCCGCAGGCTCCAGGCCCGCGGCATCACGCCGGTCGCCGGGCCCGGCCCTCTCGATCAGGTCGGCGGCGGCTACGGCCTGCGCTTCACCGACCCGGAGCACCGTCTGATCGAGATCAGCGCGGAGGTCCACGCGGTGGCGCCGCGCGGCCGGGACGGCGCCGTGCCGGTCGGCGTCACGCACGCGGTGCTCAACACCGCGGACATCGACGCGTCGGTCGCCTTCTACCGCGACGTCCTCGGGCTGCGCGTCTCCGACTGGTCCGAGCACCAGATGGCCTTCCTGCGCTGCAACGCCGACCACCACTGCATCGCCTTCAACCAGGCCGAGTGGGCCTCGCTCAACCACGTGGCGTACGAGATGAGTTCGGTCGACCACTTCATGCGGGGCCTCGGCCGGCTCAGGCACCACGGCGTCGACCCGCAGTGGGGGCCGGGACGGCACGGCCCCGGCAACAACACCTTCTCCTACTTCACCGACCCCTCCGGGCTGGTCTGCGAGTACACCTCCGAGGTCGCGCAGATCGTGGAGGACTCGTGGATCGCCAAGGTCTGGCGGCGGGTCCCCGAGCTGTCCGACCTGTGGGGGACGGCAGGGCCGCCGTCGAAGGAGATCCGCTGCCACATGGCGGGGTCGCCCGACCCCGGCCCGCTTTCCCTCGTGGAGACCCAGGAGGTCCAGGCATGAGTGCCGTACGCAAGGTCGGCATCGTCGGCTGGGGCGCGATCGGGCGGGTCGTCGGCACCGCGCTCGCCGAACACCGCGTCACCGGCGCCGAGTTGACGTGCCTCGTCGACAACCGTCCGCTCGGCGAGAGCGCCCCCGCCCCGCAGGTCTCCTTCGACGAGGCCCTGGAACGCTGCGATCTCATCGTCGAAGCGGCGGGCCAGGGTGTCGTACGGGAATGGGGCGAGCGCGTCCTCACCTCCGGCACCGATCTGCTGATCGCATCGACCGGCGCGCTCACCGACGAGGAGCTCTCCAAGCGGCTCCTGGCCGCCGGCCCCGGCCGGGTGTACTTCACCGGGGGCGCGGTCGGCGGGCTCGACTTGCTCCAGGCGGTGCGCTCCCTCGGCCCCCTCGAAGAGGTCAGGCTCACCACCACCAAGCTGCCCGCCACCCTCGAACAACCTTGGATGGACGCTGAGTTGCTGGCCCGGATGCGGGCGGCGACCGGACCGGTCGTGGTCATGTCCGGGACCGCGCGCGACGTCCCGGTGAGATTCCCCAAGTCGACGAACGTCGCCGCCTCGGTCGCCCTCGCCGTCGGCGACCTGGACGCTGTGCGGGTCCAGGTCGTCGCCGATCCCGGCGCCCACCACACGCGGCACGTCATCGAGGCGTCCGGGGCGCACGGCACGTACCGCTTCGAGGTCGCCCATCTGCCGGACCCGGGCAACCCGGCGACCAGCCAGGTCGTGCCGTACGCGGTCCTGCGCAGCCTCGCGGCGCTCGCGGGGCGGACGGGGCAGATCCTGTGACCGCCGTCCATGTGGAGGAGTCCGGCGAGCGGGGCCCTCTCCTGCTCTGCCTGCACGGCATCGGCTCCTCGTCGGCCGCCTTCGCACCGCAGCTCGCCGAGCTGTCCGCGTACGTGCGGGTCGTGGCCTGGGACGCTCCCGGGTACGCCAAGTCGGCGGATCCGGAAGGTCCGTTGGACCTGGACGGGTTCGCGGACGCGGCGGCCGGCCTCATCCGGGAGCGCGGCGCGAGCGCCCATGTCCTGGGTGTCTCGTGGGGCGGGGTGATCGCGCTGCGGCTCGCGGCCCGGCACCCCGAACTCGTCGACTCGCTGATCGTCGCGGACTCCAGCGCCGGTTCCGGCACCGATCCCGCGAAGGCCGACGCCATGCGGCAGCGGGCCGCCGAGCTCGCGGAGCTCGGGCCGCGGGAGTTCGCCGAGCGGCGCGGGCCACGGCTCGTCTCGCCGGACGCGCCCCCTCAGCTCGTCCGCCGGGTCGTCGACACCATGGCCGCCTCCGTGCGCCTGCCCGGCTACGCGTACGCCGCCGCGTCCATGGCCGACGCCGATCTGCGCCCCGAGATCCCCGGCATCACCGCCCCCGCCCTCGTCCTCTGCGGCGACCAGGACCGGGTCACCGGCGTCGAGGCCTCCCAGGCCATCGCCGGGGCCCTGCACAAGACCGCCTACGTGATCGTCAAGGACGCCGGTCACCTGGCCAACCAGGAGCGGCCCGAGGCGTTCAACGCCTGGGTGCTCTCCCACCTCCGCATCACCGCCCACATCCCTGAGTAGCCCCCATCCCTGAGTAGGAGCTTCCCCATGCCTCTGACCACCACCGAATACGACAACGGCGGCGACCTCGGCAAGTACACCGACTCGCTGATCGCCACCAAGGAGTCCCGTGTCGCGGACTTCAGCACGCTCTCCTTCCAGGAGAAGGCGGGCCCGCAGTACCGCCGCGGCCAGATCCGTTACGTCGGCTCCGGCGCGACCGGCAACCACGAGAACGACAGCCGCATCCTGCCCTCCGGCGGCTTCACCTTCTCCAACATGCTCCTGCCGCCCGGCGCCGAGGGCCCCGAGCACACCCACCACGACGTCGAGGAGGCCTTCTTCGTCCTGGAGGGGCAGGTCAAGGTGGGCATCCACCGGGGCCCCGACGAGGCCGAGTACCGCACGCTCGGCTACCGCGACATGATCGTCGTCCCGGCGGGCGTGGCACGCTCCCTGAAGAACGAGGGCGACACCGACGCGCTGTTCTGCGTCGTCATCGGCACGCAGAAGCCGCAGGTCCCGACGTACCCCGAGCACTCGCCGATGCACGGCGTCACCCGTGACTGACGACCGCACCGTCGTCATCACCGGCGCGGGCCGTGGCCTGGGACTCGCCATGGCCCGCCGGGTGGGCGAGGACGGCTTCCGGGTCGTCGTCGCGGAGGTGGATCCCGCGCTCGGCGCGCGGGCCGTCGCGGAGCTGCGGGCCGAGGGCCTCGACGCGCGCTTCGTGCGGTGCGATGTGGGCGACCCCGTTTCCGTGGAGGAAATGGCCGCTGCGGTAAGGGACTTGGGGACGCTGTACGGCCTGGTCAACAATGCCGCACTCGCCAACGGCGTCGGCGGCAAGGAGTTCCAGGACATCGACGTCGAGGTGTGGGACCGCCTGATGGCGGTCAACGCCCGCGGCCCCTGGCTGGTCGCCAAGGCCCTACACCCGCTGTTCCGCTCCCCCGGCCGCATCGTCAACATCGCGTCGGACGCGGCCCTTTACGGGTCGCCGCGCCTGGCCCACTACATCGCCTCCAAGGGCGCGGTCATCGCACTGACCCGGGCGATGGCGCGTGAGCTGGGCGAGAAGGGGATCACCGTGAACGCGGTGGCACCGGGCCTCACCGAGGTGGAGGCCACCGAGACGGTGCCCGCCGAGCGGCACGCGCTCTACCGGGGCAACCGGGCGATCTCTCGCCCGCAGCAGCCGGACGACCTCGTCGGCCTCGTCTCCTTCCTCCTCTCCGAGGAGTCCCGCTATCTCACCGGACAAGTGGTCGCCGTCAACGGCGGCTTCACCATGAACTGACGTACAGGAGCGATGAGTTATGGATCTGGGCCTCGCCGACCGGACCGTCCTGGTCACCGGCGGCAGCTCGGGTGTCGGCCTGGCCACGGTCCGCGCCCTGCTCGACGAGGGCGCGCGCGTCGCGACCTGCGGACGTGACGCCGAGCGGCTCGGGAAGGCCGCGGCCTCGCTCGGCGGCGGCGACCGGCTGCTCACGGGCGTGTGCGATGTGCGTGACGCCGACGCCGTGCGGGAGTTCACGCGGCACGCGGCCGACACCTTCGGCTCGGTCGACGGGCTGGTCAACAACGCCGGGCAGTCCCGCATGAAGGGCCTCGACGAGTCGACCGCCGACGACTGGCGCGACGAGCTGGAGCTGAAGTTCGCCGGAGTCCTCAATCCCCTGCACGCGGCCCGCCCGTACCTGGCCGCCTCGGCCGCGGCGAGCGTCGTGAACGTGAACGCGGTGCTCGCCAAGCAGCCCGAGCCCCGCCTCATCACCACCAGCGCGGCCCGCGCGGGCATCCTCAACCTCTCCAAGTCCCTGGCCACGGAGCTCGCCCCTCAGGGCATCCGCGTCAACTCGGTCTGTCTGGGCCTGATCGACACGGGCCAGTGGACCCGCCGCCACGCGGCCGCCGCGTCCGGTCTGAGTTACGAGGACTGGCAGGCGGAGCTCGCGGCGGACCGCGGCATCGCCCTCGGCCGGCTGGGCCGCGCGGAGGAGGTCGCGTACGCGATCGTCGCGCTGCTCTCGCCCCGCGCCTCCTACACCACCGGCACCAGCATCGACGTCTGCGGCGGCGTCGGCCGCGGCATCCTCTGAGGAGCTCACCCCATGCCACCCATGCACTACGCCACCGGCGGCGATCTCCTCGTCGCCGTCCTGCGGGAACTCGGCATCGACACGGTCTTCGGGATCGTCAGCGTGCACAATCTGCCGCTGGTCGAGGCGGTCGACCGGGAGCTGCGCTTCGTTCCGGTGCGCCACGAGGCGACCGCCGTGAACGCGGCCGACGCCTACGGCCGTGCCCGCGGCTCCCTGGGCTGCGCGCTCACCTCGACGGGTACGGGCGCGGGCAACGCGGCCGGATCCCTTGTCGAGGCGCTCAGCGCGGGCACCTCCGTCCTGCATGTCACCGGTCAGGTGGAGAGCGAGTTCCTGGGCAGCGGCCGTGGTTTCATCCACGAGACGAAGGACCAGCTGGGCATGCTCCGGGCGGTCTCCACGTACGCGGCGACCATTCCTTCGGCGGCGGACGCGGGCCGCGTCCTGCGCGACGCGGCCGGAGCGGCCCTGACCGACCCCGGCGGCCCGGCGAGCGTGGAGTGGCCGGTGGACCTGCAGTACGCGGCCCAGACCGATGCCGCCGATGCGGTGAGCGTGCAGGCCCTCCCTCACCCCGCCGAGGCTGAACTGGGCGCGGCACGCGCTGTGTTGGCCTCCGCCGAACGCCCCCTCATCTGGGCCGGCGGCGGCGCCACCCGCGCCGGCGCCGAGCTGGCCGAGCTGCTTCACGCCACCGGGGCGGGACTGCTCAGCTCCAACTCCGGCCGTGGCGCCGTGCCCGAGGACCATCCCCAGGTCATCGGGAACTTCGCCACCACCCCGGCCGCCCGCGCCCTCCTCGCGGACGCGGACCTGCTGCTGACCATCGGCACGCACTTCCGGTCCAACGAGACCGCCGACTACGGGCTCGCGCTGCCCGACGCGCACATCCAGATCGACGTCGACGCCGCCGCCCTCGGCCGCGTGTACCCGGCACGGCACGCCCTGCACGGTCACGCTCCCGACGTGCTCACGGCCCTGCTGCCCGCCGCGCGCCGGGCCGACGAGAGCTGGACGCGCCGTGTGGCGGCCGTCCGCGCCGACGTCCGGGCCACCCTGCACGACAACATCGGCCCGCAGGCCGCGATCTGCGACGCTATCCGTGCCGCGCTGCCCCGCGAGGCGGTCGTGGCCCGCGACGTGACCATCCCGTCCAGCAGCTGGGGCAACCGGCTCCTGGAGATGTACGACCCCCGCGACAACGTCTTCCCGCGCGGCGGCGGCATCGGGCAGGGGCTCGGCATGGGCATCGGCGCGGCGCTCGCGCGGCCCGACGCGCCCACCGTCGTCCTCGCGGGGGACGGCGGGCTCGCCGTCCACCTGGGCGAACTGCTCACACTCGCCCAGGAGCGGCCGCGCCTCACCCTGATCGTCTTCAACGACGGCGGGTACGGCGTGCTGCGCAACATGCAGGACCGCTACAGCGAGCGGCGCTCCGGCGTGGATCTCGCCACCCCCGACTTCGAACTCCTGGCCCAGGCGTGCGGCCTGCCCTACGCCAGGATCGCCGCCGAGGAGCACGCGCAGCCCGTGATCAGCCACGCCGTCGCGTCCGACGGGCCGACCCTCGTCGAGGTCGACCTGGCCCGCCTGGGACCGATGAAGAACCCGTTCACTCCGCCCGTCAAGATCCCCGGCCAGTGAGGAGGACCCACCATGACCGACAGTGAACTCACGCTGCTCGTACGCCGCATGACCTGGGAGGCGGACGGAGTGCTCTCCGTCGAGCTCACCCACCCGGACGGCAAGCCGCTGCCCGCCTGGACCCCCGGCGCGCACCTCGACCTCCATACCGGCGGGCACGTACGCCAGTACAGTCTGTGCGGCGACCCGCGGAACACCACCGCGTACCGCATCGGCGTCCTCAACGAGTCCTCCTCGCGCGGCGGTTCGCGGTACGTGCACACCGAGCTGCGCCCCGGCCAGACGGTCACCGCCTCCGAACCGCGCAACCACTTCGCCCTGGAGGACGCACCCGGCTACCTCTTCGTCGCGGGCGGCATCGGCGTCACCCCGCTCCTCGCCATGGCCCGCGAGGCCGCACGGCGCGGGGCGGCCTGGCGCATGGTGTACGGCGGGCGCAGCCGGGGTTCGATGGCGTTCACCGATGAACTGGCCTCCCTGGGCGGTGACTTGACCGTCGTGCCGCAGGACGAGCACGGGCACATCGACCTCGCCGCTGCTCTCGACGGGCTGTCCGAGGGCACGCTCGTGTATTGCTGCGGTCCCGAGCCGCTGCTCGCGGCCGTGGAGGCGCTCTGCCCGGCGGACCGGCTGCGCGTGGAGCGGTTCGCCGCGCCCGTCGTGGAGCACACCGGGGACGACTCGGCGTTCGAGGTGGAGTGCCGCCGCTCCGGCGTGACCCTCTCCGTCGACGAGGGCACCTCGGTCCTCCAGGCCGCAGAGGCCGCGGGCCTGAACGTCACCAGCTCCTGCCAGGAAGGCATCTGCGGCAGCTGCGAGACCCGCGTGCTCGACGGCACGCCCGACCACCGCGACTTCCTGCTCAGCGAGGCCGAGCACGCGGCCAACACCTCGATGATGATCTGCGTCTCGCGGTGCGCGTCCGGCCGTCTCGTCCTCGACCTGTGACTCCTCGACCTGTGATTCCCCGATCCGTGATTCCCCACCGGAGGCAACAGTGACCACCGCGACCCCCACCTGGCCGTACCTGGAAGTGCACCAGTCCCGGACGCGCGAGCCGACCCCCTACGAGTACAAGCTCGCCGCCACCCTCGAAGAGGTCTTCACCAAGGGGGGCCATGAACTCTCCGATGTGGTGGACGGCTTGAACGCCCGTCAGGTCCACGCGCCCGACGGCGCCCCCTGGACCGAAGAGTCCTTCCGTGCCGAGATGAACCGACTGGGAGCGTGACCCCGATGACCGCCCTTACCGGCCCGACCGCTTCCGCCGACCACATCTACGCGACCGGCCTGCGCAACCAGTGGCACCCCGTCGTCCCCTCGGACTTCGTCGCCCCCGGCGCCATGCGCAAGGTCACCGCCCTCGGCGAGCAGTGGCTGCTCTTCCGCCGCTCCGACGGCGCCCTGTCGATGCTCGCCGACCGCTGCCCGCACCGCGGGGCGCCCCTCTCACTGGGGAAACACCTCGGCGACCGGGTGGCCTGCTGGTATCACGGCGTGGAGATCGAGACCGACGGCACCGTCTCCTCCGTACCGGGTCTGCCCGGCTGCAACCTGGAGGGCAGGAAACTGGTCACGTCGCTGCCCGTACGGGAGATCGGCGGGGCGATCCTCGCGTACTTCGGCGACGAGAAGCACCCGGAACCGGCCGAACTGACACTGCCGGAGCCGCTGACCGACCCCGAGGTCGACGCGTTCCTCTGCTACGCGGAGTGGGAAGGACCCTGGCGGTTCGCGGTGGAGAACCTCCTCGACCCGATGCACGGCGCCTTCCTGCACCACGAGTCGCACACGATGTACGACGGCGACACCACCGCCAAGTTCCGCATCCGGGAGACGGACCGCGGCTACTTCTTCGAGAAGACCGACCAGCGTGGCGTCAACTTCGACTGGGTGGAGCTGTGCCGCACCGGCGTGGACTGGGTCGACCTGACCATCCCGTACCCGCCGTCGGCCGGCCCCGGCGGCCCGTTCGGGATCGTCGGCATGGTCTGCCCGGTCGACGAGAACCGCACCGGAGTCTTCTTCTGGCGCTACCGCCGCGTGCAGGGCTGGCAGCGCGACACCTGGCGCTTCCTCTACAAGACCCTCATCGAGGAGCGCCACTGGCAGGTCCTCGAACAGGACCGGGTGATGCTGGAGGCGATGCCGGCCGACGCCGACCAGCGCGAGAACCTCTACCAGCACGACCTGGGCGTGGTCAGGCTGCGCCGGATGTACCGCACGGAGGCGGAGGCTCAGGCCGCCGCCTCGTAGGACTCAGGCCTCGGCTTCGTCGGGTGCGTCGGAGTCGGTGATCGACCGCTCCAGCTTGGACATCAGGCGGGCCAGCTGGCGGCACTCGGCCGGGGTGAGCCCGCCGAGCATCCGGCGTTCGTTGTCGAGATGCTCGGCGAACACCTCGTCGATCTTGGCGAGACCCGTGTCGGTGAGCCGTGAGTAGACGACGCGGCGGTCCTCGGCGTCGCGCTCGCGCACGATCAGACCGTCCTTCTCCAGGCGGTCGATGCGCAGCGTCACCCCGGCCGACGAGACGAGACCGGAGTCGGCGAGCTGTCCCGCCGTGAGCCGGTAGGGCGCCCCGGCCCTGCGCAGCGCGGTCAGCACGTCGAACCCGGCGACCGCGAGGCCGTGCCGCTCGATCGCCGTGGTGAGCCTGGTGTTGTAGCGCAGGAAGGTCCGGTGCAGCCGCGCGAGGACCTCCAGGGGCGCGGTGTCGAGATCCGGCCGTTCCCTCGCCCAGTCCTCGATGATCGATGCGACCGCGTCCCGCTGGGGCCCCGCCGACTTCTTCCCGGCCATCTGCCGTAGCCTCCCTCTCGCCCGTACCGCGGTCAGTAAGGAAACCTTAGCCCTGAGAGAAGTACGTATTCGCAGGACTGGTGTGCGCGACGGCCCCGGGACACGCCATAATCGTCCGATACATCGGATGTCTTCTGTCTTGTGAGGCGAGGTCCCCATGGCTGTCACCGACGAAGCCATCGAAAAGATCAAGGGCATGATCGTCTCCGGCGCGCTGCGCCCCGGCGACCGGCTGCCCAAGGAGAGTGAACTCGCCGCCGACCTGGGCCTTTCACGCAACTCCCTGCGCGAGGCGGTGCGCGCTCTCTCGCTGATCCGCATCCTCGACGTGCGCCAGGGCGACGGTACGTACGTCACGAGCCTGGACCCGCAGCTCCTCCTCGAAGCGCTGAGCTTCGTCGTCGACTTCCACCGCGACGACACGGTCCTGGAGTTCCTCGCGGTGCGCCGCATCCTGGAGCCTGCGGCCACGGCGATGGCGAGCACGCACATCACCGAGGCCGAACTCGACGTGCTGAGCGCCCAGTTGGACGCCCTGGGGCCCGCGCCCTCGGTGGAGGAGCTGGTCGCCTGCGACCTGGAGTTCCACCGCGGCATCGTGCAGTCGTCCGGCAACTCGGTGCTCTGCTCGCTCCTCGACGGCCTCTCCGGACCCACCACCCGGGCCCGCATCTGGCGCGGCCTCACCCAGGAGGACGCCGTCAGCCGCACCCTGCACGAGCACCGCGCGATCCTCACCGCGCTGCGCGACCGCGACGCCGAGGCGGCCAGGTCATGGGCGACGGTGCACATCGCGAGCGTGGAGCAGTGGCTGCGCTCGACGCTGTGAAGCACGGCCGCCGAGGGAGTGCGCGGGCCTCCCGCGGGGCAATGATCCATTCATCGCGGCCCGCGCAAGGGGGCTGCGGAGGGCCCCGCCGGACGCCGTAAGGTTGGGGCGTACGTAAAGGACGTCGGAAGGAGGCCTGGGTGATCGAGCTCGAGGGGGTTCCCGAGCTGGTCGACCCGGTCATGGTGGCCGCGTTCGAGGGCTGGAACGACGCCGGCGACGCCGCCTCCACCGCGGTCGCGCATCTCGACAAGGAGTGGAAGGGCGAGGTCTTCGCGGCACTGGACGCCGAGGACTACTACGACTTCCAGGTCAACCGCCCCACGGTCTTCCTGGAAGGCGGCGTCCGCAAGATCACCTGGCCGACGACCCGGCTCTCGGTGGTCCGCGTGGGCGGCGACAAGCCGCGTGACCTCGTGCTGGTGCGCGGGATCGAGCCGTCGATGCGCTGGCGGTCGTTCTGCAACGAGATCCTGGGCTTCGCCCATGAGCTGGGCGTGGAGCTGGTGGTGGTCCTGGGCGCGTTGCTCGGTGACACCCCGCACACCCGCCCCGTCCCGGTCAGCGGCGTCACCTCCGACCCGGACCTGGCGCGCACCATGGACCTGGAGGAGACGAAGTACGAGGGTCCGACGGGCATCGTCGGCATCCTTCAGGAGGCGTGCACGCACGCGGGCGTCCCGGCGGTCAGCCTGTGGGCGGCCGTGCCGCACTATGTCTCGCAGCCGCCCAACCCGAAGGCCACGCTCGCCCTCCTGAACCGCCTGGAGGACCTGATCGGCCTGCGCATCCCGCTGGGCGACCTCGCCGAGGACGCGCGCGCCTGGCAGGTGGGCGTGGACCAGCTCGCGGCCGAGGACAGCGAGGTCGCCGAGTACGTCCAGTCGCTTGAGGAGGCGCGGGACACCGCGGAGCTGCCCGAGGCGACCGGCGAGGCGATCGCCCGAGAGTTCGAGCGCTATCTGCGGCGGCGCGACGGCGGCGGCCCGCCGCAGCCCGGCGGCCATGCCACGGACGGCGGCGACGCATCGCCGTATCTGCGCGAAAGCCCCGGAGGCGACCGCACACGGCCGCCGAAGCCGCAGACCCGTCCGGACACGGAGACAGACACGGAGACGGACACGGAACCGGGCCCCGGAACGGGGTCGGGACCGGGACCGGAGTCGGGCGAAGAGAGCAGCGGCGAATCCGGACCCGCTGATTCCTCCGAGGACTGACAGAAGGCACTGAGCGACATGGGGCGGCATCCGCAAGGATGCCGCCCCTTTGCGTTGCGATTGGCGGGATCGAGGCGTGACATCGCCTTCCGGACGAATTGCACGGGGTTCCCTGATTGCCTTGATTTCAAACGCAGTTGGGGCAAAGGGGGTGGACGACCGCGCCCGGCGGTAGCAGGGTGTGCCCCGGAATACGCGGCCACAGCGCACGGCACGGCACCCGTCCCCCCGAGACCTCGAATCCGTTCGGGCAGGGGAGACCTCTTCGACCCAAGGGAGCGGTGAAGCGATGACCGACCAGGTAGAGCCGACAGGGGGCCCGGGAGCCAGCGGCCCGGGACCCGACGGGGCAGGATTCACCTACCGCGCGTCCGAGCAGGAGCTGATCGTCGTCGCACGGCCCGAGGCCCGGCTGCGTGCCGGCACGGAGGGCGTCCGCTCGGCGGCGGGCTCCGACGTATCGGCCCTGAACATGTTCCTCACCGATGAACAGCTGGCCCTGGAGCCGCTGTTCGGCAACGAGGAGCGGCTCCGGCCCACGAGCCGGCAGCCCGGCGAACCGTACGGCGGCGACGGCGCCAGCGACAGCGACGACGTGCCCGATCTTGCGCTCTTCTACCGCGTGCGCGGCGGCGAGAGCAGGGCGCAGGAGCTGCGCTCGCGGATCGCGGCGCTGCCGGGGATCGACACGGCGTACGTCAAGCCCGGCGCCGTACCGGCGACGCTCGGCTCGACCGACCGGCCGCAGTCCCCGCTCCAGGGTCAGCCGGGGCCGTTCGGTTCGCCCGACGCCGGTGAATCCGGGCGCCGCAAGGAGGGCGCCCCCGTCACCCCCGACTTCACCGGCCGCCAGGGCTATCTGCGCCCGGCGCCGGAGGGCGTCGACGCGTACTGGGCGTGGCAGCGGCTCGGCGGTTCGGGCGAGGGCATCACGGTGATCGACATCGAGGGCGCCTGGCAGCTCAGTCACGAGGACCTGACAAGCAAGCTCGCCGGTGTCGTCGTCGGGACGCCCCTCCAGGACGTGGCCTGGCGCAACCACGGCACCGCGGTGATCGGTGTGATCGGCGGCGACCGCAACGGCGTGGGCATCACCGGCATCGCGCCCGAGGCCATGACCGCGACGGCCTCCTTCCAGCCCCTGGGCACCGCGGCCACGATCCACGCGGCGGCGCAGCGGCTCGGCCCCGGCGACATCGTGCTGATCGAACTGCACCGGCCGGGCCCGCGGTTCGACTTCGAGCCGCGCGACGACCAGCGGGGCTACATCGCCCTGGAGTGGTGGCCGGACGACTACGCGGCGATCCGGTACGCCACCGCGAAGGGCGTCATCGTCGTCCAGGCGGCGGGCAACGGCGCGGAGTCCCTGGACGACGCGGTGTACGAGCGCAGGCCCGACGAGTTCCCCGCGTGGTGGCGCAACCCCTTCAACCCCTCCAACCGGCCTTCGCGCGCCGTCCTGGTCGGCGCGGGCGCACCGCCGCCCGGCACCCACGGCCGCGATCACGGGCCGGACCGCTCGCGCCTGGGGTTCTCCAACTACGGCGCCCGCGTGGACGCGCAGGGCTGGGGCCGCGAGACGACCACGACCGGCGGCTCCTGGAACCAGCCGGGCGACCTCCAGGGCGGCCCGGACGAGATCGCCTGGTACACGGACACGTTCTCCGGCACCTCGTCCGCCTCCCCCGTCGTCGTCGGCGCCCTGGCGTGCCTGCAGGGGATGCTGAAGGCCGCGGGCCAGCAGCTGATGACACCGGACCGGGCGCGTGCGGTGCTGCGCTCGACGGGCTCGCCGCAGCAGGACGCCCCGGGCCGCCCGGCATCCCAGCGGATCGGCAACCGCCCCGACATCAGGTCGGCGGTCACCAATCTGCTGCCGTCGGCGGTGGGCTCGGGCCGGGCCGAGCGCTACTGGGACGAACTGATCCCCTATCCCCCCGACCTCCCGCCGCGCCTGCGGCTGTTCGTCGCGGGAGAGTGGCGCAACCTGAACGACCCGTCCCCCGACATCCGCCAGGCGGTGCGTGCCGCCTTCGCGGGCGGACACCCCGACGTACGCGTCTGGTTCTCGGACGACGAGATCGTCGGCCTGGTCGTCACGGGCTGAGGCGCCCGTGTGACACCGGAGCACCACGCGCGTTGCTGAAGCACCACAACCATTGAGGGAAGGTGGCATCCGCATGAGCACCACCCCGCACATGAGTCCCATGCAGCAGCAAGGCCAGCAGTACGGACCGCAGCAGCCGTTCGGCCCCGGGCAGGGGCAGCAGCAGGGGCAGGGGCAGCAGGGCCAGCCGCAGGGCCCGAGCACCGCGCCGCCGCAGCAGGCCGGCCAGCAACAGCAGTACCCGCAGCAGCCGTTCGGCCAGCAGTCCTACGGCCAGCGCCAGTTCGGCCCGCAGAGCACGCGCGGCATGCAGGGAACACAGGGGATGCAGGGGATGCAAGGGGCCCAGGGCATGCAGGGAATGCAGGGCATGCAGCAGCCGGTCCCGCCGCACCTCCAGCAGCAGCTCCAGCAGCTCGGCCAGCAGCAGCCCTACCAGCAGCTGCTTCAGCAGCTCAGCCAGGAGAGCGTCCCGCAGGCGCAGGCACCGGAGATCTCCACCCAGGCGGTCTCGTCGGGCATCGCCGTGTCGTTCTGGGACGTCATCCAGCCCCTGCCGGGCCAGTCGGTGGTCCTCTACCTGCTGATCGACAACGCCTGGAAGGCGTTCATCAACCCGAGTCAGCAGACCCACGACGCGGTCCAGGAAGCCTTCGCCTACGGTCAGCAGGTGATCGGCTACTACGACACCACCAACCCGTCGTATCTCGTGGCCATCGTGATCACGACGAAGTGACGTACGGCTGAGTGACGTACGGCCGAAGCGACGTACGGATCAAGTGACGTACAGGTTGCGGCACATACGGCGGCGCCGGGCGGAGTCCTTCCCGCCCGGCGCCGCTCCCTGCCGGTGACCGGCCTACGCGCAGCTGAACTTCGCCGCTGCCCAGTCCCCGTGGTCCCCGCTCTTGGAGCCGTTGGTGTCGCTCACCTTCAGCTCCACGTGCCGGGCGCCGCTCACGTCGACGTCCACCGGGACGGTCGCCGATGCGCCCGTCACCTTGGGCGAGGTCCACAGGACCTTGCCGTCGGCCTCGACCGAGAAGGCCACCTCTCCGTAGCCGTTGATCTCGTCGTCGATGCCCACGTCGGCGGTGAACCGTCCGCACTTGCCGCCCGTGTAGACCTCGATGGCGGAGTCGGCGTGGGTGCCGACCCCCTTGTCGTACGTCTTGCCCGCGAGGGTCAGTGTGTGGCCGTCCTCGGCGCCCGACTCGCCGTTGCTGCGATCGCGTTCGGCGGGACCGTAGCCGTTGGCCGACTTCAGCCACACCATGTCGCTCGCCCAGGTGTCGGCCGTCGGCGCCGGTGGCATGACGGCGACCGCGAACCGCTGGGTGGCGGTGCGGTCCTGGCCCGCCGAGCGGTGGCGGACCGTCGCCGTCAGCGGCTGTTCGCCGGGGTCGGCGCCCTTGGGCGGGGTGACGGCGACCTCGACGCGGCGGGTGGTGCCCGCCTTGACGCGGTCGGCGTGGGCGGTGCCCACGGTCCAGCCCTCCGGCACGTCCAGGGTGACGTCGACGCCGGTGGCGTCCCGCGTCCCCGCCGTGACGTCGACGGCGATCTTGCCCGCCGTACCCGCGCCGAGTTCCTGACCGGCGGGGGCGCTCACCGCGGCGCTCGCGCCGGGCACGGCACCGCCGACCGCGCTGGTGTCGTCGAGTTCCAGCTCGAAGGCGCGGTCCGTGCGGAGCGCCGCCGTCTTCACCTTGACGACACCGCCCCGGTCGTCCCGGTCGTAGAACCAGCCCTGCGCCGCCTTCTCGTACGCAGCCTTCGAGGTGAGCCGCGGCAGCCTGTCGCCGCCCAGCTCCACCCGGCTGGGCGCGTCACCGGTGTGCAGCGTGAAGGCGTAGGGCCGCTTGGTCTGCTTGCCGCTGAACTCCCCCTTGCTCGCGCCGATCCGCACCCGTACGTCGCCCGCCCCGGAGCGGGGCGCCTCGACGTCGGCACGCTGGGTGGCGTACTTGCCGTCGCGGTGCTGCCGGGTCACGCCGTCGTCCTCGTACAGCTCGAAGGAGGACGTGCCCTGCGGGTAGATGTCCCAGGCGAGCGGTGAGGCGGCGGTGCGGTCCTTGTAGGACCTGATGCCGGGCCACATCGGCACGCTGGCACCGCCCTTGACGAACAGCGGCAGGGTGTCGAGGGGCGCGCTGTAGTGGTCGACGGTCGTCGGACCCTGGTACGTGCGGCCGCTCCAGTAGTCGGTCCACGTGCCCTTGGGGAGGTAGATGCCGTCGCGGACGGTCGTGTCCTTGTAGACGGGCGCGACGAGGAAGTCCTCGCCCGCCAGGAACTCGTACTTGGCCGCTTCGGTGGCGGCCTTCGGGTCGTCGGGGTATTCGAGGGCCAGCGGACGCGTGGCGCCGACGCCCGTCTTCGTCGCCTCGTGGCCGTACGAGTAGAAGTAGGGCAGCAGCGATTCGTGGAGCTTGAGGTACTTGCGGTTGATGGAGGTGTAGGGCTCGCCGTAGCGGAAGGGCTGCTTGTCGTTGGCGGCCCAGCCGTCCATCGTCATCGTGACCGGCAGGAACGACTTCCACTGCAGGTCACGCGCGTACGTCTTGGCGCTGCCGCCGAAGATGCCGTCCACGTCACCGGTCGTGTAGGCCATGCCGGACATGGTCGCGCCCGCGTAGGTCGGGATCTGCCAGCGGATGTACTCCCAGCTTCCGCTCTGGTCGCCGGACCACTGCACCCCGCAGCGCTGGGCGCCCGACCAGCTCTCCGGGGCCCAGGTGAAGCCGCGGGCGTCGCTGTTGTCCTCGATGCCCTTGTACGCGTCCTTGCAGCCGTCGAGCGCCTTCTTGTAGCCGTCGCCGACCCAGGCGACGTCGAGCTTGGCGACGCGCTGGCCCGCCTTGACCTGGTCGGCGATCTTGTCGATGCCGTCCTCGGTCCACAGGCCCATCTGCATGTCGCGGTCCTGGAGGCCCTTGGCGGTCTCGGCGAGGTCTTCGTAGCCGCAGCCGTAGCCGTCGTTGACGAGCATCCAGCCGTTGGGCATGTCGTGCTTCAGGTACTCGTCGGCGACCTTCAGGGAGTCCAGGGTGTGCCGCTCGCCCTGGTTGGCGTTGTGGAGGTAGCAGTCGGCGTCGCCGACCTCCAGGCCGTAGACGGGCGGCAGGAAGGGCTTCCCGGTGAGCTTCGTGTACTGCCCTATGACCCCCTTGACGTCCTTCGCGCCACGCCCGGCGAAGTAGTAGGCGTCGAAGCGCTGTTCCTTGGCGCTGGTCGTCACCGGCTCGGCGAAGTCATAGGTGTTGGGCGCGTACGTGTTGCGGAAGACTCCATAGCCCTGCGAAGACACGTAGAACGGCACGGAGTTGGGGTGGCCGCCGTCGTCCCAGTCGTAGTCGACGCTCACCTCGACCTTCTTGCCCCGGTGCGAGGTGTTGCCCCGCCCGTTCTGCATTCCGGCGCCGTAGTACTGCTCGTCGGCGCCACGGGCCAGGGACTGGGTGGTGGCGTCCTTGGTCCAGCTCAGGCCCTTCGACTCGGCCCAGACCTGGGTGCCGTCGGCGCGGTAGAGGGCGAAGCGCAGGGGCGACTTGTAGGCGCGCAGGGTCACCTTGGAGGTGCTCAGTTCGTAACGGTCGCCCTTGTCGGCCCACTTGGCGCGCGGCGGTTCGCCCTGCGGCAGGACGATGTCCTTGCCCGTCGGGTCGGTGAACTCGCCCTCGGGGGCGAGTTCGAGCCGGAACGTCTCGGCCGACACGAAACTGACGCGGGCCACGGCCTTGCCCGCGGTGAGGCGGTAGACGGAGCCGTCGGCGGCGAAGTCCGTGACGTCCCCGACGGTGGTCGCGGGTTCATCGGCGGCCTGCGCGGCGCCGCCACCGGGACCGGCGAACACGGCGAGGAGGCCGAACAGGGCGGCGACGACGGCCGCCCGTCTGGAGCGGGTGGGTGATCTCATGGCCCGGTGTCTAGCGCCCCGGAGGGTGTGGAGGCCATGGACTTTGCCGAGCCGCTGCTGGACTCCTCGAAACGGAGTCCGGCGGCGGCCCGGCGGACGGGTCCTACAGTGCGACGCCGAGCAGCGCGTCCACGGCACGGGATACGACGCCGGGGGCGCCCTCTTCCGTACCGCCATCGGCGGCCTGGCGGGCGGCCCAGGCGTCGACCGCGGCGAGCGCGGCCGGTGAGTCCAGGTCGTTGGCCAGGGCTTCGCGCATCTGCTCGACCACAGCGTCGGCGGAGGGTCCGTCGGGGCGCGAGACGGCGGCACGCCACCGGCCCAGGCGCTCCACGGCCTCGGTCAGGACGGAGTCGGTCCACTCCCAGTCGGCGCGGTAGTGGTTCGCCAGGAGCGCGAGGCGGATGGCGGCCGGGTCGGTCCCGTCCCGCCGCAGCTTCGACACGAAGACGAGGTTGCCCTTGGACTTCGACATCTTGGCGCCGTCCAGGCCGACCATGCCCGCGTGCACGTACGCCTTGGCGAAGGGGTGCTCGCCGGTGAGCGCCTGGGCATGCGACGCGCCCATCTCGTGGTGCGGGAAGGCGAGGTCGGACCCGCCGCCCTGCACGTCGAAGCCCATGCCCAGGTGGTCAAGGGCGATGGCCACGCACTCGATGTGCCAGCCGGGCCGGCCGCGGCCGAGCGAGGCCCCGTCCCAGCTCGGCTCGCCCTCGCGGGCGGCCATCCAGAGCATCGGGTCGAGCGGGTCCTTCTTGCCCGGGCGGTCCGGGTCGCCGCCGCGCTCGGCGGAGAGCAGCTTCATCGCGGCGGCGTCGAGGCCGGACACCTCACCGAAGTGCGGGTCGGACTCGACCGAGAAGTAGACGTCGCCCTCGAGCTCATAGGCGGCGCCCATGTCCCGGAGCCGTTCGACGAGCGGCACGATGCCGGGTATCGCCTCGACGGCTCCGATGTAGTGCTGCGGCGGGAGCAGCCGCAGGGCGGTCATGTCCTCGCGGAACAGGGCGGTCTCGCCCTCGGCGAGCTCCACCCAGTCCTTGCCGTCACGGATGGCGCGTTCCAGGAGCGGGTCATCCACGTCGGTCACGTTCTGGACGTAATGAACCTGCCGCTTGTTGTCGAGCCACACGCGCTGCACGAGGTCGAACGCGTTGTAGGTCGCCGCGTGACCCATATGGGTCGCGTCGTACGGAGTGATGCCGCAGACGTAGATACGGGCGACGGGACCGGGGTCAAGGGTGACAAGACCACCGGTCGCGGTGTCGTGGATCCGGAGGTCGCGGCCCTTGCCAGGCAGGGCGGGGACCTCAGAAGCGGGCCAGGCATGCATGCCCTGAGCCTAACCGGACGGAGCGTCCGTATACGAGTGGGGGCTGGCGGGGCACCTTGATCCGGGAATCACGGCAGAGCGGCCACTCCCGTTGTGGGCAGGCGTTCCGCCCGCCCAAACGTGGGGGACAACACCATCGCCGCGAGGCCACGCCTACACCGGCGGCCACGGAATCGCGGGCCACTCCCCGCCGGGCACGGGATGCTTCCCGGACGCCAGCAGGGCGTCCACGCGGGCGCGCACCGCGTCCAGCTCCGCCCCGGTGATCAGCTTCCCCAGCCGGAGGCCCAGCGGCGCCCCGTCCGCCAGCGCGCCCCGCAGGGACTCGAGGACCCCGACCGCCTCGGCGGTCAGCGGCTCCCCCGCCCAGCCCCACAGGAGGGTCCGCAGCTTGTCCTCGGCGTTGAAGGTGACCCCGTGGTCGATGCCGTACAGGCGGCCCGCGTCGGTCAGCAGATGGCCGCCCTTGCGGTCCGCGTTGTTGATCACCGCGTCGAGCACGGCGAGCCGCCGCAGCCGCTCGTCGTCCGCGTGCACGAGAAGCGCCGTACGCCCCTCCCCCACGTCGGCGAAGCCGATCGCCTTCCAGCCCTCACCCGGCTCCGCGCCCTCGACGAGGGCCAGCAGCTCCCCGCCGTCCTCGGAGGACTCCGGGTCGGTGTCCGAGCCCTCGATCCACAGCTGGCACATGCCCTCGCCGTGCGGCCCGTCCCGCAGCACGGTCGGCGGGACCAGGCCCCACCCCGTCGCCTCGGAGACCTCGTACGCGGCCACCTCGCGCTGCGCGAGCGTCCCGTCGGGGAAATCCCACAGCGGCCGCTCCCCGGCCACCGGCTTGTAGACGCAGGCGGCTTCCTGGCCCTCGTACGCGACGGAGCAGTAGAGCACCGCGTTCGAGGCCTCGCGGATCCGCCCCCGCACGGTCAGCTCACCGCGGGAGAGCAGCTCCATGGCGTCGGAGGTCACGCTCCCCGCCGGTATCCGTTCTGCCGCGGGCATACGTGTCCTTCCGGGTCGAGCGGGAGGCTGCACAGGGGGCACGGCGGCCGGCCCGCGTTCACGACGTCCAGGGCGCGCCGGGCGAACGCGCGCGCCTGCACCCCGGAGAGCCGGACGCGCAGCATCGGCGGCCCGTTCTCCTCGTCCTGCAGAAGCCTTTCCTCGGCTTCCGCGAGGTCCTCGTCGGACTCAGCGTCCAGCTCGACCAGAGCCTGCGCCTCGACGATCATCCGCTCCTCGTCGCCGTCCCAGGCCAGCGCCATCGTGCCGACGCGGAACTCCTCCTCGACCGGCGCGTCCAGAGGCGCGCTGTCACTGATCTCGGAGGGGGCCACCGCGGGCACGGGGGTGTTGCCGCCGCTGCGGCGCACCACCTCGTCGAGCAGCTCTTCCATGCGTTCGGCGAGGGCGGCCACCTGGGTCTTCTCCAGGGCGACGCTGGTCACCCGGCCACCGGCGGAAGCCTGGAGGAAGAAGGTACGCCGTCCGGGGAGTCCGACCGTTCCGGCCACGAAGCGTTCCGGCGGGTCGTAGAGGAACACCTGACGCGACACGTCCTGTCTCCATTGGGATCGACTGCGGTTGATCATTTGCGCCTGTTCGGCGCGACGACTGCACCCTACTGCGGGTGACGATCACGGTGCTCCCGCATCGCCCCCCACCGCCGCGTCGCTGCCCGACGGCTCCACACGGGGCGCGAGCGACCCGAAGTCGCCGGTGTCCCCCAGTCGTACGAGGAAGGGGCGCAGCCGCGTGAAGCGGATGGCGGTGACGGAACAGGGCTCCACGGAGATGCGCTGGAAGAGGTCCAGGTGGAGGCCGATGGCGTCCGCGACAAGGGACTTGATGATGTCGCCGTGCGAGCACATGAGGTACACGGCGTCGGGGCCGTGGTCGCGCTCCACGCGCGCGTTCCACTCGCGTACCGCCTCGGCCGCCCGCGTCTGCATGGCGCGCATGGACTCGCCGCCGGGGAAGGCGGCCGCCGACGGATGCTGCTGTACGACCTCCATGAGCGGCTCGTCGGAGAGCTCGGCGAGCTTGCGGCCCGACCAGTCGCCGTAGTGGCACTCCCCGATGCGGTCGTCGGTGTGCGCCCGCAGGTCCGGCCGGGCGGCGAGCAGCGGCGCGACGGTCTCCTGGCAGCGTTGCAGGGGGCTCGTGACGACTTCGGCGAGCGGCAGGTCCGCGAGGCGTCCGGGGAGCGCGGCGGCCTGTGCGGTGCCGCGCTCGTCCAGGGCCACGCCGGGGGTCCACCCGGCGAGCAGGCCCGCGGTGTTGGCGGTGGATCGTCCGTGCCGGACGAGGATCAGCGTGGGCATGCGGGCCAGCCTAAGCCGCCGAGGGGGTGCGCCCCGAGCAGAGGTTCGGAAGAATGCGCTCCGTGATCGTGGACTGCGCGATGTACCGGGACGGCCGCCGGAGCGAGTGCGAGGCGGACTTCTCCGATGCGCTCGACGAGGCGCGCGCCGCGGGCGACGCGTTCGTCTGGGTGGGCCTGCACGAACCGACGGAGGAGGAGTTCGACGAGGTCAGCAGGGAGTTCGGGCTGCATCCGCTGGCCGTGGAGGACGCCTTGAAGGCGCATCAGCGGCCCAAGCTGGAGGTGTACGACGACTCGCTGTTCGTGGTCCTGAAGCCGGTCGTCTACGAGCCGGACAGCGACGCCGTCTCCTCGGGCGAGGTCATGGTCTTCATCGGCGACGCCTTCGTGGTGACGGTCCGGCACGGCGAGGGCTCGCCCCTGGGCGTCGTACGCCACCGCATGGAGGCGGACACCCAGATGCTCAAGCACGGCCCCACGTCCGTCCTGTACGCGATCGCGGACGCCACGGTCGACCACTACCTGGACGTCGCGGGCGAGCTGCAGACCGACCTGGAGGAGCTGGAGGCGGAGGTCTTCTCGCCCGACAACGGGGGCAGCCGCAACACGGCGTCCCGGATCTACCGGTTCAAGCGGCAGATCGTCGAGTTCCGCCGGGCCACCGGACCGTTGGCGATGCCCATGATGCGCCTCTCCGGAACGGGCCCCTTCGCGCCTGACGTGCCGTTCGTGAAGGACACGGCCCAGCCGTTCTTCCGGGACGTCAGCGACCATCTGACGCGCGTGAACGACTGGGTGGACAGCCTCGACCGGCTGGTCTCCGACATCCTCTCCGCGCACCTGGCGCAGATGAGCGTGCGGCAGAACGACGACATGCGGAAGATCTCGGCGTGGGCGGCCATGGCCGCGGTCCCCACCATGATCGCGGGGGTCTACGGCATGAACTTCGACCACATGCCGGAGCTGCACTGGCTCTGGTCCTACCCGGCCGTGATCCTGCTGATGGTCGCGCTCGAGGTCTTCCTCTACCGGCTGTTCAAGCGCCGCGGCTGGCTCTAGCCGGCGGCGGGGTCACGCGAAACCGGCCGCCGCCGTGGCGGGCCCGCCGAGGGCGTCGCGCCGCTCGGGCAGCTTCAGGGACACCATCCGCCGCCAGCCGCCGCACCGTTCGTACCCGTAGATGGCGTGGATGCCCGAGGCGAGCGCCGCGGACTTGGGCCTCGGCCAGCCCAGGATGCGCCCCATGTGGCCCATCACGGCGATGCTCACGTCCCGGTACACACGCGTCTCGGCCCGGGCGCACTCGTGCAGGGTGTCCAGGATCGTCCGCCCGTGTCCGGCCGCGGCCAGGCGCAGCAGTTCCTCGTGGCAGTACGCCAGGTGGTTGTCCTCGTCGCGGCAGATCATCGTGACGGCCCTGCCGACCTCGGGGTGGTCCCCGAAGTACTTGGCCAGCATGCCCATCTGGTCGGAGGCGCGCTGTTCGGTGACGCGGCTGTGCGCGAGGTAGACGACGACGTCCCGCTCGCTCAGCGGCTCCTCACGGCGCAGCTTCTCGTGCGCCAGACCGATGCCCCGCTGCTCCAGGAGCATGGTGTAGTCCGTCCCGGGCGGGACCGGGACGGGATCGAGGCCGCGCTTCTTCAGGAGGGCGTTGAAGATCCGCCCGTGCTTGTCCTCGTCGGCGCCGTGCCGGGTGACCTTGGCGGTGAGGGCGCGCTGGCTCTCGGGCAGGAGCGCCGCGATGCGCCCGTTCTCCCAGCCGCCCTGCGACTCCCCGCTGGCTGCGATGGAACAGAAGAGCTGGAACGACTCGTCGTTGTCGAGGATCTCCTCGAAGACACTCCTGGCCGACAGCATCAGTGGCACCTCCATGCCCTCCACGCGAACCTCCGCAAAGAGCAAGTCAAATGCGGTGGCGCGGGCATGGCAACAGATGCCGGGGCCGGCTCCGCCAAACGAAGGACAGTTGCCCCCGGACGGGGCCGTAACCGAGGGGCGCCGTGACGCGTTGTGCCCCGTGACGGCCGTGGCGGGGAAGACCCCCGAGCCCCCACCACGGCCGCAGAACTTCTCCCTCCGGGTTATCTCTCCGGGTTACGCGAGACCGGCGCGCTCCAGCGCCTGCGTACCGGCGCGCAGGGCCGTGATCCGCTCCTCCAGCGTGAAGCCGGCCGGTGCCAGCGTCAGTGTGGTGACCCCGGCAGCCGCGTAGGCCTGCATCCGCTCGGCGATGCGGTCCACGGAGCCGAGGAGCGTCGTCGAGTCGATCAGCTCGTGCGGCACCGCTGCCGCCGCGCCGGCCTTGTCGCCGGCCAGGTACTTGTCCTGGATCTCGGCCGCTTCCTTCTCGTAGCCCATGCGCTGGGCGAGCTGGTTATAGAAGTTCTGCTTGCGGCTGCCCATGCCGCCCACGTAGAGGGCGGTGTACGGGCGGAACATGTCCGCGAGGCCGTTGATGTCGTCGCCCACCGCGAGCGGCACCGTCGGGACGACGTCGAAGCCGTCCATCGTCTTGCCCGCCTTCTCGCGGCCCGCGCGCAGGTGACGGATCGCGGTCTCCTCCAGGTGCTCGGCCGCGGGGAAGATCAGCAGGGCACCGTCGGCGATCTCACCGGTCTGCTCCAGGTTCTTGGGGCCGATCGCGGCGACGTACAGCGGGATGTGCTCGCGCTCCGGGTGGACGGTGAGCTTGAGGGGCTTGCCCGGCCCGTCCGGCAGCGGGAGCGTCCAGTGCTCGCCCTCGTAGCTGAGGCGCTCGCGCGTCATCGCCTTGCGGACGATCTCGACGTACTCGCGGGTGCGGGCCAGCGGCTTGTCGAACTTGACGCCGTACCAGCCCTCGGAGACCTGCGGACCCGAGACGCCGAGGCCGAGCCGGAAACGGCCGCCGGAGAGCGAGTCGAGCGTGGCGGCCGTCATGGCGGTCATCGCGGGCTGCCGGGCCGGGATCTGGAAGATCGCGGATCCGATGTCGATGCGTTCGGTCTGCGCGGCCACCCAGGACAGCACCGTCGCGGCGTCCGAGCCGTAGGCCTCGGCGGCCCAGCAGACCGCGTAGCCGAGCTTGTCGGCCTCCTTGGCGACGGCGAGGTTGTCCGCGTCCATCCCCGCGCCCCAGTAGCCGAGGTTGATCCCGAGCTGCATGGCCGAATCCCCTTACTGAGCAGTAACGTCCTTGTGCCGGGGACTGTAGCGCGTGGCCCCCGGGACCGTCATCGGCAGGCGGGCGGGGCGGGTGACCGGGTGGCCGGGTTCTCCACAGTCACAGGTTTGTCCACAGCCCCTCACGCCGCTGGAGCACGGCCAGTAATCTCAGCGCCCATGGAGCAGAGGCATCTCGGCCGTACCGGCCTTCGCGTGTCCCGGATCGGACTCGGCACCCTGACCTGGGGGCACACCCAGGAAAGCGACGCCGCCGATCTTTTGAAGGTGTTCTGGGAAGCCGGTGGCAGCCTCGTCGACACAGCCGATGTGTACGGCGACGGGGAGGCGGAGTACCTGCTCGGCCGACTCATAGAACGGCTCGTGCCGCGGCGCGACCTGGTCATCGCGACCAAGGCGGGCAGCGTGCCCGATCCCGACCGCCGCTTCGACGGCTCACGGGGCCACCTCCTCTCCGCGCTCGACGCGTCCCTCTCCCGCCTGGGCACGGATTACGTGGACCTGTGGCAGCTGCACGCCTTCGACCCCCGCACGCCCCTGGACGAGACGCTCCAGGCCCTGGACATAGCCGTCAGCAGCGGCCGGGCGCGCTATGCGGGCATCTCGAACTTCTCCGGCTGGCAGCTCGCCAAGGCGGCCACCTGGCAGCTCGCCGCCCCGGGGACCCGGACCCGCCTGGCCAGCACGCAGATGGAGTACTCCCTGCTGCAGCGCGGTGTCGAGCGGGAGCTGCTGCCGGCCGCGATGGACCTCGGCGTGGGCCTGCTTCCTTCGTCACCGCTCGGCCGCGGCGTGCTCACCGGGAAGTACCGTCACTCCACCCCGGCCGACTCGCGCGGTGGCTCGGAGCACTTCGCGCCGTTCGTCGCGCCCTATCTCGATGACGCCGCGAGCCGCATCGTCGACGCGCTCGCCACGGCGGCGGACGGCCTCGCGGCCACGCCCCTGCAGGTCGCCCTCGCGTGGGTGCGCGACCGCCCCGGAGTGACCGCGCCGATCGTCGGCGCGCGCAACGCGCAGCAGCTCACGGCCGCATTGTCAGTGGAGACCCTTAGTCTTCCTGACGAGATCTGCCAGGCGCTCGACGACGTGTCGGCGCCCGTGCACCGTTACCCCGATCAGGACTGGAGCACGCTGTGAGTACGGAGCCGGAAACCGCTGCCGCGGAGGAAGCGGAGGCCGCCGCCCCGGAGGAAACCGGGCCGCAGGCACCGGAGGCCGAGCACGCCACCGACACCGCCACAGCCGCCAGCACTGACGTCGACGGTCCTGAGGCCGCTGGTTCTGAAGCCGCCGAGCCTGATGCCGCCGGCGCCGACGTCGCCGATGCTGACGCCGGCACTCCTGACGCCGCCGTGGAAGGCGAAGCTGCCGCGGAGAGCAAGGAGTTGTCGGAGACCGAGGCGGAGATCGCTGCTCAGCGGGAGCTTCAGGAGCGGATCGCCGCGCGGAAGGCAGCCAAGCAGGGGCCGGTCGACGCCGGGGCCAAGCTCAGCGGCAAGGCCGCCGATCTGCTGGCCGCCGTGCGCGCGGTGGAGAGCGGCGAGAAGCCGGTCGTCAGCGCCTTCAGCGAGCCCGAACCCGCACCCCGCAAGGCCGTGCAGGAGCCTGTGCGGCGACCCCAGCCCGTCGCGGCACCCACCTCGGCCGGCCCCGGCGACGAAGCCGTGGAAGCGGTCCGTGCCGTCCTCGCCGACGGAGGCGCACCCGCCACCCTGGCCGCGCGCGCGGCCACGGTGCTCGGCGAGGGCGCGGACACCCAACTGCGCGCGGATCCCTGGCGGTTGCTGCGGGTCAGTGGCGTGCGCACGGAGCAGGCCGACGGATTCGCGCGGGCGCTGCTCGGCGCGGAGTGCGGGCCCGACGACGAGCGCAGGGGACGCGCGATCACCACCTGGCTCCTCGAGCAGGCGGCCGTCGCGGGCCACACGGCCCTGGACGCGGCGGCGCTCACCGCCGCGCTCGGGCAGCGCGCCGTGCCCGATCCGGACGCGGCGGTGCAGAGCGCCATCGCGGAGGGTGACATCCTGGTCTTCCAGGACGTCATCGAGACGCCGGGCGCACCGGCCCCCGCGGCCCCCGTCCGGGAAGAGGGCGACGGCGAGGGCGAGGAGACCGAGCAGCCGGTCCGCGTCCTGGTCGGCCTCGAGCAGTACGCCCTCGCGGAGGAGAGCCTCGCCGACGGGCTCGCCCGGGTGATCAATTCCCTGCCCAAGGACGAGGGTTCGGGCCCGCGGGCCGCCGACTGGGAGTCCGCGGCGGGCCAAGCCTCGGGTTCCACCGCCGAGCTGATCCGCGCGGTGGCCGGACACGGCCTCGTCCTGCACACCGGCGGCGAGGCGGCCCGCGCCGAGCCCGCCGCGCTGGTGAGGGCCGCGGCCGGTCTCGGCCTGCGGGCCTGGGCGGCCACGCACAGCTCCGCGGGACGCCGACGCGTCGCCGGGCTGATCGGCGCCGACGCGGACGAGGCGGGCGCCGCGACCGTGGCGGGGCTGCTCTCCGGAGCGGAGGGCCCTGGACGGGACAGGGACGGCGCACTCGCCCTCGACCTCCTGGTGGTCCTGGACGCGCCGCAGCTGGACGTGGAGAGCGCCGCGATGCTGGTGGAGTCCCTCCCTGACGGCGCCCGCCTGGTGCTCAGCGGCGATCCGGGGGTGCTGTGGTCGGCGGGCCCCGGCCGGGTCTTCGCGGACCTCACCGCGGCGCACTGCTGCCCCCAGGTCGTCTCCCGCGTCCCGGACCCCGGGCCCATCGGAGAGCTGGTCTCGGGCGTCGGCATCGGCGAGCTGAACCAGGTCGAGGCGCCGGGCAAGGAAGTCGTGATCGTCCCGGTCCGCGACGCGGGCGAGGCGGTCCACCGCACGGTGCAGCTCGTGGCGGACTCGGTGCCCCGGGCGATCGGCGTACCCACGGAGGACACCCAGGTGATCACTCCGGGGCACGGCGGCGCCGCGGGCACCCGCGCCCTGAACACCGCGCTCAAGGAGCGGCTGAACCCCGGCCCCGGCCGGTTCGGCGGCTTCGACCCCGGCGACCGCGTCGCCCACGTACCGGCGCCCGGGCGCACGATCCTGGGCCGGGTCCTGCGGGCCGACGCGGAGGGGCTGCACCTGGAGTGTGACGGCGCCCCCGTCGTCGTACCGAAGGAGCAGGTGGAGCAGACGGTGCGGCATGCCTGGGCGCTCACCGCGCACCAGGCCGTCGGCCTCAGCTGGCCCGCTGCGGTCGTGGTGCTGCCCGGCGACGCGACAGCGGCCCTGAGCAGGCCGTGGGTCTACACCGCGTTCAGCCGCGGCGAGCGGCACCTGTCGGTGGTCCAGGGCGCGGAGCAGGCGCTGCCGCGCGCGGTGGCGGAGATCCCCGCGAAGGCCCGTACGACGCGCCTGCAGACCCTGCTGCGCCCCCAGGTGCCCGCCACGGCGTGAGCCGGGCGACCGGACACGCACGAGCTGTGGGGCGCAGCCGCGACGGCTGCGCCCCGCAGGTCAGCGATCCGCGTCCAGCGCCCTTCGGCCGTCGTTGACGTCGGCGACATCGGCGTCGTCCGCCTCGTCGAGCTCGTCGAGCTCCTCCAGGACCGCCACGGCGTCCGGATCCGCATGGACGTGGACGTCGGGGTCGATGCCGTCGTCGTCCGGCTCGTCGTCGAAGACCGCGCTGACGTCGAAGCGGCACACGACCCGGTGCGGGTCCGCCTGGTCGAAGGGGGCATCGAGCCACTCCCCCGGCTCGGCCGGCTCGTCCGCCGCGGTGACCCAGAGCGTGGAGTCGCCCTCCTCCAGGCCGAACTCCTTGTGCCGGGAGGCGATCTCGTCCGGCTCGAACTCACCGAAGAGGACGCCGAGCGCGGCGTGCACACTGCTGCCGGCCGCCGCTGCGGCGGGACTCTCGCCCGCCGTTCCCTCGTCGAGGTCCGCGACCCGCTGGGCCTGCGCGAGGAGCCGCTGCGGCTCCGCGACGGCGTAGTCCCTGCGGATCAGCACGCTGAGCGCGTTCGCCTCCTCCGGGCCCTGGTAGGGCGGCAGCACGTCGCTGTCCGAGCCGGGGATCTCGAAGGGGGTGACCTCGTCATAGCGGTCGTAGAGAAGCTCGTCGTACTCCTCGGCCGCGGCGGCCAGCTCGTTGAACGCTTCGTAGACGGCCGGGTCGTCCTCCCCCGACCTGCGTTCGACCGCGGCAAGGTGACGGTCGAGCGCGGTCTTGACCGCCTCGGCGGCGGCGCGTACCTCGGCAGCGGTGGGCTGCGCAGCATCAGACATAGTGCAGACGCTATCCGTACCGGGCCCGTACTTGCACAATAGATGCGATGCCGGAATACGAATTTGTCGACGTGTATGTCCCACGCGGGGTCACCCGCAAGGAAGCAACGCGCCTGCTGACGGACCACGCGGAGTACGGACACTGGGAGTTGGACCGTCTGAGCCTGCACGCGGACGGCAGCCGCAGGGTGCGGCTGAAGCGGCGGATCATCCGCCAGCTGCGGGCCACTTGGTGAGCTGAGAACGCGAACGGAGGGTGCCCCGACCAGGCGGGACACCCTCCGTTCCGTACCGATCAAGCGGTGCCTCGCACGCTGATCAGGCGGCCGACCGGGTCCTTCGGTACAGCACCGTGCCCGCGAGCAGCATGCCCGCGCCCACCGGCAGCACGACGCCCATCGGCAGTTCGCTCCCCGTCTGGGCCAGCGACTCCGAGCCCTTGGGCTGCGCGACGGTCTGTGCCCCCGGCTCGTTCGGCATCGCCCGGTCGTCCACCGGCTTCTCACCCGGCGTACCGGGCTTCCCCGGCTGCTCGGGGCCCCCAGGCTTACCCGGCTCACCCGGCTCACCCGGCTTGCCCGGTTCGCCCGGCTTACCCGGCGTCTCGGGCTGCTCCGGGCCGCCCGGCGGCTGCTCCGGCTTCGTGGGTGGCTTCCCGCTGCCCGGCGGCACGCCGTGCGAGTCATTGGCGCATTCGTTGCCTGTGGTCGCGTTGCCGAGACCGCCGATGGTGACGCTGTTGCCGCAGACGTTCACCGGCGCGTCGACCGGGAGCTGGACGTCATTGCCCGAGGCGACGCCGGGCGAGTCACTGGTGTGCCCGTCCGCCGCGGACCCGCCACCCGAGGGCTTGTGCGAGCCGCTGCCGCCGTGGTGGGAGGTGTTGGCGCAGTGGTTGCCGGCCGTGGGGTTGAGCACCCCGACGACGTTGACGCTGTTGCCGCAGACGTTCACCGGTACGTCGACCGGGAGCTGCACGGAGTTGCCGGACAGCACACCCGGAGAATTCGACGCACCCCCGTGGGCGCCGGAATCGGCTTGCGCGTATCCACCGCTGATGGCGAGCACGCCTGTCGCGGCCGCCACCGTGATCAGGCCTTTACGAGTGACCTGTCGCATAGGTTTTCCCTGCCTTATGACCTTCAGGAATGCGTACGCGCCTCGGGGCGCGTACACGGAATGCCCGAAGGCCCCGGAGTGCGTGGCTCGCACTCCGGGGCCGACAGGCTCAGACCCTCGTGGGGTGAGGCACAACAACGTCAGACGTTGGCGCAGGTGTTGCCGAAGGCGGGGTTCAGCAGCCCGATCACGGAGACCGTGTTGCCACAGACGTTCACCGGCACGTGGATGGGCGCCTGGACGACATTGCCCGAGAGCACGCCGGGGGACTTCACGGCGGCACCCTGAGCACCGGCGTCGGCAGCAGCGATACCCGCACCCGCGAGCACGAGACCACCAGTGGCAACCGCAGCAGCGACGACCTTCTTGATCATTATTCCTCCTTGTTGGCAATGCGATCCCAGCCGCGGACCGCACCACCTGTAACGAGGAGGGAGTAATGGGGCTACGAGCCTATGGTCCCTTTCACTCTTTTCAGTCAAGTACGCACGCGCTGACGATTATTGGAGTTTCGTTTCAGCACGCATTTGCGGCACGGATGGGCGCGTGGAGGGGCGTACGGACCGGCGTTCAGGACGCGTCGATGAACCGGTCGAGCACGCGCACACCGAACTTCAGGCCGTCCACCGGCACCCGCTCGTCCACGCCGTGGAACATGCCCGCGAAGTCCAGCTCCGGCGGCAGCTTCAGCGGCGCGAAACCGAAGCCGCGGATGCCGAGGTCGTCGAAGGACTTGGCGTCGGTGCCCGCGGAGAGCATGTACGGCACGGCGCGGGCGATCGGGTCCTCGGCCTGCAGCGCCGTCTGCATGGCGTCGACGAGCGCACCGTCGAAGGTGGTCTCCAGGGCCTTGTCCGCGTGTACGTCCGTCCGCTTGACGTTCGGGCCGAGGATGCGGTCCAGGTCGGCGAGGAACTCCTCCTCGTACCCCGGCAGGAAGCGGCCGTCGACGTGCGCCGTCGCCTGCCCGGGGATGACGTTGACCTTGTAGCCCGCGCCCAGCTGGGTCGGGTTGGCGGTGTTCTTCAGCGAGGCGCCGATGAGCTTGGCGATGCCGCCGAGCTTGGCGAGCGTCGCGTCCATGTTCTCGGGGTCGAGCTCGGTGCCGAGGGCGTCGCCGAGCTCGTCCAGGAAGTGCCGCAGCGTCTTGGTCACCCGCACCGGGAACTCGTGCCGCCCCAGCCGGCCGACGGCCTCGGACAGTTCCGTGATGGCGTTGTCCTTGTGGATCATCGAACCGTGGCCGGCGGTGCCGTCCACGGTCAGCTTCATCCAGTGCATGCCCTTCTGGGCCGTCTCGATGAGGTAGAGCCGCAGGTCCTCGTTGACCTGGTAGGAGAAGCCGCCGACCTCGCTGATGGCCTCCGTGACGCCCTCGAAGAGCTCCGGGTGGTTGTCGACGAGGTAGCGCGCGCCGTACGTGCCGCCGGCCTCCTCGTCGGCCATGAACGAGAGCACGATGTCGCGCGGAGGCTTGCGGCCGGTGCGCATGCGCTCGCGGACGACCGCGAGGGTCATCGCGTCCATGTCCTTCATGTCGACGGCGCCACGGCCCCACACACAGCCGTCCGCGATCTCCCCGGAGAAGGGGTGGTGCGTCCAGTCCTGCGCGTTCGCCGGTACGACATCGGTGTGGCCGTGGATGAGCAGCGCGGGCCGGGAGCGGTCCTCGCCCTCGATGCGGGCCACCGTGGAGGCCCGTCCGGGGTGCGATTCGAAGATCTGCGGCTCGAGCCCCACCTCGGCGAGCTTCTCCGCGACGTACTCGGCGGCCTTGCGCTCGCCCGGCCCCGAGTGATCGCCGTAGTTGCTGGTGTCCATGCGGATCAGATCGCGGCAGAGATCGACGACCTCGTCCTCACCGGTGACGGGCCGCGACCGGTCCGCCTCGCCCGCCCTGTCGGCCCTGCTCGGCTCGCTCACGATGGTTCCTCCCGCTATCGCTGCTGGTGGTCCTCCTCATCCTCCCGCGTCCACCCTCCGACACCCAAGGCCGGGCACCCGCCGTCATACGCCGTTCACGCTCCTGACCTGTGTGATCAGAGGCCCCCGAATGTTTGCTATGGTTTTCCACGTCGCCGCGGGAAACCGCGACAGACCACCGGTCCGGGTGGCGGAATGGCAGACGCGCTAGCTTGAGGTGCTAGTGCCCTTTATCGGGCGTGGGGGTTCAAGTCCCCCCTCGGACACAGAGGCAACACAGATACACCGCGAAGAGCGGGCCAGGATTCCTGGCCCGCTCTTCCGCGTTGCGGGGTGGTCAGCGGGAGGTCTCCAGGGTGGGGCGCGGTGGACATCAGTCTCGTGGATCACGGACTCCGTGCCACAGGCCGCCGTGGCGGCGGTGGGCCGGGGTGAGGCCCTGCGTGAAGTACTTGTCGTAGTACGCGCTCTCCACGTGGTGGGCCTGCAGCCAGATTCCGGGGACGTGGATCGCGTCCGTGTGCGCGGGGAAGCGGCGGTGCGTCCGGAGGATGTACGTGCAGATGTCACGGGCGCACTCGATCACCCGCTCCTCGTACTCGCTCGCCTCGGCGAGGTAGCGCTGGCCGTAGTCCTCGCGGTAGATGCGGGTGAACACGTCCTTGTCGCCGTAGACGCCGCCGGGGCCGAACTTGTCGCGGATGACGGCGTCGACCGCGTCGGACATCGACGCGAACGCGGGCGGGCACATGGCGGAGATCAGCTGTTCGCCGCCGGGGCTCTTGAGGCCCACCGGGTGCGAGCGCACGTTCGCGTACTTGGGGAGCGGGATGTGCCAGCGCCACACGTCGGCCGGGCGCCAGCGCGGGGTGACGAAGGTGAAGCCGAGCATCCTGCCGTAGGTGCGGGAGAACTTCGGGTCGCCCAGGGCGATCTGCGGGTTGATGGACGCGTGGATCCAGGCGCCGAGGCCCATCGCCTCCGCCACCAGCATCAGGTTCTGGAGCAGCAGGTCCGCCTCGATCTGGGTGCGGAGCGGGCCGAGCGCGCCCAGCGGCAGCTTCAGCTTCTCGTTCAGGAACCCGTTCTTGATCCACTTCTTGACGCCCGCGGGGCGGTAGAAGTTCCGGTCGTCCACCAGCGTGGGCCGTGCCCCGTCCGGCTGCGTGAGCAGGTACATCAGGGCGTTGATGTACTGGTGGGAGAGGTCCACCACCGGGAAGAGGACCGTCGTGCCCGGCAGGTTGGACAGGAAGCGGTTCGAGTCCAGGTAGGCCGGGAAGTCCCGCAGGTTCTGCGCCACGTCCAGGCGGTGGTCGAGGACCTTGACCTTGGCCTTCCGTGCGCGGGCGGTCAGCGTCGCGTCATCGAAGGGTTCCTCGGGCGCCGGCGGCAGCTTCCTCAGGTAGTACGTGCCGGTGTCGTTGATCAGGAAGAAGTGCGTGCCCTGCGCGTTGTCGGGGCTGCCCGCCGTGCGCCCCGCCATGGTCAGGTTCGGCTTCGCCATGATCGGCTTGCCGTTCCGCGGATCCTCGAAGGGGCGGTCGGGCATCGTCAGGCCGGTGCAGCCGGTGAGGGCGATCAGGACCGCCTCCTCCAGCTCGGTCAGCGGCTGCGGGGCGTTGTCGGAGACGTAACTCATCGAGCCCGCGGGGACGGTGGCGCCCTGGCTCACCCGGTGCGTGCGGCGGCGCCAGACCGTCTCCAGGAGGGGGCGTACGAAGAGGTCGGCGAGCCCGGGGTGGTGGCCGTTCGCCCGGCTGTCGGGCCCGCCGTCACCCGGTGGCATCGCTGCCTCCGTCCCGCACCGGCTTGACCTGCCGCCACGGCGCGAACGCGCTCGCGTTGCGCGGCAGCAGACCCGCGAGGTCCGGGGCGTGCCGCTGGATCACGGACTTCATGCCGCCCTTCTCGACCCAGTCCATGCCCAGCGGCGTGTAGATCTCGGGGCGGTAGTCGACGGTCAGGAAGCGGTCGCTCTGCAGGCGCCGGGTGGCCATCAGGATGAAGATGCGGAAGGCCGTGTCGCTGAAGCCGAAGCCGGTCGGCGGGTTCTCGGCGAACAGGCCGACCACGGTGTCGATCTCGTCGACCGAGCGGTAGACGTCCTTGAGGCGCGCGACGGTCTCGGGGTCCTGGCTCAGGTCCTCGAAGCGGCGGATACGCGGTTTGTGCAGGCCCGCGCGGAAGTCGTTGTAGCGCGGCACGCCCCGCCTGCGGGTGCGGACGAGGTCGAGGACGGAGAGGTCGATGATCTCGCCGTCGCGTTCGAAGCGCTGGAGCGCGCGCGGGAAGTTGTTCAGGGTGATCGCGCCGGGGTGGGCGATGCCGAGCGAGTAGAGGGTGTCGGCGAGGCCCGTCTTGCGGATGGCGGCCTCGGCCGCGCCGCCCTGGATGTCCTGGAAGCCGAGGCTCTCCAGGCGCTGCCCGAAGTGGTGCTCGCGCATCTCGTAGTCGTCGGGGATCAGCGGGTGCATCCGGTAGACGGTGACGAAGTCCTCGGTGAGGGAGTACGGCGCCGCGTGGTGGTCCGGCAGCGTCTTGGGGATGCCGGTCAGCGAGTGGGCCTCCAGGAGCCACAGGCCCAGCTTGTTGAGCCACTTGTCCGGCGGGCCCTCCCAGTTGGTGTGCAGGCCGAGGTCGATGGCCTCGGTGGCGAGGATCGCCGGGGTCCACTCCACGGTGTGGATCTTGGCGATGAGGGCGGAGACGACGAGGCGTGCCGTGTGGTAGATGCTGTCCTCGCTCATCGCGGGGTATTCGCGGCGCAGCGCCGCGCAGACCGCGTTGTGTTCGCGGGCGAAGAGCGTGTGCATGGCGCTGAGGCCGAGCCACCAGCTCTCGTTGAAGCCGGTGAGCGGGATGCCGTTCTGGCCGGCGGGCAGATGGCCGTCCTCCAGGCGCAGTTCGGCGCCGCCGCCCGGTTCGCGCAGGAACTTCGCGGTGCGCTCGTCCGCGCCGTACACCTCGGAGCCGTCCCACCAGTGGGAAGCGGTGTTGGCGAAGAGGATCGGCGGCTGGTTGCCGGGGATGCCGGACACGGGGATGCCCTCGTTCTCGGCGAAGCGCATGACGTTCTCGGGCGGGCCGCCCGGGGTGTTGTGCCAGGTGCTGCCGGGCGGCAGCGGGACCTCGACCGACTTGGTGCCCGCCGGGTAGCGGCGGTGGTTGACCCAGTCGTGGACCTGGAACTGGATCCAGGCGGCGGCCAGGATGTTGAGCGAGGTCGCGGGTATGAAGGTGTCGCGCTGGAGGAGTTGGCGGCTGACGGTGACCGGGTTCGGGGTGTCGAAGAGGTCGGGGCGGTAGTCCGGCTTCAGGTTGCGTCCGAAGGCCGCGCCCACGGCTCCCATGGAGGGCGCGGAGAGGTCGTTGTACGTCCCGTCGTACGACCGTGCGGTGCGCAGCCGCTCGTCGGCCGGGGCCGGTACGCGGACGGCCTTCGGCGGTGCCTCGTGGACGTCGGTGTCGATGAGGTTGAGGCGCCGGAGCACCTTGCGCAGGAAGACCAGGTTCAGCAGGCTCGACTCCAACGGCAGCCTGTACCACGGCACATAGCGGTTGAGCGCGCCGAAGAACCGGCCGACGGGGATGCCGAGGACCGTGTTGCGCAGCGGCTCCCCGGTGGTGAAGCGCAGGCCCTGGCGGTGGGCGGCGCTCGCCTCGTACGCGGCCTTGCGGGCGCGGTTGAGGTTGCCGAGGGGGCGGAAGTCGTCGGTCGTGTACCAGGGGTTGAAGGCGAGCTCCTCGACCCGGCCCGCAGCCGCCTGCGCCTCGGCGGTGGCCAGGTCCTGGCGTGGCACGGTGAGGCGTCCGACGGGCACCGCGGGCGTGATGACGTCCTTCCACTCCACCGAGCCGTCCTCGATGGGTGTGCGCTGCTCGTCCACGTACCGCTGGACGCACAGGTCGAAGGCGACGTCCGACGTGACGAGGCGGTGGGCGAGTTCGCGGTGCAGGAAGCCGGGGTCGCGGCGCTCGGGCTTCGGCTCGGGGGCGCTGCCGACGACGGGGCGCAGGAGATAGCGGACGGGGCCCGCTTCGCCCCAGAGGATGGCGCCGCGGCTCCAGTACGTCTCCTTGGCGAGGCTGTCGACCTTCTGCCGGGTGGCGGCCTGGATGTTGCGCCGCATCCGGGTGGCGGTGGAGAGGCCGACGGCGAGCGGGAGCTTCACGAGCAGGCCGAAGGCCTTCTGCAGTGGGTTGTTCGCGCCCGCCATGGCCTTGGCGAAGGCGACGAACTCACGGGCGTCGCGGGCGTGCGACACCGGGAAGTTGGTGGCGAGCAGGTCGTGGCTCTCCTCATCGGACACCGTCACGCGCACGGCGACGCCGCGCAGATCGGCCACGGCGTCGGGCTGCCGGGTGCCGCTGGCGTTGGAGAGCCGCACGGTCGCCGCGTACTCGGCGCCGGGCCGGGCGAATCCGGTGCGCAGGGCCTCGGGCAGGTCCTCGTTGAAGGTGAGGCGGGCGTTCTCCACGCCGAGCGCGGGTTTCGCGTGCTGGGTGCGCGCGAGGGAACCGGCGCTGCTGGTGCGCATGTTCTTCGCCTGGACCTTCATCACTTCGCGGGCCAGGCGCTCGAAGATCCGGTACTCCGCCTCGGGGCTGCCGCCCATGTAGCGCTCGTAGGTCTGCTCGTACTGTCCGGTGTCGGCCATCAGGCGCTTCCTTCGCACGCAGGCATACGGGGCGGGTGCTAGGCCCTGGGGCCCAGGACGCTAGCGGCGGCACCGGACGGCCGCAGCGTGCGTTCCCGCCTATGTGCGGGGCACCTCCCGGGCGTCGAACACGCAGGCGGGCGGCGGTATTTGGGCCTGTCGGGCGCCCTGGGGCTGCCGGGCGGGACGGCCCGGGTGATCGTCCCGACGTCCCTCTGGGGTCTTCTCCCCCACCGGCCTCAGGAGCGCTGCGCGCCGATGGCCGGTCCGTGACGGGCCATCGGCGCGGGGCTGGGCGACGGGCCGGGCGGCGGGCCGGGCGGCGGCCAGGCAGCGGCCAGGCAGTCGCTAGGCAGTCGCTAGTCGATGAAGGCGCCGTCGACGTACACCCAGGCCCCGTCGAGCCGCTCGAAACGGCTCCGCTCGTGCAGGGCCTCCTTGCGGCCCCCGTCGGTGTAGCGGGCCCGGAACTCGACCGTGCCGGTGGTGTGGAACGCGGTGCCGTCCGCCGTGTCCAGGATCTCCAGGCCGACCCAGCGGAGCCCCGGGTCGAACTCCACGCGCGGCGGCCGGGTGCGGGGGTGCCAGGTGCGCAGGAGGTACGCCTCGTCCTCGACGGCGAAGGCGCAGTACCGGGAGCGCATCAGCTCCTCGGGCACGGCGGCCGCGGCCTCGCCCCGGTGCAGCCTGCCGCAGCACTTCTCGTACGGCTCGGGGTGGCCGCAGGGGCAGGACTGGGGACGGGGGGCGCGTCGGGACATGCGGACCATTGTCCCCGACGCGCGCGGACCACTGTCCCCCGCCGCTGTCCCCCGCTACGGCGCGAGGATGTCCAGCTCGTGCAGCGCTCCCACGGCGATCTCCCGCGTCAGCTCCTCGGCGCGGGCCGCGTCGCCCTCGCGCACCGCCTCCGCGAGCCTGACGTGCAGGGTGACGGCCGCGGGGTCGGGGTCCTCGAACATGACCTGGTGGTGGGTGCGGCCCGCGAGGACCTCCGCGACGACGTCGCCCAGGCGGGCGAACATCTCGTTGCCCGACGCGTTCAGGACGATGCGGTGGAAGTTGATGTCGTGGAAGAGGTAGCCCTCGAGCTGCTGCCCGCGCGAGGTGGCGACCATGCCGAGGGCGCATTCGGTGAGGGCCGCGCACTGCTCGGGGGTGGCGTGCCGGGCGGCGAGCCCGGCGGCGGCCGGTTCGATCGCCGAGCGCAGGACCGTGAGGGAACGCAGCTGGCGCGGCCGGTCGGCGCCGGCCAGGCGCCACCTGATGACCTGGGGGTCGTAGACGTTCCACTCCTCGGTGGGCCGCACGGTCACACCGACCCGGCGGCGGGACTCGACGAGGTGCATCGACTCCAGGACCCGCACCGCTTCCCGCACGACCGAGCGTGACACCTCGAAGCGCTGGGACAGCTCGTCCGTACGCAGCACACTGCCCGGCGGGTACTCGCCGCCGGTGATGGCGGGCCCGAGGCTTTCCAGTACGCGAGCGTGCAGCCCACGGGCCTGATCGGTCATGTCGTCAGGGTATGTGGGGACCCGCGGGAACAAAAAGTCAGACTTTTGTGTCACAGACTCTTGAATTCGTCTGACCTAATGGGTTTCAGTGACGTGAACGAGCCACGGGTCTCCCCCGGCCCGTGGCTCGTGACACCGATGTCGAAGAGGACAGCGAGGCAGGACAGCGATGAGCACCCCCCACGTCGTCGTGGTGATGGGCGTGGCAGGAACCGGCAAGACAACGATCGGCCCCCTGCTCGCGGCACAGCTCGGCGTTCCGTACGCCGAGGGCGACGACTTCCACCCCCCGGCGAACATCGCCAAGATGTCGGCCGGGACCCCGCTGACCGACGACGACCGCTGGCCGTGGCTCGATGCCATCGGCGCCTGGGCCCACGGCAGGGCCGGGCTCGGCGGTGTGGTCAGCAGCTCGGCGCTGAAGCGCAGCTACCGCGACCGGCTGCGGGCCGCGGCGCCCGGCATCGTCTTCGTCCACCTCACCGGTGACCGGGCCCTCATCGAGGACCGGATGTCCCACCGGCAGGGCCATTTCATGCCGACGGCCCTGCTCGACTCGCAGTTCGCCACGCTCCAGCCGCTCGGCCCGGACGAGGCGGGCGTCGCCGTCGATGTCACCGGCGGTCCGGAAGAGATCAGCGAGCGCGCCTTCCGGGCACTGGGCGCGCTCGGCCAGTAGTACCCCGTCCCCCGCACCCCCCTCCCCTGACGTACAAGGAAGACACCGTGACCAGTCTCAGCGTTGAGATGCTGGCAGCGGACGCCGTCGAGCCGATCACTTCCGCTGGCCATGCCCAGCTGGGTATCGCCGTCCTCGCGGGCATCGCCGTCATCGTCCTGCTCATCACGAAGTTCAAGCTGCACGCGTTCCTGGCCCTGACGATCGGGTCGCTCGCCCTGGGCGCCTTCGCGGGCGCGCCGCTCGACAAGACGATCGCGGCCTTCACCGAGGGTCTCGGTTCGACGGTCGCGGGCGTGGGTGTGCTGATCGCGCTCGGCGCGATCCTCGGCAAGCTGCTCGCCGACTCCGGCGGCGCGGACCAGATCGTCGACACGATCCTCGCCAAGGCGGGCGGGCGCGCGATGCCGTGGGCGATGGTCCTGATCGCCTCGGTGATCGGCCTTCCGCTCTTCTTCGAGGTCGGCATCGTGCTGCTGATCCCGGTCGTCCTGATGGTCGCCAAGCGGGGCAACTACTCGCTCATGCGGATCGGCATCCCGGCGCTCGCCGGTCTGTCCGTGATGCACGGCCTGATCCCGCCGCACCCCGGCCCGCTGGTCGCGATCGACGCGGTGGACGCGAACCTGGGCGTCACCCTCGCCCTCGGTGTGCTCGTCGCCATCCCCACCGTGATCATCGCCGGTCCCGTCTTCTCGAAGTACGCGGCGAAGTGGGTGGACGTCCCGGCCCCCGAGAAGATGATGCCGCAGCGTCCTTCGGAGGACCTGGAGAAGCGGCCCGGGTTCGGCGTGACGGTCGCGACCGTGCTGCTGCCCGTCGTGATGATGCTGGCCAAGGCCCTGGTCGACATCATCGTGGACAACCCGGACCACACGGTGCAGCGTGTCTTCGACGTCATCGGTTCACCGCTGATCGCGCTGCTCGCCGCGGTGATCGTGGGCATGTTCACGCTGGGCCGTGCGGCCGGGTTCACGAAGGACCGCCTCTCGACCACTGTCGAGAAGTCGCTCGCGCCGATCGCCGGTGTGCTGATGATCGTGGGTGCGGGTGGCGGCTTCAAGCAGACCCTCATCGCCTCGGGCGTCGGTGAGATGGTCCTCGACATCTCCAAGGACTGGTCGATCCCGGCGCTGCTCCTCGCGTGGCTGATCGCCGTGGTGATCCGCCTCGCCACGGGGTCGGCGACGGTGGCCACCATCTCGGCCGCCGGGCTTGTCGCCCCGCTGGCCGCGGACATGTCCACCGCGCACACGGCGCTGCTCGTGCTCGCCATCGGTGCGGGGTCACTGTTCTTCTCGCACGTGAACGACGCCGGGTTCTGGCTGGTGAAGGAGTACTTCGGACTGAGCGTGGGGCAGACGATCAAGACGTGGTCCGTGATGGAGACGATCATCTCCGTCGTCGCGGGCGGGCTGGTGCTGTTGCTGTCGCTTGTGATTTAGCCGGGCCGGGGGCCTTGGTTGCCCTCACCACCGGCTTCGCCGAGTTCGTCCTCACACGCCGGACGGGCTGGAAGTATCCGGCCGGGCTGGACACTTCCGGCCCGGCCGGCTTTTTGCCTTTACTTCCGCCACAGCGGATGCTCCCGTTCCGCCCACTCCGGGTCCACCGAGCCGGTCCGCATGCCCCGCCTCGCCTCCGGGTCCGCCCACGCCATTCCCACGTGCCCGGCGATCACCACGCCGAGTGCCAGGGCCAGCCAGTCGTGGACGAACGTGCTTCCCGTGCGCCAGGCCAGCGGGGCGAGGTGCGTGAACCACATCAGCAGGCCCGTGCCCAGCATCACCAGGACCGCCCCGGCCAGCCAGCCCGCGTACAGCTTCTGGCCCGCGTTGAACTTGCCCGCCCGTCGGGTGCGGCGCCGCAGCCAGGCCCTGTCGTACGGCCCGAAGCGGTTCAGGAGGCGCAGGTCGCCGCGGAAGGCGCGGGACGCGAGGCCTGCCAGGAAGGGGGCCGGGAGCAGCAGCCCCGACCATTCGTGGACGGTCACCACCAGCGCGCGGCGCCCCACCAGCTCGGCGAGCTGAGGAACGTACAGGCACGCCGCGGTCCCGATGCAGACCAGCATCAGGAGTGCCGTCGTCCGGTGCACCCACCGCTCCGCAGGGCTGAACCGCCTTACCCGTGCGGTCACTTCAGGCCGTGGGCTTGTCGTCCCTGCCATTCGAATCACCCACCCACGCGTCGACGTCGTAGCCGCGCTTCTCCCAGTAACCCGGCTCCACCTCGTCGGTGAGCGTGATCCCGGAGAGCCACTTCGCCGACTTGTAGAAGTACATGGGGGCGGCATAGAGGCGGACCGGGCCGCCGTGGCTGTGGCCCAGGTCCTTGTCCCGCATGCGCAGGGCCACCAGCATGTCCGCCCGGCGCGCCTGCTTCAGGGTCAGGCTCTCGCTGTACGCCCCGTCGAAGCACGTGAAGCGGACAGCCCGGGCTGTGGGACGTACCCCGGCCGCGTCCAGCAGGCGGGAGAGGCGTACGCCCTCGAAGGGCGTGTCCGGCACCCGCCAGCCCGTCACGCACTGGACGTCGCGCACCATGCGGGTCTGCGGCAGGGCGCGCAGTTCGGCGAGGGAGTACGTCGTGGGGCGGTCCACCAGGCCGTCGATCTTCAGCCGGTACGTGGACGCGCTCTTGTGCGGGACGGACGCGGCCACCGAGTAGTAGCGGAAGCCGCCGCCGTTCGGGAGCAGGTCCGTCAGGCCCGTGGGGTCCTTGTCGGACGCGGCGCCCAGGAAGGATTCGAGGCCCCGCTGGAGCGGCGGCGCGGCGGCCACGCCCAGGGCGCCGAGGCCGAGCATGCCCAGGACCAGACGGCGGCCGACGGGCGTGCCGCCGCCCTGGTCCTCTTCGGGCGGGTGTCGAGGGGAGGTTGTCACCCTTCGATTCGAGCACCCGCGGCCCCCGGGGTACAGGGGCCGCGGGCAGACGTCAGCGTTCCGTCACACCTGAACGGGGCCGGACGGCTCCTCGGCCGCCTTCTCCAGCTGGAACGCCTCGTTGCCCAGGCCGATCCGCGCATGCGCCTCGGGCCTGGTCGAGCGCAGGACCGCGCCGTAGACCACGCCGATCACGGCGGCGAGCAGGATGATGCCGGGCAGCACCCAGCTGAGCGCCGAGCCGGGGCCCGCGCCGACCAGGACGTCGAAGTCCTTGACGGTGTAGCCCGCGATGACGAGCAGGCCGGCCGCGGCGAGCGCGGAGGCGGTGATGCGCCAGACCTGGGCGCGCGCGGCGCCGCGTCGTACGAAGAAGACGATCACCGCGACGGACGCGGTGGCCATCAGGAGGATGACGCCCAGGGCGCCGATGTTGCCGCCCCAGGTGAAGAGGTGCAGGACCGGGGCGGTCGGGTCGCCGAACTCGCCGTCGTCGGTCACCGCGAAGGCGATCACGATGACGACGGAGACGACCGTCTGGAGCAGGGAGCCGGTGCCGGGGGCGCCGGTCGAGGTGTTGGTCCTGCCGAACGTGGCGGGCAGCAGGCCCTCGCGGCCCATGGCGAAGGCGTACCGCGCGACCACGTTGTGGAAGGAGAGGATCGCCGCGAACATGCCGGTCACGAACAGGACGTGGAGTACGTCGGTGAAGGTGCCGCCGAGCCGGGACTCGGTGAGCCCGAAGAGCAGCCCAGCGCTCTGTTCCCGCGCGGCCGGGACGATGCCCGAGGGTCCGGCGGCGACCGTGAGCGCCCAGGAGCTGATCGCGAAGAAGATCGCGACGAAGCCCACCGCGAAGAACATCACGCGGGCGACGACGACCTGGGGGCGGCTGGTCTCCTCCGCGTACACGGGAGCCTGCTCGAAGCCGGTGAAGGCGGCGATGCAGAAGCAGAGCGAGGTGGCGACGCCCGCACCCGTGAGGGTGTCGGGGTTGAACGCGTGCAGGGACAGGCCTTCCTTGGCCGGGTCCGCGATGGCCGCGATGTCGAAGATGACGACGAGCGCCACCTCGATGAGCAGCAGCACGCCGAGCACGCGCGCGTTCAGGTCGATCTTCAGCCAGGCGAGCACGCCGACGAGGGCGACGGTGACGAGTGCCGGTATCCACCAGGCGACTTCGACGTCGAAGTAGGTGTTGAGCAGCCCGGAGACCTCGAAGCCGAGGAGGCCGTAGAGGCCCGCCTGCAGGACGCTGTAGGCGACGAGCGCGACCAGCGAGGCGCCCGCGCCCGCGGTGCCGCCGAGGCCCCTCGATATGTACGCGTAGAAGGCGCCCGCGTTGTGGACGTGACGGCTCATCTCGGCGTACCCGAAGCTGAACAGACCGAGGACCACGCCGAGGATGAGGAAGAGCAGCGGCTGACCGACGACACCCATCACGCCGTATGTGGTGGGCATGACACCGGCGACGACCATGAGCGGACCGGTCGCCGCGAGGACGGAGAGGAGCAGGCCCGCCGTGCCGAGCCGGCCGGCGCGCAATGCCGTCTCCTCGCCCTTGTACGTGCTGATCCCGCTCCCGGCGGCTGTGCTCGCGGGTCTCGTGTCGCTCGTGCTGCTCGAACTGCCCGTCGCCATGGCGCGGTTGTCCTTTCGGAGTGGGCCGGTGGGTGCGGTGGGTCAGGCGGCGCCGAGCGCGGCGCCGCGCGCGGCGGTGAACGCCTTGTACGGGTCCCGGTCCGGGTAGGACCAGGGGGCTCGGGTCGCGTGCCGTCCGATGCGGTGGAAGAGGGCGGCCGACTCGGCGGCCCGGCCCTCGCAGAACTTGGCGTGGGCGAGGAAGTTGAGGTCGACGCGGCAGCGCGGGTGCGTCGTACTGCCGGGGCTCCCGGGCATGTCCCACTCCAGCCACCAGTCGAAGGCGGCCTTCATGACCTGGCGGGCCCTGCGTCCCGTCCAGTGCTGGGAGGCCGCGGGGTCGAGGGGCTCGCTGCCCGCGGCGGCGAGGACGCGGTAGCGCTCGGCGTGCGCGATGACGGGCAGCACCGCCAACGGCGAATCATCGGGCGCCTGTTCAGCGGCCCACGCGGCGAAGTCGTACACCTCGTGCAGCGGGTCCTGGCCCGCTGCGGGCCGCCGTTCGGCGAGTCTGGCCACCATCAGGTGGTGGGCGTGGTGGTGTCCGGGGTGCCGGTGGCGGACCTCGTCGAAGAGCCGGACGACGTCCTCCTCGCGGCCCAGGGAACGCTCCAGAGTGAGCAGCGCGAGCCAGGGCGTGGGGTCGGCGGGCCGGAGCGCGGCCACCTCGCGGCAGGCGTCCCGCGCCTGCTCCGAGCGGCCCTTTCCGCGCAGCGCGAGGTGCACCGAGGCATAGGCGAGCAGCACCGCGGCGTCGGTGCTCTCCGGTTCGGCCATCCGCCAGTCACGGGTCCAGGCGGTGGTGGCGTGCTCCTGTGCGAGTACGTCGAACCGGTGGCCCCTGCGGTCCCAGTCGTCGCCGGTGGCGGCGAGCAGCGCGCGGACCTCGGTCCAGCGGCCCTGGGCCAGCGCGGTACGGGCGTCGACGAGTTCGGCGTCGTCGAGTGCGGGGTCGAAGGCGTAGGCCGCTCGCTTGCGGGAACGGCCCAAGGGGGGTGGGGGTGGTGACACCGCGGGACTTCCTCCCCGGCGCGGCTCGCGTGCGGATGATCACGCACAGCAAAGCGGTAGGCGGCGCTCCAGTCAAGGGCCGCCTACCTCCCGCTCTTCACCAACTCGTTTCAGAATCCTCAGACTTCACACCCGACCTGCGGGGTTGCGCAGCAGGACACGATTCGGGCAAGTGGCGACGATCATTCCGCGATGCGGCGAACGCGCCTTTCAGCTCACCGACTTGGCGGCCGCGCGGCCCGCCGTGCGCCCTGAGAAGAGGCAGCCGCCGAGGAAGGTGCCTTCGAGCGAGCGGTAGCCGTGCACTCCCCCGCCGCCGAAACCGGCCGCCTCCCCGGCCGCGTACACGCCGGGAAGCGGTTCGCCGCCCTCGGTCAGGACGCGCGAGGAGAGGTCGGTCTCCAGGCCGCCGAGGGTCTTGCGGGTGAGGATGTTGAGCCGCACCGCGACGAGCGGGCCCGCCTTGGGGTCGAGGATGCGGTGCGGGGCGGCGGCCCGGATGAGCCGGTCACCGAGGAACTTGCGGGCGCCGTGGATCGCGGTGACCTGGAGGTCCTTGGTGAAGGGGTTGGCGATCTCGCGGTCGCGCGCGGTGATCGTGCGGCGCAGTGCGGCCTCGTCGATGAGGGGCTCCTTGGTGAGGGCGTTCATGCCGCGCACCAGGGAGGTGAGGTCCTTCTCCACGACGAAGTCGGCGCCGTTGTCCATGAACGCCTTCACCGGGGCGGCCACGTCCGCGCGTGCCCGGTCGATGACGCCGCGCACGGACTTGCCGGTGAGGTCGGGGTTCTGTTCGGAGCCGCTGAGCGTGAACTCCTTGCCGATGATGCGCTGGTTGAGGACGAACCACGTGTATTCGTACCCGGACTTCATGATGTGTTCGAGCGTGCCGAGGGTGTCGAAGCCGGGGAAGAGCGGCACGGGCAGGCGGTCCCCGCGTGCGTCGAGCCAGAGCGAGGAGGGGCCCGGCAGGATGCGGATGCCGTGGTTGTCCCAGATGGGGTTCCAGTTCTGGATGCCCTCGGTGTAGTGCCACATGCGGTCGCGGTTGATGAGGCGGGCGCCGGCCTCCTCGGTGATGCCGAGCATCCGCCCGTCGACGTGGGCGGGCACGCCGGAGACCATCCGCTCGGGCGGAGTGCCGAGCCGCTCGGGCCAGTTGGCGCGGACGAGGTCGTGGTTGCCGCCGATGCCGCCGGAGGTGACGATCACCGCCTGGGCCCTGAACTCGAACGATCCGGCGACCTCACGGCTGCTGGGCTTGCCGCGCTCGGCGGTGGAGGGTTCGAGGACCTCGCCGCTGACGGTGTCGACGCTGCCCGCGCTGCGGGAGAGCCCGGAGACCCGGTGGCGGAACTTGAGCTGGACGAGGCCGCGGGCGACGCCTTCGCGCACGCGCCGCTCGAAGGGGGCGACCAGGCCGGGGCCCGTGCCCCAGGTGATGTGGAAGCGCGGCACGGAGTTGCCGTGCCCCTGCGCGTCGTAGCCGCCGCGTTCGGCCCAGCCCACCACGGGAAAGAACCGCACGCCCTGCCCGTGCAGCCAGGCGCGCTTCTCGCCCGCCGCGAAGTCGACGTACGCCTCGGCCCACTTGCGCGGCCAGTGGTCCTCGGGGCGGTCGAAGGCGGCCGTGCCCATCCAGTCCTGGAGGGCCAGGGCGTGCGAGTCCTTGATGCGGAGCCTGCGCTGCTCCGGGGAGTCGACGAAGAACAGCCCGCCGAAGGACCAGTGGGCCTGGCCGCCGAGCGACTGCTCGGGTTCCTGGTCGATGAGGATGACCCGGCGGCCCGCGTCGACGAGTTCCGCGGTGGCGGCGAGGCCCGAGAGGCCCGCGCCGATCACGATGACGTCTGCGTCGTAGGCCATCCGGGGGTTCCTCCTAAGCAGGGGCTTACTGATGAGTCAGATCCTGTGCAGCGAAGTGACCGGCGTCAACCGTCCGGCCGGGGTGACTCGTGGAGCGGAGCATCCCGGGGAGGACTATCGTCGGCCGGGTACCCGCCTAATCCCCGCCCCCTGGCCCGCATCGAGCCCTCTCCCGTCCTGAGGTACGACGTGTCGGTTCTGGTCCTCGTCCTCTCCGTGTCGGCCGCCTGCTGCCTGGGCTTCGGCTTCGTGTTCCAGCAGGACGCGGCGCAGCGCGCCCCGCTGAGCGACTTCCTCTCGCCGCGGCTGCTGCTCGATCTGGTGCGGGTGCCGGAGTGGCTCGGCGGGATCGGCCTCATGGTGTGCGGCATGGTCCTCGGCGCGCTCGCGCTCGGCCAGGGCGAGGTGTCCCTGGTGGAGCCGCTGCTGGCCACGAACCTGCTCTTCGCGCTCACCCTCTCCCGCCATCGCACCAAGCAGCCCCTGGGGCGGCAGGGCTGGTCGGGGCTCGTGCTGCTCGCGGGCGGGGTCACCGCGTTCATCGTGGCGGGTGAGCCGCGGGGCGGGGACGCCGAGTCGGATCCGCTGCGGCAGTGGCTGATCATCGGCGTGATGGTGGGCTCCGCGATGCTCCTCACCGTGTACGCGAAGGGGTCCCGGCACCGGTTCACCGCCGGACCCGTGCTGCTCGGCGTGGCGGCGGGGCTGCTCTACGGCGTGCAGGACGCGCTGACCCGGGTGAGCGGGGGACGGCTCTCCGACGAGGGCTGGCTCGCCCTGCTCACGGGGTGGCAGCCGTACGCGGTGCTCGTGCTCGGGGTGACCGGGCTGCTCCTGGTGCAGAGCGCGTTCGAGACGGCGCCGCTGCGGATGTCGCTGCCCGCGCTGACCGCCGCGCAGCCGCTGGCCGGGATCGCGTGCGGGGTGGGGTTCCTGGGGGACCAGCTGCGGATGGACGCGGGGGCGCTCGCGTGGCAGGCGACCGGTCTCGCGGCCATCGTGGGCGGGATCGTGCTGCTGGGGTCGCATCCGGCGATGCCGAGGACCGGGGAGCGATTACGGGCCCCTGGGCCGTGCGCACCGTCGTCACCGGCTCCGCCGAGTTCGCCCTCCAGCGCCGGACCGGCCGCGGATCCTGGCCCTTCGGCGTCTGGGCAGCGGGGCCTGGGGCGGCACCACAGGTGACTCGCCTTTAATAATGGCCAGCATTACAATGGGCCCATGCCGAGGACCTCAGGACCCGAGACCCGCGAGAAGCTGATCCGCGCGGGCGAGGAAGTGTTCGCCGCGCAGGGCGTGCACGGCGCGCAGCTGCGGGACATAGTGCGGCTCGCGGGGCAGAGCAACCCCTCCGCGGTGCAGTACCACTTCGGCAGCCGGGCGGGCCTCCTGGACGCCGTCATGGCCGAGCGCCAGACCCGTACGGAGAAGGTGCTGGCCGCCGGGCTCGCGCACGCCCCGGACGGACTGCGCGGGCTCCTGCACGCCCTCGTGGCAGCCGAGGCCTCCGAGCTGCGCACCGAGCGGGGCCTGCGCTGTCTGCGCGTCTCCGCCCAGCTCAGCCACGAGAGCGGCGTCCGCACCCGCACCCCGCACCCGACCCTCGACGGAACCGTCTACTGGGAGCTGATCGGCCGCGTCGAGGACTGCCTCACCGCGCTCCCGGAACCGCTCCGCCTGGAGCGCATCGACCTGGCCCTCACCCTCGTCGGCGCCGCCATGTCCGACCGCGCGGGCCAGTACCTGGCCGGCGCCACCCCCCTGACCGGCGAACCGCTCTTCCTCGCGGATCTCGTCGAGACCACCACGGCCCTGCTACGGGCCCCACATCGCGGAGAGAACCATGAGTGAAGCGCACGACCTCACCGGCAAGACCGTCGTCATCACCGGAGCCGCCCGCGGCCTCGGCGCCGAGGCCGCCCGCCAGGCGGTGGCCGCCGGTGCGAACGTCGTCCTGACCGACGTCCTCGACAAGGAGGGCGAGGTCACCGCCGCCGAGCTCGGCGAGCGTGCCCGCTTCGCGCACCACGACGTGACGTCGGAGGAGGACTGGCAGCGCGTCGTGGCGCTCGCGGTGACCGAGTTCGGCGGGGTGCACGGCCTGGTCAACAACGCCGGTATATCCACGGGCCAGTTCCTGGAGTCGGAGTCGGTCGAGCACTTCCGCAAGGTCCTCGACATCAACCTCACCGGCGTCTTCATCGGCATGAAGAGCGTCGTCCCGGCCATGAAGGAGGCCGGCGGCGGCTCCATCGTCAACATCTCGTCCGCGGCCGGACTCATGGGCCTCGCGCTCACCGCCGGTTACGGCGCGTCAAAGTGGGGCGTCCGCGGCCTCACCAAGATCGGCGCCGTGGAGCTCGGCACCGCCCGCATCCGCGTCAACTCCGTCCACCCGGGCATGACGTACACCCCGATGACCGCGCAGGTGGGCATCGAGAAGGGCGAGGGCAAGTACCCCAACACCCCGATGGGCCGGGTCGGCGAGCCGCACGAGATCGCGGGCGCCATGGTCTTCCTGCTCTCGGACGCCGCCTCGTACGTGACCGGCGCCGAGCTCGCCGTCGACGGCGGCTGGACCGCGGGACCCACCGTGAAGTACGTCATGGGGCAGTGAGGTTGGATGGCCGGCATGACGACGAACAGCCGGCCCGTGCCCGACCCCAGCGAAGAGATCCTGGACATCGTCGACGAGAACGACGAGGTCGTCGGCGAGGCCCCGCGCGGTGAGGCGTACGCGCGGGGCCTGCGCCACCGTTGCGTGTTCATCCAGGCACGGGACGCCGAGGGCCGCGTCTTCGTGCACCGGCGCACGCCCGTCAAGCTGGTCTTCCCCTCGATGTACGACATGTTCGTCGGCGGTGTCGTCGGGGCCGGCGAGTCCTACGACGACGCCGCCCTGCGCGAGGCGGAGGAGGAGCTCGGGGTCCACGGACTGCCGCGCCCCACGCCCCTGTTCAAGTTCCTGTACGACGACGGCGCGGGGCACACCTGGTGGTCGTACCTCTACGAGGTGCGCTGCGACCTGCCCGTGGACCCGCAGGTCGAGGAGGTCGCCTGGCACGCCTTCCTCACCGACGAGGAGCTGGAGCGGCGGCTCGGCGAGTGGGCGTGGGTGCCGGACGGGCTCGCGGCGTACGAGCGGCTGCGGGAGTTCCGTGCGGGTTAGGGCGGGTTAGGGTGCGGCGAGTGAGCAACTTCGTACAGAGCCTGCGTCTGTGGTTCGCGCCCGAGCGGATCCGCGACGAGGGCGACACCCCCGACTATCGCTTCTCGCTCGCCAACGAGCGCACCTTCCTCGCCTGGCTGCGCACCGCGCTCGCCCTCATCGGCGGCGGTTTCGCGGTGGACCAGTTCCTGCCCGACCTGCGCTGGGGGTGGCGCATCGGGCTCGCCCTCGCCCTGCTCGCCGCGGGCGTGCTCAGCTCCTTGCGCGCGGTCAACCACTGGGTGCGCTGCGAGCGGGCCATGCGGCGCGGCGAGGATCTGCCGGTCTCGCGCTTCCCGACCGTCCTGAGCGTGGCCGTCGCGGTCGTGGCGCTCGCCATGGTCGTCGTCGTGCTCTTCGGGTGGGAGGGGTGATGGACCAGGCCCCGGTCCAGGTCCGCGATCCGGGGCTGCAGCCGGAGCGCACGCGCCTCGCGTGGCGGCGTACGACGCTGTCCTGCACCGTCGCGGCGGTCCTGGCGGCGCGGGCCGCCCTCCAGGAGGGCACCACCGCCCTGTCCGTCGTCGCCTGCGCCCTCTGCCTGCTCCTGTGGCTCGGTTTCCTGGTCGTGGCGCACCGCAGGATGACCGAGCTCGCCGCCAGCAGCAGGCCGCTCCGGCTTCCGGTGCGGGCCGCGGCGACGGCCGCCCTGTGCACGATGGCGCTCGCGGCGTGCGCGACGGCCATGGTGTTCTGAGCGGCCCGGCCGGGAAGAACGCCTCCGTCAGTGCTTGGCCGGGCCGTCGTCGGCAGTCCAGTCCACCGTGACGACGATCTTTCCCCGCGTCCGGCCCTCCGCGTTCAGGCGGTACGCGTCCGCCGCCCGCTCCAGCGGGAACGTCTCGGAGACATGGACCGTGACGACGTCCTGCTCCACGAGCTGCGTCAGGCGCCGGAGATCGTCGGCGTCCGGGCGCACGAAGCAGTAGTGGCCGCCGAGGCCGATGACCGCGCCGTCCGCGATCGAGGCGAGACGGCCGCCGGGCGCGAGGAGTTCGACCGACACCTTGAGGGTGTCGCCGCCGACCGTGTCGAAGGCGGCGTCGACCCCCTCCGGGGCGAGGGCGCGTACGCGCTCGGCCAGACCGTCGCCGTAGGTCACCGGTTCGGCGCCGATCTCGCGCAGGAAGTCGTGGTTGCGCTCGCTCGCGGTGCCGATGACGCGGGCGCCCGCGTGCCGGGCCAGCTGGACGGCGATGGAGCCGACGCCGCCGGCCGCCGCGTGCACGAGCACGACGTCGCCCTCCGTCACCGCGAGCGTCTTGACGATCACCTGATAGGCGGTGAGCCCGGCGAGCGGCAGGCCCGAGGCCTCCTCGAAGGTGAGGTTGCGCGGTTTACGGGCCAGGGTGCGCACGGGGGCCGCGACGTACTCGGCGAAGGTGCCGCGCGAGAGGAAGTCCTCGCGTACGTAGCCGATGACCTCGTCGCCCACCACGTACTCCGGGACCGAGGCGCCCGGCTGCACCACGACACCCGCGACGTCCCAGCCCGGGATCACCGGGAAAACGGGGTCGAGGATGCCGTCGAGGTGTCCCGCCATGCACTTCCAGTCGACGGGGTTCACCGACGCGGCGCGGACTTTCACCAGCACGGAGTCGGGGCCGACCTTGGGGTCGCGCACATCGCCGTACTCGAGGACTTCGGGGCCGCCGTACCGGCGGTAGCTGATCGCCTTCATGGGGTCGGCTTCATGGGAGTGCCTTCGTGGGTTCGCCCTTGTGGGGCAGCGGTGCGGTGGCGGTCCGGTGATCGTCCTGGGCCGTCCGGGGCCGTCCGGTGGTGGAAACATCAACAAGGCTTCCATATCCCCATCAAAGGGGCATCGAGTACTAGCCTGAGAGGGTCACTCCCCTCCCCCGGCCCCCACAGAAGGTGCACGCGCCATGACCACGCTCCACCACGAACACCCCGTCCACGAGCACGTCCACGGCCCGGCCTGCGGACACCCCGAGGTGCCGCACGGCGACCACGTCGACTACGCGCACGACGGGCACATGCACCGCCTGCACTCCGGCCACTGGGACGAGTGCGAGGCGGACGAGCACTCCGTCCACGAGGGGCACGACCACCGGCACGGCGAGGGCTGCGGGCACACCTCGGTGCTGCACGGCGACCACGTCGACTACGTCCACGACGGCCACCGGCACGCGGCGCACGGCGACCACTGGGACGACCACTGAGGCTCCCGCCCAGCCACTCCGGGGTGCGCCGCCCCGGCCGCCTTCCCCCGCACGGACGCCAAGTGGCAGTCTGTGGCGGGGGATCGGCGTATTCGGGGGCATTCCCGCCGCCGCGATCCTGATCACGTTCCTCCTGCGCTCTGGACTACATACCGACTGGTCGGCATCATGAACGTCAGCGCGACGCAGCGCGGCGACACCGACGACGACCGTCCGACCAGGAGCGAAGATGAGCTCAGACCATCCACCCGGCCTCGACCTCGACCAGTTGCGCGGCCACCTGGACCGCGAGCGGCCGGGTCTCGTGGGCGGGCCGCTCACCGCCCGGCTGATCGAGGGCGGCCGGTCGAACCTCACGTACGCCGTGACGGACGGCGCCACGCGCTGGGTCGTGCGGCGGCCACCGCTCGGGCACGTCCTGGCGACCGCGCACGACATGAAGCGCGAGCACCGTGTGATCAGCGCGCTGCACCACGGGACCGACGTGCCGGTGCCGACGCCCGTGCTGCTCTGCGAGGACACCGACGTGCTCGGGGCGCCCTTCTACGTCATGGACTTCGTGGAGGGCACGCCGTTCCGCACCGCCGAAGAGCTGGCGCCGCTGGGTGCCGAGCGCACCCGTGCCGCGGTCCTCGGCCTCGTCGACACCCTCGTCGACCTGCACTCCGTGGACCCGGAAGCGGTCGGCCTCGGTGACTTCGGGCGGCCCGACGGCTTCCTGGACCGGCAGCTGCGCCGCTGGGGCAAGCAGCTGGACGCCTCGCGCAACCGCGACCTGGCGGGGATCGACGAGCTGCACGCCGCCCTGGGGCGACAGCTGCCCGTCTCCCCCGCGGCCACCGTCGTGCACGGCGACTACCGCCTCGACAACGTCCTGATCGGCGGGGACGACCAGATCAAGGCGATCCTCGACTGGGAGATGTCCACGCTCGGCGATCCGCTCACCGACCTGGGCCTGCTCGTCATGTACAGCACCAAGCTCCAGCTTCCGGACTCCCCCATCAGCACCACGGCCGGCGCGGCCGGGCACCCGGAGGCCGCCGAGCTGGTCGAGCGGTACGCCGCGCGGTCGGGGCGCGACGTCTCCGCGGTGTCCTGGTACACGGCGTTCGCGTGGTTCAAGCTCGCCGTGATCCTGGAGGGCATCCACTACCGGTACACGCTCGGCCAGACGGTCGGCGCGGGCTTCGACCGCATCGGGGAGCTGGTCCCCGTCTTCATCGAGCACGGCCTCACCACCCTCCAAGGACGACAGGAAGGCTGAGACAGCCATGGACTTCGCATTCGACGCCCGCACCGAAGAGCTGCGCGACAGGCTCCTCACCTTCATGGACGAGCACGTCTACCCGGCGGAGAAGACCGCCGAGGAACAGCGCGCCCAGCTCGCCTCGCCCTGGGACACCCCGGCGATCGTCGGCGAGCTGAAGGCCGAGGCCCGCAAGCAGGGGCTGTGGAACCTCTTCTTGCCGGACGCCGAGCACGGCGCCGGGCTCACCAACCTCCAGTACGCGCCGCTCGCCGAGATCACCGGCCGCTCCCCGCACCTGGCGCCCACCGCGCTGAACTGCGCCGCCCCGGACACCGGCAACATGGAGGTCCTCGCCCAGTTCGGCAACGAGGAGCAGAAGAAGCAGTGGCTCGAGCCCCTGCTCGCCGGTGAGATCCGCTCGGCGTTCGCGATGACCGAGCCCGAGGTGGCCTCGTCCGACGCCACGAACATCACCACGCTCATCGAGCGAGCCTCCGACGGCACTGACGACTACGTCATCACCGGGCGCAAATGGTACATCTCCGGGGCGATGAACCCGGACTGCCAGATCTTCATCCTGATGGGCAAGACGGACCCCGGGAACTCCGACCCGCGCCGCCAGCAGTCCATGGTGCTCGTGCCGCGCGACACCCCGGGCCTCGAAGTGCGCCGCGCCATGCAGGTGTACGGCTACGAGGACCACTCCCACGGAGGGCACGCCGAGGTCGTCTTCGACCGGGTCCGGGTCCCCGCGAGCAACCTGATCGGCGAGGAGGGCGGCGGCTTCGCCATCGCCCAGGCCCGGCTCGGTCCCGGCCGCATCCACCACTGCATGCGCCTGATCGGGATGGCCGAGCGGGCCATCGAGCTGATGTGTCAGCGTGCGGTGGCGCGTACGGCGTTCGGCAAGCCGCTCGCCCAGCAGGGCGTCGTCCAGGAGTGGATCGCGGACGCCCGGGTCGCGGTGGAGCAGCTGCGGCTGCTCGTCCTGAAGACCGCGTGGCTGATGGACACCGTGGGCAACAAGGGTGCGCACACGGAGATCCAGTCCATCAAGATCGCGACTCCGCGGACGGTGGTGGACATCCTCGACCAGGCCGTGCAGCTGCACGGCGCGGGCGGCGTCAGCCAGGACTTCCCGCTGGCGGAGCTGTGGGCCTCCGCGAGGACGCTGCGGCTGGCCGACGGTCCCGATGAGGTGCACCAGCGGTCGCTGGCCCGGCGCGAGCTGAAGAAGTACCTGTAGGGGCCCTCGGGGGCTACGGCCGCAGCGCTCTCAGCAGCAGGTCCGCCAGGTGGTCGGCGACCTGCTGCGGGGTGAGCGGGCCGTTCGGGCGGTACCAGGTGGAGAGGTGGTGGACGGACCCGAAGTGGTAGTCCACCACCAGGTCCGCGGGGGTCGCCTTGGAGAAGACCCCGGCCTCCTGGCCCTCCTCGATCAGCGCGCGGAACCGCTCGTGGTAGCGGCGGCGCTCGGAGCGCACCTGCTTGTTCTTCTCCGGGCTCAGGTGGTGCATGGAGCGGAAGAAGATCGAGGCGTCGTCGAGGTTGTCGATCGTCGTGACGACCACGTCCGCCGCCGCGTCCCGCACCCGCTGCTCGATGGGCGCGTCGGAGTCCGCGTAGGCGTCGAGGCGCTCCTGCTGGACGCGCAGGACGCGTGCGTACACCTCGTGCAGGAGATCGTCCTTGGAGCCGAAGTAGTGGTAGAGCGCGCCCTTGGTGACGCCTGCCGACTCCACGATCTCCTGCACCGATGTGCGGTCGTAGCCGCGGTCGGCGAAGAGCCGGGTGGCGGCGGCGAGCAGCCGCTGAGGGACGGGCGTGCCGTCACCGTCCGTCGTCCTGGCCACTGCCGCCACCTGCCTTTCGAGGTTACTGGTTCTCGTCGTGCCGAGAGCTCGTGTCGTTGCGGGAACGCAGTTCCCGCCGGAGGATCTTCCCACTTGTGGTCTTCGGCAGCTCCGGCAGGATCTCGACCGCGCGGGGGTACTTGTACGCCGCGAGCCGTTCCTTGCAGTACGCCGCCAGCTCGTCCGGCGCCACCTCGGCCTGCGGGCGCAGGCTGACGAAGGCCTTGACGGTCTCGCCGCGATAGCTGTCCGGGACGCCGATCACCGCCGCCTCACGGACGGCTGCGTGACTGTAGAGGACATCCTCCACCTCGCGCGGCCAGACCTTGAAACCCGACGCGTTGATCATGTCCTTCTTGCGGTCGACCACGTAGAGCCAGCCCTGGGCGTCCATGAAGCCGATGTCGCCGGTGCGCAGCTCGCCGTCGGGGAACGCCTCGTCCGTGGCGTCGGGAAGCTTCCAGTAGCCCGGCACGACCTGCGGGCCGCGCACGGTGATCTCGCCCTGCTCGCCGAAGGGGACGTCCGCGCCGTGGTCGTCGACGATCCTGACGACCGTCTCGGGGCCTGGGACGCCGACGGCGAGGGTGCCGGACACCGGGTCGACGGGTGCCTCCTGGCCCGGCGGCACGGAGGCGCAGGGGGCGGTGCACTCGGTGAGGCCGTACCCGTTGTGGATGTACGGGCCGAAGCCGGCGCGGAACTTCTCCACCAGGGCGGGCGGCAGCGGCGCACCGCCCGAGGAGATCATCGCGAAGGAGTCGAAGTGCTCCCGCGTGACGGAGGGGTGGGCGGCAAGCGCCATGAAGGCCGTGGAGGGGCCCACGGTGTACGCGGGGCGGTGCTCGGCGAAGGCGTCCAGGACGACCCCGGCCTCGAAGCGGTACGCGAGCGCGAGGGTACCGGCGTTGGTCAGGCAGCCCGCGACCTGCGCGACCATGCCGGTGATGTGGAAGAGCGGCGCCATCGCGAAGTAGCAGGCGCCTTCGGGGATGCCGGCGCCGGTGCGCTGCCGTTCGGCGTTGTAGGTGATGTTGCCGTGGGTGTTCATGGCGCCCTTGGGGGTGCCGCTCGTGCCCGAGGTGTAGCTGATCAGTGCGATGTCGGCGGGGCCGAGCTGCCGGTCTCCGGGGGCGGGGAGCTCCTGCCGGGCGACGGTCACCAGGTCTTCGGCGTCGGCGGCCTGCGGGAGGCGTTCGAAGTCCAGGACCCGGGTGTCGTTGCGGGTCTGCAGGTCGAGCTGGCAGGCGGTGAGCACGATGCGGACGGGCGAGGCCGCCGCCGTGTCGCGCAGATACGTCTCCCAGGCGCGGTCCGAGCAGATCAGCGCGGTCACGTCGGCGTCCGCGAGGACGTGCCCGACCTCCGCCGACTTGTACATGGGGTTCACCGGCACGACCGTGGCGCCCGCCTTCCACGCGCCGAGCAGCGCGATCACGAAGTGCGGGGTGTTCTGCAGCAGGATCGCGACCCGGTCGCCCCGGGCGAGCCCGCGCGCGGCCAGGTGTCCGGCGACGGAGTCGCTGAGGGCATCCACCTCGCGGTAGCTCAGGCGCCCGTCGAAATAGGCGAGGGCCGTGTGCTCGGGGGCCCGGAGCACCGAGGCGCGGAAGGCGTGCACGACGGACGCGGCGGGCTCGATGGGCCCGCGCTGGGCGTCGTTGAGGCGGCCGAGCCAGGGCTTGGCGGCGTATATGGAGGCGGTCGGGGTCGCGTCCGCGGCGGCGGTCGGGGTCACGTCGCTCACCGCTCCGTCGCCTCCCACTGCTGCTGGAGGTGGTTCATGCCGGTGAGCCATTTGTCGGGCTCGGCGGCGCGGATGCGGTAGTACTCGGCGACCTCGGGGTGCGGCAGGATCAGGAAGCGGTTCTCCTCCATCCCGGCGAAGAGCGCGTCCGCGACGTCCTCCGGCTCGATCGCGGTGGGGGTGAGCACGATGTCGCCCGCGGTGCCGGTGGCGGCGAGCATGTCGGTGCGCACTCCCTGGGGGCAGATCGCGTGGACGTCGATCCCGCGGTGCCGGTAGGTCAGCGAGAGCCACTCGGCGAAGGCGTACGCGCCGTGCTTGGTGACGCTGTAGGGCGCGGCGCCGATCATGGTGAGCAGGCCGGCCGCCGAGACGGTGGAGACGAAGCGGCCGCTGCCGCGCTCCAGCCAGTCGGGGAGCAGCGCGTGGGCCGCGCGGACGTGGGCCATGACGTTGACGTCCCAGGCCGTGGCCCAGACCTCCTCCGGGGCGGCCTCCGAGCCGCCGGAGCCGAGGCCCGCGTTGGCGCAGTACACGTCGATCGTGCCGCTCAGCGCCTCTCGGGCCTCCGGCACGATCGTGGACGCGTCGCCCGGCACGGCGACGGCACCGATCTCGTCGGCCACCGTCTTCGCCTTGGCCGCGTCCAGGTCATTGACCACGACGCGCGCCCCGGCGGCGGCGAACCGGCGGGCCAGCGCGGCCCCGATCCCGCCTCCGGCACCGGTGACGACAACTCCCTTGTCCTGCAGGGTCTCCACGTTCGGTCTCCTTCGACTGCGGCTCCGCTGTGATCGCAGACTAACCAGTCGGTATGTTCGGATGGAAGGGGGCCGGACCGCCGGGTTCGTTCCCCGGCGGGGGTCCGCGCGCTAGCGTGCGTGGCCATGACAGCCACCGCGCTCACGGAGGTCTCCGCATGAACCTGTCCCGACGCAGCCTGTCCAGACGGGGCCTGCTGGCCGCCACCACGGCCACCGCTCTCACCTCGGCTGCCCCGGCGTCCGCGGCGGGAGGCGGGGGCGGATCGGGCGGCGGACCGGGCGGCGGCCGGCGGCTGCGCACCGGCTTCGAGCGGCTGTCCGCGGACGGCTACGCGCTCCTGGACGGCGAGCGCGTCGGCATCGTGACGAACCCGACCGGCGTCACCCGGGACGTACGGCACATCGTGGACGTCATGCACGCCGACGACCGGGTGAATCTGGTCGCGGTCTTCGGCCCCGAGCACGGCTTCCGGGGGACGGCGCAGGCGGGCGGCTCCGAGGGGCGCCACGACGACCCGGCCACCGGGCTCCCCGTCTATGACACGTACCAGAAGAGCGGCAAGGCGCTGGCCGACATCTTCACGGCCGCCGGGGTCGACACGATCGTCTTCGACATCCAGGACGCGGGTGCGCGCTTCTACACGTACATCTGGACGCTCTTCGACTGCATGGAGTCGGCCGAGCTCGCGGGGAAACGGTTCGTCGTCCTGGACCGGCCGAATCCGGTGACGGGGCGTGGCGCGTACGGTCCCGTCCTGCACAAGGAATTCGCCACGTTCGTCGGCAGGCAGCCGATAGCGCAGGCGCACGGCATGACGGTGACGGAGCTGGCGCTGCTGTTCAACGGCGAGTTCCTGGAGCGTCCCGTCGAGCTGGAGACCGTGAGGATGACCGGGTGGAAGCGCTCGGACTTCTACGACGCCTCCGGGCTGCCGTGGGTGCCGCCGAGCCCGAACATGCCCACGCCCGACACCGCCCTGGTCTACAGCGGCACCTGCCTCTTCGAGGGCACGAACCTCTCCGAGGGGCGCGGCACGACCCGCCCCTTCGAGCTGCTCGGCGCGGACGGCATCGACCGGAAGTGGGCGGCCGCCGCGAACGACGCGGGCCTGCGCGGGGTGCACTTCAGGGAGGCCTACTTCGCGCCGACGTTCTCCAAGTTCCAGGGCAGGACGATCGGCGGCGTCCAGCTCCACGTGCACGACCGGGAGTCGTACGACCCGGTGCGCACCGGCATCGCGCTCCTGGTGACCGCCAAGAAGGTGTGGAGCGGCTTCGCCTGGCGCTCCGACAACTGGATCGACAAGCTGACGGGCTCCACGCGGGTCCGCACCATGATCGACGCGGGCGCGGACACGGACGAGGTGGTGGGCGGCTGGCAGGACGAGCTCGCCCGCTTCCGTGCCGTGCGGAAGCGGTATCTGCGCTACCACTGAGCCGCCCCGCCCGGTTCGCCGGTGGGGCAGACCCCACCGGCGAACCGGGTGCCTGCCGGATGGCAGGCACCCCTGACGGACCGGGATCGTGATCTTCAGCTCCGTACACCCGAGTTGAGGAGATCCCGCATGGCACGGACGGCACGGACGGCACGGACGGCACGTCGCGCAGTTCCCCTGGCGCTGGTCGGCACACTCGGCCTCGGGGCGCTGGTCGCGCCCCAGGCCGCCGCCCGGACAGAGCCCCGCCCCGCGAATCCGGTCCCGGCGATCGAGCGCGCGGCCCACCCCCTCCGCTCGACCGACCCGGGCGGCTCCACCAAGGACCTGCGGCCGATGGGCCGCATGGTCGGTGACGCTTCCGTGGTGGGCCTGGGCGAGGCCACACACGGTTCGCACGAGTTCTTCACGATGAAGGACCGGGTCTTCCGCTATCTCGTCGAGGAGAAGGGGTTCACCACCTTCGCCCAGGAAGTCAGCTGGACGACGGGACTGCGCTTCGACGCGTACGTGCACGGGGGCGAGGGGGACGTGCGCGAGCTCGTTCACAAGGAGCTGGCGAAGACACCCTGGGACACCGAGGAGTACGTCGAGCTCCTGACGTGGATGCGCGCGTACAACGAGAAGCACCCGGACCGCCAGGTGCGCTTCCTGGGCGATGACCTCAACTACCCCGAACTCGGGCATGAGCTGTTCGACGGCGTGGAGGACTACGTCCGCGCGCACGAGCCCGACTTGCTGCCCAGGATCACCGAGCTGTACGCGCCGATCCGCCGCCTCTCGGACGGCGACACGTACATGGCCAGGCCCCTGGAGGAGCGGCGGAAGCTCGCCGGACAGGCACGGGAGGCACTGAAGCTGCTCAAGGACCTGCAACCGGCCTCGCCCGACCGGGAGTTCACCATGGTGATGCAGCACGCCCGGTCCGTCTCACAGACCGCCACGATCTACGCCTTCCCCTTCGACACCCCCGAAGGGGTCAAGGACGGGATGCTGTACCGCGACCGCCTCATGGCTCGGAACACCGCCTGGTGGCAGAAACAGACCGGCGACAAGGTGCTCCTGTCGGCGCACAACGCCCATGTCGGGTACGAGAGTTACGATCCGCGCTACCCGAAGATGCAGGGCGCCTTCCTGCGCGACCGGCTCGGCAAGCGGTACGTCAGCATCGGATTCACCTTCGACCAGGGGTCGTTCATGGCGCAGAGCGCTGAGTCCGAGGTGTGGAAGCCCCGGTCCGTGGGCGCGGCCGAGCGCGGCACGAACGAGTACACCCTCGACAAGGTGCGGCACGACGACTACTTCCTCGATATGAGGACCGCCCCCGCGACCGCCCGGAAGTGGCTCGGCAAGGGCCGGCTGACCCGGAGCATCGGCACGGCCTACCCGGACGGCCCCCACAAGATCCGGCTGGCGCCCACCCACGACATCCTCGTCCACCTGCATCGCGTCACCGCAGCTCACCGCCAGTCTCAATGACCGAGACAGGCCGTCCCGGCTATTGACTGGCCCATACATCCAACGTGAGAGTGCCGCTCGTGCACAGCGAAATCTCACCAGAGAAGACCCAGCCGGACGCCGGGCCCGAGCCGGCCGCGAGCCCCGAGAGCATGCGCCGCGTGGCCGTGGCGTCGTTCATCGGGACGGCCATCGAGTTCTACGACTTCTACATCTACGGAACGGCCGCCGCGCTCGTCCTGAACGAGGCGTTCTTCCCGACCCTGGACCCGGTCAACGCCACCCTCGCCTCCTTCTCGACGTACGCGGTGGCGTTCGCGGCGCGGCCCATCGGGTCGGTGGTCTTCGGGCACTTCGGTGACCGGGTCGGCCGCAAGTCGGTGCTCGTGGCCTCGCTGCTGCTCATGGGGCTTTCGACGGCGCTCGTCGGACTCCTGCCCGGATACGGCACGTTGGGCATCTGGGCGCCGGTCCTGCTGATCCTGCTGCGCTTCCTGCAGGGCATCGGGCTCGGCGGCGAGTGGGGCGGGGCCGCGCTGCTCGCGGTGGAGCACGCACCGAAGAAGAAGCGCGGCCTGTATGCCGCCTTCCCCCAACTCGGGCCGTCCGTCGGGTTCTTCGCGGCGACGGGCGTCTTCTGGCTGCTGTCCTCCGTGCTGTCCGACGACGCGTTCCGGTCCTGGGGCTGGCGCGTGCCGTTCCTGCTCTCCTTCCTCCTCGTCGCCGTCGGGCTCTTCGTACGGCTGCGGATCAGCGAGACTCCGGTCTTCGCGAAGGTCATGGACGCCCAGGAGGCGAGCAAGGTCCCCACGCTCGACGTCCTGCGCCGCCATCCGCGCGAACTGCTGCTCGGCGCGGGCGGGATGATCGTCGCCTACGGCCTCTTCTACACGGCGACGACGTACTGCCTGGCCTACTCCACCGGCACCCTGGGCGTCTCCCGCAACACCATGCTCGGCCTCTCGCTGGTCGCCTGTCTCTTCCTCGCGGCCGGTACGTGGCTCGCCGCGACCCGCTCCGACGGTGCCGGCCGCCGCAAGCTCATCCTCGTGGGCGCCGGGCTCGCGGTGGTGTGGGGCCTGGTGCTCTTCCCGCTCCTGGACACCGAGCAGCCGGTGCTCATGGCCCTGGCGATCGGCGGCGCGCTGTTCTGCATGGGCGTGGTGTACGGGCCCATGGGCGCGTACCTGCCGGAGCTGTTCGGCGCGACCGTGCGCTACTCCGGCGCCTCGCTCGCCTACAACCTGGGCGGTGTGCTCGGTGGCGCGGTCTCCCCGCTGGTGGCGACGCGGCTGCAGTCCGCCTTCGGTTCCTCGTCGGTCGGCTGGTACGTCAGCGCCATGGCGGTCGTGTCCCTGGTGTGCGTGCTCGCGCTGCCGGAAACCCGCGAACGCGAACTGGCGTGAGCCCGAGCGGTCCCGATGTGTGGTGCGGGACATCTGGTCAGTGCACCGGGGCCGCAGGACGATGGTCCACGTGGAGCCCTACTGGGAACTGACCTTCGACGCCGACGGGGATGTCGACACCACGCAACGCGACCGCCTCCTCCGCGAGGTGGCCGACGAGCACGTCACCGATCTCCTCGTCCTCGCGCACGGCTGGAACAACGACCAAGACATGGCGACCGACCTCTACCGGCGGTTCTTCGCACCGTGCCAGAACCTCGCGGGCCCGCGCGTACGCCTGGGATACGTGGGCGTGCTCTGGCCCGCCATCCGCTTCCCCGACGAACCGATCCCGGACTACGAGCCCTCGCTCACCGCCACCGGGCCGGGCCCGGCACCGGGCGCGGGACCCCTCCTGGACGAGCCGACCCGGCTCCTCCTCGCCCGCGCGTTCCCCGACCACGAGAACGAACTTGAGCGGATCGGCGCGCTGCTCGCGGAGCGCTCCCCGGTGCCGTCGCGCCTCTACGAGTACGGGCGCCTCGTCCGCGACCTGGTCGCCGTGCACGAGAACAGCGCCGCCCGGCGATTCGCCAACGACACCTGGGCGGGCGAGCCCGCCATGCTGACCGACGACGCGGTCGAGGTGTGCCAGGTGTTCGCCGCGGCGATGGAGGAGACCGGCCAGCAGGAGCTCTTCGGCGGCCTGCGCAAACGGCTGTGGAACGGGGCGCACGAACTCCTGCGCCAGGCCAGCTACTACGCCATGAAACGCCGGGCGGGCTCCGTGGGCCAGCTGGGTCTCGGCCCCGCGATCGGACTGCTCGCCCGCGAGGCACCGGACGTACGGGTGCATCTCATCGGGCACAGCTTCGGCGCGCGGCTCGTGGCGTACGCCCTGCACGGGATGCCCGCGTCGGTGCGCAGCGTGAAGTCCACGACGCTGCTCCAAGGGGCCTTCTCGCACTACGCGTTCTCCAGACGCCTGCCGCACGCGCCCTCGCGCAGCGGCGCGCTCAACGGCATGCAGCGGCGGATCGACGGGCCGCTGGTGTCCTGCTACTCCCGCCATGACGACGCCCTGGGCAAGATCTACCCGCTGGCCTCGAAGATCGCCGGGGACTCCTCGACGTTCCTCGGCCTCTGGGAGCGCTGGGGCGCCATCGGGTACGACGGCATCCGGGCGGTGGACGGCGCCAAGCGCGTCAAGCTGGGCCGGGCGATCCCCGCCAAGGGATGCGTGAGCGTGGACGCGTCGGCGGTGGTGCGGCGCGGCGGACCGCCCTGCGGCGCACACAGCGACATCTGCCACGAGGAGCTGGCGCGTGTCGTGTTCGCCGCAGGGCGGATCGCTCTGGCGTGACTCCCTTGCGTCTGGAGGTACTTGTCTAGCGGTGCTCGGGGAACTCGACGACCTGCTGGTACGTGGGCCGGTTCTGCCACTGGATCGGCCCGTGCGTGATGCCGCCGAGCGCCCGGTGGATGATCGAGTCCGCGCACCACTGCTCGCCGGCCTTGCAGTTGTCGTCGCCGGGATACACCTCGGTGGCGGGCTTGGCGGCGGCCTGCGTCAAGGTGGCGAGCAGCGCGTCACGACAGGCGTCGAGCTTGCCCCCGCCGCAGTACGCGTCCCCGAGCTTGCCCTCGACGGGCTCCCCCAGGACTGCCCGCAGATCCTTGTCCGCGAAGCCCCACCAGCCGTACTGGAAAGCCGAACCGGCGTGCGCCCCGGTCGGGCCGTGGCCCGCGGAGGGTGACTCGTCGGTGCCGAGCTGCGCCGTCAGCGCCTCGTACAGGTCCTTGCCCAGGCCTGGCTTGAACTCGGCCTCGACCAGGAGGGGCCACCAGGCGTCCATGATGCGCACGGCGTCGGGGTGGGCGTACGTCTTGGAGCCCGCAGCCGTCTGATTGCGCTGGGCCCCGGCCTTCTGCCAGGCCTCCAACTGCTGGACGGCCTTGGCCTGCTGGGGGTCCGTGACCGGCTTGCTGCGCACCACCTTGAGCAGTTCGGGCAGCACCTGCTCACCGCGCAGATCGGTGACCGCCGCCTCGGACATGGCCCGGGTCAGCGCGGCCCGTGTGACGCCGCCCTTCTCGGTGAGCTTCTTCACCCGCCCGTCGAGCAGGTCGCCGCGGTGCACGGCGCTCAATCCGAAGCCCGCCGCGCTGAAGTCCTTGGCCTGCTTGTTGTTCCAGGAGATGTAGTAGTCCTGGTTGACGGACTGCGGGTGCTCGGCCGGCGGGGTCTGCGCCGAGGTGTTGTTGTCCGGGTCGAAGTCCTTCCATTCATTGGCCTGTTGGGCCTTGACGGGCAGTGCGGGGTCGATGTCCTTGGCGCGCTCGGGGTTGGCGCCGCTGTTGTAGTACGCGGTGTCGCGCGAGTCGGCGTAGAACCAGTTGAAGGCGTAGCTGATGTGCTCGGCGGCCTTCTTGAAGGTCGCCGCGTCCTTGACGTACGACGGGTCGTTCAGCATCTGGAAGCCGATGATCGAGTCGGCCTCGTGGCGGTAGGTGGAGCGCAGCGAGACGTAGGCGACGGGCTTGCCCTCGACGCTCGCGCGGTGCGTCACGACGCCGTACTTCGTGCGGAACACCTGCATGCGGTAGGAGCCCGCGGCCGTGGAGTCGGCGAGAGTCGGCTTCCAGGCGTTCTTGCGCTCCAGTTTCTCCATGGGGGTGCAGGTGCCGTGGTGGAGGTAGTGGGTGGACTGCTTGGTGGGGGCGCCGCCGCCCGGTTCGCAGAGCTCGACGGCGTACGTGTCCGTGATGTCCTGCCCGGCGGACGTGGCCGACCAGGCGTAGTCCTGGCCGCGCCCGAGCTGGACGTACATACCGACGCCCGCGAAGGAGACGCCGCGCGCGCTGATGCCGGGGCCCTGCAGCTCCTGCTGCATGAGGAGCTGGGGGGCGAAGTAGCCGGTCTGCGGGCCGAAGACGGCGACCGGGTTTCCGCTCGCGGTGTGCTTCCCGGAGACGACGAGGGCGTTCGACATGCCCTTCTTCTGCCCGTCCTTCTTGAACAGGCCGCCGGGCAGCACTCCGTCGTCGTACATCCCCTGGAGCGGTTTCAGCTTCTTGGGCGCCTTCACCGGGTCCTTGAGGGCCTTGGAGGGGGACTTGGCGCCGCCCTCCCGGTCGTAGACGAGCTGCTCGCGCTCGACGGAACCGGCGTCGGGCAGCGCGGTGCCGCGCGCGTTCTCCGGCTTGCCCGCGTACGGGAAGCTCGTGCCGTCGTGGATGGTCTGGACGGCCTCTGGGTCGTTGCGGGCCCGGAAGGACTCCCACACCTTCGTGCCCTTCTCGACGCCGTACTTCTCCTGGGACTTGAGGAGGGAGAGGGCCGAGTCGACCTCTCCGCCGCCGCCGTTGCCGAAGAGACCGCCGACGACGGACGCGAGCGCGATCATGTCGGTGACCTTGAAGGGCTCGATCTCGCCGATGTTGGTGATCGCGTCGATCTTGCCGGTCAGGACGTACTCACCGGGGAAGTAGCGGCCGTTCTTGGACTTCACGCGGTAGGCGTTCAGTCCGTCTATGTAGGCCTGCGCGTCCTCCATGGCCTGCTTGCCGCGCTCGCCCTGGGTCGTCCTGATGTACTCGACCTGCTTCTCCAGGTCCTTCTCCTCGTACGGGGCCTGCGGCCAGAACTCCTGCTCCAGGCCCTGGTTGGCGAGGGCGCCGCCCGCGAAGGAGGTCAGCTGGCCGCGGCCGATGTGCCGGAACAGGTCGATGAGCCAGAGCCGGTCCTGCCCGGCCGCGAAGCCCGCGCCGAACTCGGTGCCGTAGCGCGTGGAGCCCTTGATGTGCGGGATGCCGTACTTCTTGTCCCGGGTGATCGTCACGTCGTCGCGCGGCCTGGTGACGGAGGCGGCCTGCCCGGCGGGGACGCCGAAGGACGCGTCGTTGAAGAACTCCGTCAGCTTGTCGTCGGTGAGGGACGGATAGCCGGAGGAGAGCGCGTCGTAGGGGCCCAACTGGTCATCGGCGTGGGCGGGCTGGGTGCCGAGGAGCCGGTGGGCGAGGATCTCGGCGAGCGTGGCGTTGCCGTTCGCGCCGGGCGGCAGGACGTCCGCGCACTGCCCCTCGCAGTAGTCGGCGGCCGGTGGCGGCTCGTCGGCCGCCGCCCCCGGCTGGGGCGCGAGGAGGGACGCGGCGAGGGCGAGGGCCGCTGTGGCGGTGAGGGTTCTGAGCCGGACGGTGCGCTGTCGCATGGGTGCTCCTCTGGGCTCCGCTTGTGCTCCTGTGGGGTGGAGTTGGGGCGGAGGTTACTGGCGGGTTGCCGAACCCGGAAGATGAACATGCGTCGCTTTTCCAGAATCACCACATCGTCACTGCTCAAAGCCCTTCATCTCGGCTCTGATGGCATCCATCCGAAATCGGATGGGCCATAAGGGAGCCGAATCGCGTGTCGATACGTCTACTCGGCAACGTCCGAGAACGTGCGACGGAGGTGCAGGGCGATGGCCGGATTCCGGAGTCTCGCGAGACAGGTGCGTGATCCGTTGAGCGATTTGGCACTGCGGCGGTACTCACTGCGCAAGTGCCTGGAGAGGTTCGCCCCTTATGGACACCGGGCGACCTGGGATCATCTGTGCTCCCGGGCGGGCTTCGGGCCCGAGGACCGCTCGCCCGACCCGGCGCGGCTCGTGGCCGCGCTCGACGAGTTGGAAGCGGCGCGAGCGGTCTGGCTCGCCTACGAGGAGGGGTTCGCGGAGCGCCGCCGCAAGGAGAAGCACGACGGGCTGCGGCGGCCCGGCAGCGTGGACGACTGGCACCGGTGCACCTGGGGAGGGTTCGGGGTCGCCTGGTGCGACGATCCCGGCGTCCACCCCTCCGGGCCACTCGCCGAGGTACTGCGCCGGCTGATCGCGGCGCTCGAGCGGGAGCCGGGCGCGGTCTGCCCGGTGTGCGACCGGTCCGACCTCGTCTGGACCCACGGCCTGGCCCACGACCCCTCGTCGGGGGCCGTCTGCACGGGCTGCGGGATCGTCGTGCCGGCCCCGGTGCTCACGCCCGACGCGATGGCACGGGCGCGGGCACGGCGGACCCGGCCACTGGTCTCGGTATGAGGCCCGGGGTCACGCAATGAGGTCCGGCCGGACCGGCTGCGGGCGTACGGCGGCTAGGGCGTCGCCACGTCCCACTGAATGGCCAGCTTGAACTCGGCGAACATGAGCGGCGCGGCGACCTTCACGTCGCCGGGGCCGCGCGCCGATATCTTCAGGCCGACCGGGGTCTGCGGGTGGACGAACATCTGCCACATGTGCGTCCGGTACTGCCCGCCCCTGGTGGGAACCCAGTCGGTGCTGGCCGTCGAGTCGTACCCGGTGGAGAGGCCGAGCGGATCGCGCACGTAGCGCGCCCGGTGCTCGGTGGGCCGGTCGTCGGGCTCCCAGAAGATCATCGCCGACAGGGTGGCCCAGCCGTCGTGGCTCGGCCAGATGAGACCCGACCGGGCGTCCGGGAAGGCGGACGGGCTCGTGTGCCCCTTGGAGGGGTCGTGCATGTGCCACGGGTCGTACGACTCCTCGGCGTCCGCGTACGGAAAACGCACGAGGTGGTAGCCGTCGCTGTCGTACCTGATCTTCTGCGGCCCGGTGCGTGCGGCGGACCATTTCAACGAGCAGATGGCGATTCCCATCGGCCCTCCCCCTGTGTCTCGTCCGTGTCCCGTCGTCTGTGCTGTCCTGTGGTGATGCAGGTATGTGTGAACGGCGCCCGCGGCGCGGGCGATGGTGCGTCGATCCCGTTGTCGCCCGGTGCGATGGCCGAGTCCGTGGCCCACGCCGTCGCGGCCGGTGCTCGGGATGTTCATGTACACCCCAAGTCCCCTTGTGGACAAGACACGTTGGCGCCACGTGCGGTTGCGGCCACGCTGGAAGCGGTCCGCTCGGTGACGTCCGTCCCGGTCGGGGTGACCACCGGCGCCTGGGCCGACCCGGACCCCGGCGGGCGGGTGGCGGACATCCGCGCGTGGACGGTGCTGCCCGACCACGCGTCGGTGAACTGGCACGAGCCCGGCGCGGAAGCGGTGGCCGAGGCGCTCCTGGACCGGGGTGTCGGCGTGGAGGCGGGCATCTGGTCCGGCACGGAGGCCGCGGAACGCTTCGCGGCGTGGGCGCTCGGCCCGCGCGTCCTGCGGGTCCTCGCGGAGGTCACGGATCCCGACCCGGCCACGGCGCGCGACTCGGCCCGCGCCCTGCTCGCCGCGATCGGCCCGGCGCACGGCCGCCCCGTCCTGCTGCACGGCGAGGAGGGCGGCACCTGGCCCGTACTGCGCCTGGCGGGGCGCCTGGGGCTGGCGACGCGGATCGGCCTCGAGGACACGCTGGTCCTCCCGGACGGGGAACCGGCGGTGTCGAACGCCCAGTTGGTGTCGACGGCGCTTTCCATGCTCAGCACTCCACCCCATTAGCTGCCCGCCGAGGGCCAACTCCCTCTCGTTCCATGTCTGTACGAGGGGCCGTACGACGCCGGGCTCGTCCTGGAGGCGGCGGGGCGGGAGACCGTGTCGGGGCGTGAGCTGCATGTGCGGGAGGGGGTCGTGATCCGGGCCGCGGCCGAGCGGTACTCCCCCGTGACCGGGGGGCGGGCCATCGCCAAGGCCGCCAGCGCGGCCTACCTGCCCCGCAAGGGCGGCACGGAGTACGAGTAGGCCCCCGGCGGGGGCCGCCCCGCAAGGACCTCTCCCACCCACCCGATTGCCCGGCATCCGCCCCTCGACGCACGAGCTTTCCCGCAGCCGGCACTGGGGCCGGCCTCAGCGGGCCCCCTCGTCCGTCACCCTCACCCCGTCCGCGATCCCCACCACCAGGACCCTTGTCCCCGGCTCCAACGGGCGCCAGCGGTGCGGGAGTTCCGCCGCGCAGTACAGCGTGTCCCCGCGGGTCAGGCGGTATACGGAGCCGTCCGCCTCCACCTCCGCCGAGCCGTCGGCCACGTACAGGATCTCGTCGTTGCGGTGGCGGTACTCGCGGCCCCAGTCGTGGTCCCCGGTGAACTCCAGTGCGTGCAGCCGCTGATGGCCGCGGACCAGCGGCCGCATGCGCGCCTCCCCGTCCCCCTCCCGCACCGAGGCCGAGTCGCCGCGCACCACGTCCACCGGCCTCGGCGGATCCGCCGAGGCGAGGAGCTGGACGGCCGTGGTGTCGAGGGCGTCGGCGATGCGCTGCAGGGATCCCATGCTGGGCCGGGAGCGGCCGTTCTCCACCTGGCTGAGGAACGGCGCCGAGACCCCCGCCCGCGCCGCCACGTCAGCCAGCGTCAGGTCGAGGGCCCGGCGGAGCCTGCGGATGCCGGGACCCACCTGCGGGGCGCCCGCAGCATTTTCCTCACTCGTACCCATGTCCCTCAGCCTATCGGTGGGGTTAACCTCTTCGGCGTCACTTAAGAAAGTTAAGGAAACGAAGGAGACCCCGCATGACCCCGATGACCCCTTCCCGCGTGGACCAGAATCAGCGCCGCCGCCGCGGCACCGGCCTGATGGCCCTGGACGAGGACGCCAGTTACGGCGGCTACACCCTCTTCGCCCCGCTCACCGGCACCGGCGAGGTCTACCTCATCGACGCCCACGGCGAGATCGCCCACCAGTGGAACCTCCCGCACCGCCCGGGACGGCACGCGCGGATCCTGCCGAACGGGAACCTCGCCTACAACGGCGTACTCCCCGACGAGCCCGCCCTCTTCCCCATGTGGCACAAGTACCGCGGCGGGATCATGCAGGAGATCGCCCCGGACGGCACGGTCCTGCGCGAGCACCGCGACCGCTTCCAGCACCACGACGCGCACCACTACGGCGACGGGCGGCTCCTCTACACCGCGCTCGAACCCCTGACCGGCGCGGACGCGGACGCGGTCCGCGGCGGAGTGCCCGGTTCCGAGGCCGAAGGCACCATCTGGGCGGACACCATCGTCGAGGTGGACGCCGAAGGGAACACCACCTGGGAGTGGAAGGTCTCCGAGCGGCTCGGCCGCGCGGACTTCCCGCTCCACCCGGACTACGCCCGCGAGCACTACCCGCTGATCAACAGCGTCCTGCCGACGAGCGACGGCAACATCCTCGCCAGCTTCCGCTCGGTCTCCGCCGTCGTGGTCATATCCCGCGCCACGGGCGACATCATCTGGCGGTCGGAGCCCGGCGTCGTCTCCCAGCAGCACTGCCCGACCGAACTGCCGAACGGCAACTTCCTGGTCTTCGACAACGGCGTTTTCCGGCCGCACTGGGACGTGCCGTTCAGCCGGGTCATCGAGATCGAGCGCTCCAGCGGCAAGATCGTCTGGGAGTACCACGACCCGGCCCGCGAGTCGTTCTTCGCACCGTTCATGGGCAGCGCCCAGCGCCTGCCGAACGGCAACACGCTGGTCGCCGACTCCCCCGCGGGCCGCCTCTTCGAGGTCACCGCGGACGGCTATCTCTGCTGGGAGTACGTCGTTCCCTTCTTCGGCGGCTACGAGGAGGAAGAGGTCCGCAAACTCTTCCCCTCCGAACCCAACGCCGTCTTCCGCGCCTACCGTTACGCCCCTTCCGAACTGCCCTGGCTCACCCCGGCTGCCGCTCCAGCGAAGGGCTGAGCCCGTGGTGGCCGCCGTCGACGAGCGCCTCCCGCTGCCGCGCCTCGCACCGCTCGCCCTCCAGCACCTCCTGGCCGGGATCGCCGCTCCGGTCTCCTCCGTGATCCTGATCGGCACGACGCTGCGGCTGACCGCCGGCGAGACGGCCTCCCTGCTCAGCGCCACGCTGGTGCTCTGCGGCATCGGGGCGCTGTTCCAGTCCCTCGGGGTGCGGGCGCTGCGGGTCGGCGCCCGGCTGCCGTTCCTGATGCTGCCGGGCGGGGCCGCGGTGGCGATCTTCCTGCAGATCGGAAAGGAGTACGGGCCCGCGACGGCGTCCGGCTCCGTCCTGATCGCCGCGGTGTTCCTGATCTGCGTACTGCCCTTCTACGGAAGGGTGGTGCGGCTCTTCCCGCCGCTGGTGATGGGCACGACGGTCGTCCTGATCGGCATCAACATGATCAAGGTGACGGCGCCGATGGTGGCGTCGGGTCCCGGACCCGGCTTCGCGACGCTCGGCGTCATCGCGGTCCTCTTCCTCGTCCTGCGGGGCGTGTGGCGGCAGATGGCGGTGCTCTTCGGCCTGGCGGGCGGCACGGTCATCGCGCTCCTCCTGGGCACGGACATCCACCTCGCGTCCGGCGGCTCCTTCGCCCTGCCGGACCCGTTCCCTTACGGCGCCCCGCACTTCGACCTGCTCGCGGCGATCCCGCTGCTTGTCTTCGCGCTCGCCTCGCTCGCCGAGGCCACCGGCCAGACCGTGCTCAACAGCGAGGCGGTGGGCCGCACCCCGGACGCGGGCCGGGACGTGCCGCGCATCGCCCGCGCCGACGCCCTCGTCTCGCTGGGCGCCGGAGTCTTCGGCACGTCCCTGATGGTGACGAGCGCCGAGAACATCGGCATCGTCCAACTGACGCGCGTACGCAGCCGGTTCGTCACGGCGGGCGCGGGCGTGCTGCTCATCGCCTGCGGGCTGCTCACGCCGCTGACGCGGCTGCTCGCCGCCATCCCCGAGCCGGTGGTCGGCGCGGCGGGTCTGGTGATCTACGCGGTGATCGCCGTCCTCGGCTTCAGCATGCTGTCCCGGGTCGACCTCACCCACGGCACCGACAGCATCGTCGTCGCGCTCGCCCTGGTCGTGGGGCTGCTGCCGGTGATGACCCCCGGCCTGTACGCGCCGCTGCCGCCCTGGGCACACACGATCTTCGGCAGCGGGGTGGCCGCGGGGGCGCTCGCCGCGGTGATCCTGAGCGTGGCCTTCCGCCATCTGGGGCCGCGGGAAAGGCCCGAGGTCACGACCGGGGCCGGCGCTCCGCCAACAGACGCGAACCGGTGAGGCGTTCACCGAAGACGTCGTCGGGGTTGGAGAGCACGCACGTCTCCAGGGAGAGACAGCCGCAGCCGATGCAGTCCGTGAGGTGATCGCGCAGCCGGCCCAACTGCTGGATGCGCTCGTCCAGTTCCGAACGCCAGGTCTCCGAGAGGCGCGCCCAGTCCTCGCGGGTGGGGGTGCGCTCCTCGGGGAGCGAGTCGAGCGCGTCGCGGATCGTGGCGAGCGGGATGCCGACGCGCTGGGCGGCGCGGACGAAGGCGACGCGGCGCAGCGCGTCACGGTGGTAGCGGCGCTGGTTGCCCGAGGTGCGGGTGCTGCTGATCAGACCCTTGGACTCGTAGAAGTGCAGGGCCGACACGGCCGCGCCGCTTCGGGCCGAGAGCTGGCCGACCGTGAGCTCGTGGATCTTCTCTGGGATCTGGGGCACCCCTCACACCCTAATCGCTGGGCAATCGCTGGACTGTCCGCCCTCCCGGCCGGTCCGTTGACACACGTCGGCGCACCCAGCATGCTGAGCAAGCGCTTAGTTCGAATACTTTGAGGAGGCCAGGGACATGGCAGAGCCGAGGATCTTCGCGTCGGCCGACGACCTGCGTGCCGGAGTCGGCGAGCAGCTCGGGCACAGCGAATGGCTGGAGGTCGACCAGAAGCGAATCGACCTGTTCGCCGACGCCACGGGCGACCACCAGTGGATCCACGTGGACGTGGAGAAGGCCGCGCAGGGCCCCTTCAAGACGACCATCGCGCACGGCTATCTGACGCTGTCGCTGCTGCCGAGCCTGGTGCCGCAGGTGATGCGGGTCGAGGGCATGAAGATGGGTGTCAACTACGGCACCAACAAGGTCCGCTTCCCCTCGCCGGTGCCCTCGGGCTCCCGGGTGCGGGCGACCGCCGTACTCAAGGAGGTCGAGCAGACCAAGGACGGCGGTGTGCAGGTGACGGCCGTGGTCACCGTCGAGCGCGAGGGCGCCGAGAAGCCCGCCTGCGTCGCGGAGTCGGTGTCCCGCTACTACTTCTGAGCCCGGGCGGGGCTCAGGCAGCCTGCGCCCGGGCCCCCACCATCCGCAGCACGAGGTCGGCGTAGAGTGCGCCGACCTCGTCGGGCGTCCGGTGGCCCGCGACGTTGAACCAGCGGGCCACGTCGATGCAGAGCGAGAGCACGGCGAGCGTGGTGCCCGGCACGTCGGGGACGTCGAACTCCCCGTCCCGCACCCCGTCGTTGATCATGTCCCGCACGGCCGCGTCCGACTGGCGGCGCAGCGCGACGATCTCCGTGCGGTGCTCCTCGCCGAGCGCGTCCAGCTCGTACTGGACGACACGGGCGGTGGTGTGATGGTCGGCGTGCCAGCGCACGAAGGACCGTACGGCGTCGGCGAGCCGCTCCGCCGCGGTGCCGGGACCGTCGGCCGCGGTACGCAGCACCCGCAGCGCCTTGTCGTGGCCGATCCGGCTGATGCGGTGGAGCAGCTCTTCCTTAGTCTTGTAGTGGATGTAGAGCGCCGCGGGGCTCATGCCGGCGCGGCCCGCGATGTCCCGGGTCGTCGTCGCGTGGTACCCGCGCTCGGCGAAGGCCTCGACGGCGGCGACCAGCAGCCGCCGCGCCGCATCAGGCGTGACCTCGCCCCATGGCAGGTCATCGCCCTCGGTCTGCTCCGCCGTGCTCATCGCCCACTCCTTCCGCCGGTCGGGAGGGACACCATACCCCTGACGGTGAGCAAGCGCTTAGGACGGCGGTCAGACCACCGGCTTGAACGGGTCGTGTTCGGCGAGGATCTTCTCCAGGCGGGCCTGGTCGACGCGGCTGACGAGCTGACCGGCCTCCTGCTTGTCCCTGACCACCTTGGCGAGGGTGAACGCGGACGTCGTCAGGTACAGGACGGAAATGGCGAGGAAGGCGCGGATCCAGCCGCTGACGTCGAGGCTGTAGATGCCGACGGCCGTCGCGCCGAGCGCCACGGCGAAGGACGCGACCGCCTGGCCGTAGTAGGCGGTGGTGCTCTGCTGCTTGACCGGTGTCTCACTCATGATCAGAGCTTCACCCGGGAGCGGCCCCGTCACATCCGCTCCCGTACTCAGCTCGCGTACTCAGCTCCTGCACCCCGCCACCTCAGAAGGCCGAGACCCCGGTCAGCGCCCGCCCGATGACCAGCTTCTGGATCTGGCTCGTGCCTTCGTAGAGCGTCATCACGCGCGCGTCGCGCAGCAGCTTGCCCGCGGGGTACTCGTCGATGTAGCCGTAGCCGCCGAAGACCTGGAGCGCGTTGTTGGCGGCGCGCACCGCGGCCTCCGAGGCGAACAGCTTGGCCTTGGACGACTCGGTGGTGAAGGGCTGCCCGCGGTCGATGAGGTCGGCGACCCGCCAGGTCAGCAGGCGCGCCGCGTCCACGTCCACCGCGATGTCGCTGATCAGCTCCTGGACGAGCTGATGTCCCGCGATGGCCTTGCCGAACTGCTCGCGCTCCGTCGCGTACGTCACGGCCGCGTCGAGGGCGGCCTGGGCGATGCCCACGCACCCGGCGGCGACCGACATCCGCCCCTTGGCGAGCGCCGACATGGCGACGGAGAAGCCCTTGCCCTCGGGCGCCATCATGGCCGACGCCGGGACGCGGACGTCCTGGAGGACCAGCTCGGCGGTGGCCTGGCCGCGCAGGCCGAGCTTGCCGTGGATGGTGCGGCGGGTCAGGCCGGGGGTGTCGGTCGGCACGAGGAAGGCGGAGACGCCCTTGTGTCCGGGGGCGTCGTTCGTCCGTGCGAAGAGCAGCACGACATCGGCCCAGGTGCCGTTCGTGATGAACATCTTGGAGCCGTTGATGACGAAGTCGCCGCCCTCGCGCACGGCCTTCGTCGTGAGGTTGCCCGCGTCGGACCCGGTGCCCGGCTCGGTGAGCCCGAAGCAGCCGACGAGCTCCCCGGAGGTGAGCCCGGGCAGCCACTGCCGCTTCTGCTCCTCGTTCCCCCAGGACGCGATGGTCTTGGCCACGAGCCCCAGCGAGACCGAGACGATGCCGCGCACGGACGAGTCGCCGCGGCCCAGCTCCTCGGTCACCAGGCAGTACGCGAGGTGGTCGCCGCCCGAGCCGCCGTACTCCTCCTCGACGGTGAGCCCGAGGAAGCCGACCTCACCGAGCTTCTTCACGATCGACCGGTCCACGCTCTCGGCGCGGTCCCACTCGATGACGTGGGGCGCGATCTCGCGGGCCACGAAGTCCTTGGCCAGTTGCCGGACGGCGGACTGCTCCTCGCTGAGCTCCAGGTTCATCGCGGGGCACCTCTTCGGATCGACGTGTGGGTCCACATTTAAATTAGCACTGCTAGTTTCTGGCGGCAGCCCTACTATGTGCCGCATGGCCCGACCGCGCAAGCCCCTCCTCAGCAGAGATCGCATCGTCGAGACGGCGCGCGCGCTCGTGGACGCCGAGGGTCTCGCCGCCGTCTCGACGCGCCGCCTCGCCGCCGAGCTCGGGGTCAGCGGGCCCTCGCTCTACAACCACTTCCGCACGAAGGACGAGATCCTGGAGGCGGTCGCGGACTCGGTGAGCGCGCAGGTCGACCTGTCGATGTTCGAGGCCGGCGACGAGCGGGACTGGCGGACGGCGCTGCACGACTGGGCCGTCTCGTACCGCGCGGCGCTCACCCTGCACCCCAACATCGTTCCGGTGCTCGCCGGCGGTCCCGGCCGCCGCCCGGCCGGACTGCGGCTCGCGGACGCGGTGTTCGGGGCGATGGTCGACGCGGGCTGGCCCGCCGGACAGGCCACGTCGATCGGCGCGCTGATGCGGTACTTCATCATGGGTTCGGCGCTCGGGTCCTTCGCCGGCGGCTTCGTGGACGACGAGACCGCCTACGACCCGGCCGACTATCCGCACCTGGGCCAGGCCCACCTGCTTGCCGAGCGTCAGCAGCAGATCGACGAGCGGGCCTTCGAGACGGGCCTTCGCGCACTGCTCGACGGGCTCGCGCTCCAGTACGCACAGGTGGCGGCGCCGACGGCCTGACGACGGGGTTCGCCCTGACGGTCGATCACTTCGGAGCGGGCGTGCGCACCTCGGTATCGCCACGCTCCCCCAGGTAGATGTAAGGTGCATCCGTCTTGCCGGGCGAAACATGGACGTAACACGGGAGTGAGCCGTGCGGCACTCAACGGATGCCAGAAGCCTGCCTTTTGGGACCACGGGGCCGCCCTCCGGCCCGCTCTCCAGGGCACTGCCCTTCGCCGCCCACGTCCTGCGCGGTCAGGCGCAGGTCACCTTCCTGCCCAGCGCGGCGGCGGGCGGCATCTTCTGCGTGGCGCTCTTCGCGGCGGGCTGGGAGTACGGCCTCTACGGCCTCGCGGGCACGGCCGTCGGCACGGGGACGGCCTGGCTGCTCGGCGCCGCGCATGACCGCGTCTCGACCGGCCTCGAAGGCTTCAACGCCTGCCTCACCGCGCTGTGTTTCGCGGTGTTCCTCGGCGCGGGGCACCTGTCCACCGCCGCGCTCGCCCTCGCGGGCTGCGTGGTGGTCACGGTCGTGACGGCGGCGGCCGTCAACCTCCTCGCCGTCTGGGACCTGCCCTCGCTCACGCTCCCGTACTGCCTGCTCGCGAGCGCCATGACGATCGCCGCGCCCGGCTTCGAGCGGGTCTGGCACCACGGGGACGCGCTGGCCGCGCTGACGCGCGCGGCGACGGGCCCGACCTCGCTCGAACCCGCCGACCTGGCACGGGCGTTCTTCGCCGACTTCGCCCAGATCTTCTTCATGCCGCAGTGGTACGTCGGCGCGGTGCTGCTCGTGGGCCTCTTCGTCGCGAGCCGTCGCGCGGGCGTCGTGGCGTGCCTCGGCAGCGCGGTCGGGATCGGTTCGGCATGGGCGCTCGGGGCACCGGCCGCGCAGATCGCGGACGGCTCGATGGGATACAACTCGGTGCTCGTCGCCCTGGCGTTGTGCGGCGTCTTCCTTCCGGTGCGGGGCGCGACGCTCGCGTACGCGCTCGTGGGCGCCGCCACGGCGACCGCCGTCAGCTCGGCCATGTCGGCGCTCCTCGCACCGTCCGGCGGGCACACCTTCACCTGGCCGTTCGTGCTGACGACGCTCGCGTTCCTGGCGGCGGCCAAGTCCTTCGCGCGGCTGCGCACGACGGCTCCGGCGCCGTCGGTGGAAACGGCACCGGAACCGGTCGCACCCCCTGCCGTCTAGAACACCACCAGCGCCCGTCCGCCCTTGCCCGCGACCATGTTCTCGAAGGCCGCGGGGATCCCGTCCAGCGCGATCCGGTCCGTCACCAGCACACCCAGGTCGAAGCGTCCCGCCCGGATATGGTCCGCGAGCACCGGCAGGTCGGCCGCCGGGTCGGAGTTCCCGTACACGCAGCCCGCGAGCGTCCTGCCCCAGTGGAAGAGCTCCAGAGCGTTGAACGTGACCTGCTGGTCCTTGCCGCCGATGCCGACCACCGTCGTACGGCCGCCGCGCCGCGTGGACTCCCAGGCCGTACGGATCGTCACCGCGCGCCCCACGCACTCCACCGCCACATCCACGCCCTGGCCGTCGGTCAGCCCGCGGATGGCCTTGGCCGTCTTCTCGGAGGCGACCACGTACTCCGTCGCCCCGGCCGACCGCGCCAGCTCCTCCTTCTCCGGGGACACGTCGACGGCGATGATCCGCGACGCACCGGCGATCCGGGCCGCCTGGAGCGTCGCGAGGCCCACTCCCCCGACCCCGAAGACGGCCACCGTCTCGCCCTCGCGGACCTTCGCGGAGTGGTGCACGGCGCCGTACCCGGTGAGCACCGCACAGCCCAGGAGCGCCGCGTCCGTCAGCGGGACGCCGACCGGGGCGGGCAGCACGCAGTTGCCCGCCACCACCGTCTCCTCGGCGAACGCCGCGACGTTCAGGCCGGGGTGGAGGTCGGCGCCGTCCGAGGCGCGGCGGGCGTACACGTCGGCGGCACCGGCCAGCGCGTTCACGCACAGCCACACCTCTCCGAGCGAGCAGGGGTGACAACTGCCGCAGGACGGAGCCCAGTTGAGGACCACGTCGGCACCGGGCGCGACATGGGTGACGCCCTCGCCCACGGACACGACCGTCCCCGCGCCCTCGTGCCCGAGCACGGCGGGCACGGGCACCCGCATCGTGCCGTTGGTCAGGGACAGGTCGGAGTGGCAGACCCCGGCCGCGGCGAGACGCACCCGCACCTGGCCGGGGCCCGGCTCGGGCAGATCGATCTCGGTGATCTCCAGGGGAGAACCGACGGCGGGCAGAACAGCGGCGCGGACCACGGTGGCGTACTCCTTAGAGGGCTGACGGCCAAGGCCGGCAGCGGAGGGTGCGGAAGGGGTCAGAACTGGAGGGACTTCGTCTGGAGGTACTCGGTGAGCCCGTGCGGACCCAGCTCGCGCCCCACCCCCGACTGCTTGTAACCGCCGAACGGGGCAAGGGGGTTGAAGCTGCCGCCGTTGATGTCGACCTGGCCCGTGTCCATGCGGCGGGCGAACGCGATCGCCTCGGCGTCGTCGGCGGCCCAGACCGCGCCCGCGAGCCCGTACACCGTGCCGTTGGCGATCCGCAGGGCGTCGTCCTCGTCCTCGTACCTGATGATCGAGACGACCGGGCCGAAGATCTCCTCCTGGGCGATCGTCATCTCCGGGGTGACGTCGGCGAAGACCGTGGGCTGGACGAAGTAGCCCTGCTCGCGCGGGGCCTCGGAGCCGCCGGCCACCACGCGCGCGCCCTCCTCGACGCCCTTGTCGATGTAACCCCGCACGCGCGCCTGCTGCTTGGCGTTGACGACGGGGCCGATGCGGGAGCCGTACTTGGCGGCGGCCTCCGCGGCGAGCTCCACCGCCTCGTCGTACCGCGCGGAGTCCACCAGCATGCGGGTCCACGCGCTGCACGTCTGGCCCGAGTTGGACATGACGTTGGCGACGCCGGCCTTGACCGCCTTGGTCAGATCCGCGCTGGGCAGGATGACGTTGGCGGACTTGCCGCCGAGCTCCAGGGCGACGCGCTTGACCGCGGCGCCCGCGGTCGCGCCGATCTGCTTGCCGACCGCCGTCGAGCCGGTGAAGGAGACCAGGTCGACGCCCTCGTGCTCGGCGAGCGCCTGCCCCGCGACCGGGCCGAGCCCGGTGACCAGGTTGAAGACACCGGCGGGGATGCCCGCCTCGTGCGCCGCCTCGGCGAAGAGCTGGGCGGTGAGCGGGGTGTCCTCGGCGGGCTTGAGAACGACCGTGCAGCCCGCGGCGAGCGCGGGGGCCACCTTGTTGACGATCTGGTGGAGGGGGTAGTTCCAGGGTGTGATCGCGCCGACGACGCCGACCGGCTCCATATAGACGGTGGAGTTGCCGATCTTCTCCTCGAAGGCGTACGTCGCGGCGAGCTCGGCGTACGAACCGGAGACCAGGATCGGCACGCCCGCGTGCACCATCTGCGAGAACGGGAGCGGGGAGCCGAGCTCCGCCGTCACCGTCTCGGCGATCTCGTCCTGCCGCGCGACCAACTGGTCACGCAGCGCCCCGATGAGCGCGCCGCGCTCGGCGGGCGGGGTCGCCGCCCAGCCGGGGAACGCCTCGCGGGCGGCGCGCACCGCCGCGTCGATGTCCTGCGCCGTACCGGCGGGGACCTGCCCGACCGGCTGCTCGTCGGCCGGGTTGAGAACCGTGATCGTGTCCGTACCGGCGGCGGGCCGCCAGGCGCCGCCGATGTACATGCCGTCGTGGGCCTTCATCGCACTCCTCAGGTAGTCGTCCGCACCCCAAACTAGCGCTGATAGTTTTTGGGCACCAGGGGCGTCCGGGCCGGGGGCATTCACCCCGGCTCCACACCTACCCCCACGCACTCCCCCGGCACTCGGCCGCGGCATTCGACGGGCCTTCGATTTCGCGCATGTGACAGAAACATGTCAAGGCGCCAACTCCCTTGATCTACGCCCGTAGAGCCGACATTCTTCTGTTCGCGCCGGGAGCGGAACGCACCGCTCCCGGCTGTGTGTGCGATCACGCACACGCCCCCACAGTTGCGCCGCCCGACCCAGGGCGAGCGCCGCCTATGAGGAGGACTCCCTCGTAATGGCAATGCTGCGCAGCAAGAAGACTGTGATCGCCGCGGCGATCTCGACCGCCACCGCCGCCACGCTGTTCGGTGCGGTCACCGCCCTTCCGGCCCAGGCCGCCCCCGCCGAGGGCACCGTGATCGGAGCCGGCTCGGCCGACGCCGTCAAGGGCAGCTACATCGTCACCCTGAAGAAGAACTCGGGCTTCAGCGCCGCCTCGACCCAGGGCAAGGGCCTGATATCCGAGTACGGCGGGTCGGTGAAGAAGACCTTCAGGTCCGCGCTCGACGGCTACACCGTCGACCTGAGCGCGGCGGAGGCGAGACAGCTCGCCGCCGACCCCGCCGTCGCCTCGGTCGAGCAGAACCGGACGGTCCGTGCGGACGCGACCCAGAGCAACGCGCCCTGGGGCCTGGACCGCATCGACCAGACGAGCCTGCCGCTGTCCGGCACCTACACCTACCCGGACACCGCGGGCTCGGGCGTCACCGCGTACGTGATCGACACAGGCGTGCGCATCACGCACTCCGAGATCAGCGGGCGCGCGGTCAACGGCTATGACGCCGTGGACGGCGACAGCACCGCCCAGGACGGCAACGGCCATGGCACGCACGTGGCCACCACCATCGCGGGCAAGACGTACGGCGTCGCCAAGAAGGCCAAGATCGTCGCCGTCCGCGTGCTCGACAACAACGGCTCCGGCACGACCGCCGGTGTCATCGCGGGCATCGACTGGGTGACGAGCAACCACGCGGCGGGCGCACCCGCCGTGGCCAACATGTCGCTCGGCGGCGGCGCCTCCACCACGCTCGACAACGCGGTGAAGAACTCCATCGCCGACGGCGTCAGCTACGCGGTCGCCGCGGGCAACGAGGGCGTCAACGCCTCCTCGTCGTCCCCGGCGCGGGTCCCCGCGGCCATCACGGTGGGCGCCACCAGCAACACGGACGCCAAGGCCAGCTGGTCCAACTACGGCTCGGTCCTGGACATCTTCGCGCCGGGCGTCTCCATCACGGCCGGCTGGAACACCAGCGACACGGCCACGAACACCATCTCCGGTACGTCGATGGCCACGCCCCACGTCGCGGGTGCGGCGGCGGTGTACTTGGCGGGGCACTCCTCGGCCACGCCCGCTCAGGTCGCCTCGGCGCTGGTGAACGGAGCCACGACCGGCAAGGTGACCAGCCCCGGCACCGGATCCCCGAACAGGCTGCTCAAGATCGTCCCGTAGCAGCCCGTGACCCGGGGTCGGTGCACCGCCCATCACCGGCTCCGCCGAGTTCGTCCTCAATCGCCGGACGGGCTTTTCCCAGCCCGTCCGGCGGTCGAGGCCTCACAGGGTTACGCCTCAGCCCCAACCCGGCCGCCACCAGCAAGAGCCCGCCCAGCGTCACGAACGGCGCGGCCACCCCTGCGACTCCCGCGATGAGGCCCGCCCCGGCCGGGGCGGCGACCTGGCCCAGCCGATTCCCCGTAAGCCGCAAGGCAAGCGCAGTGGACCGTGCTCCCTCAGGAGCCGCCTGCACCACAGTCGTCATCGACAACGGCTGCCCGACCCCCAGGCAGAACCCGAGAAGCACCAGCATCACGCCGAGCCCCCACACCGGCACCGGCAGCGCGACCCCCGCACACAGCACGGCGGCCAGCAGACACGTGACGACGATCAGCACCGTACGGCCGAGCAGATTGATCAGCGGCGTCATCACGAGCCGGCAGGCGATCGTCGCCGCGGCCCGCAGCGAGAGCAGTACGCCCACCGTCGCGGGCGCGATGCCCCGGTGTTCGCCGACCACCGGCAGGTAAGCCGTGAGGATGTCCGTCGCGGAGAGCACCGCGAGGCTGATGAAGATCCCCGCGGGTACGCCACGGGTGCGCAGGATGCCGAGTACCGGCACCTTGTCGCTCCGCTTCGACGAGGCGCCGGCGGGACGGACATGCTCGATGCGCCACAGCGAGGTGAGCGAGACCGCCGCGACCGCCCCCGACACGAGCAGGGCGAGGGCGCTCGTGCGGCCCATGTCCCCGCCGATGAGGGAGCCCGCGGCGATCGGCCCGACCAGCTGCCCGAGCGAGGCGCCGATCGTGAAGTGCCCGAAGTTGCGGTCCTGTTCGTCGGGGGCCGACTGCCGGGCGACGATCGACTGGGCGCCGATCACGAAGCAGAGGTGGCCCAGGCCCATCACGCCGCTCCAGGCGGCGAGCGTGCCGAGCGAACCCGCCGTACCGCTGAGCGCGCACCCTCCGGCGATCAGGACGACGCCGACCGGGAGCAGCGGCGCGCACCGCCCGTGGTCCGTCCTGCGCCCCAGCGGCACGGCGGCGAAGAGCGGAAGCAGCGCGTAGACGCCCGCGATGACGCCGATCGCCCGCTCGTCGGCGCCCAGTGAGAGGGCCCGGTAGGAGACGGCCGGACGCGCCATCGACACCGCCCCCTGCGCGAAGCTGAAGGCGATGACGAGGCGCAGCAACCAGGCCCGGCCCGGTGTCGATGGCATCAGATGATGCCGAAGAGGATTCCGGAGCCGAGCACCACGAGCGAGGTGAGCACGGCCCATTTGACGGTGAACTTGGTGTGGTCGCCGAACTCGACCTTGGCCATGCCGACGAGGACGTACACGGCGGGCACCAGCGGGCTCGACATGTGCAGGGCCTGTCCGGCGATCGAGGCGCGGGCGATCTCCAGGGTGCTGACGCCGTGTGCCTGGCCCGCCTCGGCGAGGACCGGCAGGACACCGAAGTAGAAGCCGTCGTTCGACATGAAGTAGGTGAGCGGCAGCGACAGGAGGCCGGTGACCAGGCCCATCTGCGGGCCCATGCCCTCCGGGATCGCGTCGACGAGCCACTTGGCCATGCTGTCGACCATGCCGGTGCCCTGGAGGACGCCGGTGAAGACGGCGGCTGCGAAGACCATGCCGGTGACGTTGAGGACGTTCTCCGCGTGGGCGCCGATGCGGGCCTTCTGGTCGGGCATGTGCGGGAAGTTGACGGTCAGGGCGAGCGCGGCGCCGAGCAGGAAGAGGACCGGAATCGGCAGCCACTCCATGATCATGGCGGTGAGCAGGACCACGGTGAGACCGGCGTTGAACCAGTAGAGCTTGGGGCGCAGGGTGGCGCGGTTCGGGTCGAGACCCTGGAAGCCGTCGTCCTCGTCGGCTTCGTCGGCCGCACCGGAAGCGGCTGCGGCGTCCGTTCCGGAGCCCGCTCCCCCGGTGGTCTTCTTCGTGAGCGACGTACGGCCGCCCGTGGAACCGCCGGCACCCACCAGAACGGTCTCGCTCGCCGTCTCCTTCTCCAGGACCTCGTCCAGGGAGAGCATGCCGAGCCGCTTGCGCTCCCGCAGACCCAGTGCGTAGGAGAGCAGGAAGACGGCCACGAGGCCCATGGCGAGCGCCGGGATCATCGGCACGAAGATGTCGGCCGCGTCGACCTTGAGCGCGGTCGCGGCGCGGGCCGTCGGGCCGCCCCAGGGCAGGGTGTTCATGACGCCGTTGGCGGTGGCCGCGACACCCGTCATGACGACGAGGCTCATCTTGAGGCGCTTGTAGAGCGGATACATCGCCGAGACCGTGATCATGAAGGTCGTCGAGCCGTCGCCGTCGAGCGAGACGATCGCGGCGAGCAGCGCGGTGCCGACCACGATGCGCACCGGGTCCGCCTTGCAGAAGCGCAGGATGCCCCGGACGATCGGGTCGAAGAGGCCGACGTCGATCATGACGCCGAAGTACACGATGGCGAACATGAGCATGGCCGCCGTGGGCGCCAGGTTCCCGACGCCTTCGAGGACGTAGTCCCCGAGATGGGCTCCCTTTCCTACGAACACGCAGAAGAGTGCGGGGATCAGGACCAGCGCCGCGATCGGCGACATCTTCTTCATCATGATCAGCACCAGGAAGGTGGCGATCATGACGAATCCGAGGATTGTCAGCATGGGGGCTACCTAACGTTCACCATCGAACTCCCACCAGGTCTGGCGGTCCGGTTGACGTTAGGACCCGCTCTCCGGCGTTAACAAGATGTTGACGTGCGAGCAATAAGCGCAAAACTCCTGGTCAACGAGTTGCTTCCGGAACAGCCGCCGGTACGGGTGCTGGCACAAGGGCAGTGACGGACACCGGGAAGCCGTTGAGGACGGACGTCCCGGAGAGCGGGTCGAGGAGCGTGCCGTCCAGGAGCTGGTTCACATTGGCCCCGGGGTTCTCGGCCGCGACGGACAGGCGGGTGCCGGGGCGGTCGTGGCCCCAGCCGTGCGGCAGGCTGACGACTCCGGGGCGCACGGTGTCGGTCACCTCCACGGGGACGGTCAGTTCACCGCCGGCGGCCTCCACGCGCGCGTGGCCGCCGTTCTCCAGGCCGATGCGGGCGGCGTCCTCGGGGTGGACGTGCAGGGTGCAGCGGTTGGAGCCGCCGGTGAGGGTGCGCACGTTGTGCATCCAGCTGTTGTTGGAGCGCAGATGACGGCGGCCCACGAGGACGAGCCCGTCCGGGGCGGCACGCAGCGCGTTCGTCAGGCGGGGCAGGTCGTCCGCGATCGGCCCCGGGAGGAGCTCCACGCGTCCGCTGCGGGTCCTGAGGACCTGCGGGAGGCGGGACTCCAGCGGCCCGAGGTCGATGCCGTGCGGGTGGGCGAGGAGCCGGTCGAGGGTGAGGCCGTCCGTGCCGTCGCCGCGCCCGCCGAATCCGTCGCCGTAGGGGCCCAGGCGCAGCATCAGGTCGAGCCGCCGCTCGGGCCCGCTCTCGCCGGTGAGGAGGGCGGACAGTTCCTTGGGGTCACGTCCGTACGCGGGCGAGTGCGCCTCGGTGACGGCCTTGCCGAGGGTCTTGTCGACGACCATCGCGTCGACGGCCGCCGGATCGGCGCCGTGCATCCCGCTCGCCGCCAGCACGAGCCGGGCGAGGATCTCCGTCTCGGGCATCCTGCCGGCCGCCAGGGGCAGCGCGGCGCGGGTGTAGCGGACCTGGTTGCGTACGGCGAATCCGTTGAAGACGAAGTCGAAGTGGGCGCTCTGCGAGGGCGGGGGCGGCGGCAGGACCACGTGGGCGTGGCGGGAGGTCTCGTTCAGATACGGGTCGACGCTCACCATGAAGTCGAGCGAGGCAAGGGCCTTGTCGAGGCGGTCGCCGTCGGGCGCCGAGAGGACCGGGTTGGCCGCGACGGCGACGACCGCGCGGATCGCCCCGTCGCCCGGGGTGTCGATCTCCTCGGCGAGCGCGGCGATCGGCAGTTCGCCCTTGGCCTCGGGGTGCCCGCTCACGCGGCTGTGCCAGCGGCCGAGGGCGAACCCCTTGCCGGGGCCCGCCGGGCGGGGCGCGCGGTCGGTGGCCGAGAGCGGGAACAGGGCGCCGCCCGGCCGGTCGAGGTTGCCGGTCAGCACGTTCAGCACGTCGACCAGCCAGTTGGTGAGCGTGCCGTACGCGACGGTGCTGGCGCCCACGCGGGCGTAGACGGCGGCGGTGGGCGCCGCCGCGAGGTCGCGGGCGAGGGCGCGGATGGTGTCGGCGGGCACGTCGCAGGCCGCGGACACGGCGTCGGGCGTGAAGTGGCGTACGGCCTCGCGCACGTCCTCGACGCCCTCCACCTGGTCCACGAGTGCGCCGAGGTCGGTGAGCTTCTCCTCGAAGAGGACCTGGACCATGGCCGCGAGCAGCAGCGCGTCCGTGCCGGGCCGGATCGCGAGGTAACGGTCGGCGAGCTTCGCGGTGCGGGTGCGGCGCGGGTCGACGACGGTGAGGGTGCCGCCGCGGGCGCGCAGCGCCTTCAGCTTGCCGGGGAAGTCGGGGGCGGTGCACAGACTGCCGTTGGAGTCCAGGGGGTTGGCGCCGAGCAGGAGCAGATGGTCGGTGCGGTCCAGGTCGGGCACGGGAATGGCGAACGCGTCACCGAAGAGGAGCCCGCTGGAGACGTGCTTGGGCATCTGGTCGACAGTGCTCGCGGTGAAGACGTTGCGGGTGCCGAGCGAGCCGAGGAGCACGGGTGGGTAGAGGCCGCCCGCCATGGTGTGCACGTTCGGGTTGCCGAGCACCACGCCGATCGCCTGCGGCCCGTACCGCTCGATCAGCGGGCGGAGCCCGGCGGCGACGGCGTCGAACGCCTCGTCCCAGCTTGCCTCCTGGAGTACGCCGTCCTTGCGTACGAGGGCGGTCTTGAGACGGTCGGGGTCGGAGTCGGCCTCTCCGAAGGAGGCACCTTTGGGGCAGATGAAGCCGCGGCTGAACACGTCGTCCCGGTCCCCGCGCGCACCGGTCACGCGCGCACCTTCGGCGGTCCCTTCGATGGTGAGCGTGAGCCCGCAGGTGGCTTCGCAGAGCGGGCAGATACGCAGGGCGGTGCTGGGCATGGAGACCCTCCAGGGCGGCGGCGGCGTCGCACGTGCGCCCTCACCATACCGACCGGTATGCATGGCGTCAGGCCCCTGAGGGACCGAGGTCGCAAACCCGCGGGCCCGGCTCAGTCCAGCGAACCCGCGAAATAGGAGTGCAGCAGGGTCCGCGTCTCGTCGATGAGGTCGGGATCGCCCGACGGGTGTGCGCGGAAGGCGAGTTGCAGGACGGCGTCCACCGCCTCGACGCCGACGAGGACCGTCCGGCGCAGCTTCTTGTCGAGCGGCCGGTCGAGGTGGGCGGCGAGCAGCCCCGCCACCCGCTCGGCGACGTCCGAGTTGGCGTCGGGCATCGCGTCGGGGGCCGAGGGGATGCCGAAGTCGACCAGGCCGAAGCCGGGGACGCTGCGCTTCATGGCGAGGTACTCGTCGAAGGCCGCGTCGACGGCGCCGCGCCAGTCCCCGCGCTCCACACCGGCCATGCGCGCCGCCACGCGCTCCCCGTACGCGTCGAGGTTGCGGTGGGCCAGGGCGTCCGCCATGGCGCGCTTGTTGCCGAAGAAGCGATAGACGGAACCGATCGGTACACCCGCGCGGGCGGCGACGGCGCGGGTGCTCAGCTCCTCATAGCCGACCTCGTCCAGGAGGTCGGCGCAGGCGTCGAGGATGCGGGTCAGCCGCTCGGCGCTGCGCTCCTGCACGGGCACGCGGCGCAGGGTTTTCGGGGGCGGCGGGGGCTTGCGCTGATCACGGTGGGGCACCCCCGGGAGAGTAGAGCATTGTTCACATCCATGGATCCCCTTGCGGAAGGAAAACGTGAATCCTACGGTGTGCCATAGGAATCGTTGACGAGGGAGCGATGATGAGCCGGGAATACACCAGCGACGCAAGCCGTGGTGACGCGAACGACCCGCGCAAGACGGCTGAGGCACTGACGTACCTCTCCGGCTTCGGCAACGAACACAGCTCCGAAGCCGTGCCCGGCGCCCTGCCGCACGGCCGCAACTCACCCCAGCGCGCTCCCCTCGGGCTGTACGCGGAGCAGCTGAGCGGCACCGCCTTCACCGAGCCCCGCGCGCACAACCGCCGCTCGTGGCTCTACCGCATCCGCCCCTCGGCCGCGCACCCCGCGTTCACCCGCGTCGACAACGGCACGATCCGCACGGCGCCGTTCACCCAGGACGCCGACCCCAACCGCCTGCGCTGGAACCCGCTCCCCGAGCCCGCGCCCGGCACGGACTTCCTCGCGGGCCTGTGGACGCTGGGCGGCAACGGAGACGCCACCCAGCGCACCGGCATGGCCGTGCACCTCTACCACGCCAACTCCTCCATGACGGACCGGGTGTTCAGCGACGCGGACGGCGAACTCCTCGTCGTACCCGAGCGGGGCGGCCTGCTCCTGCGCACCGAGTTCGGCCTGCTGCGCGCCGAGCCGGGCGAGGTGGCGCTGATCCCGCGCGGGGTGCGCTTCCGCGTGGAGCTCCTGGACGGGACCGCCCGCGGCTATGTGTGCGAGAACTACGGCGCGGTCTTCCAGCTCCCCGATCTGGGCCCGATCGGCGCGAACGGCCTGGCCAACGCCCGGGACTTCAGGGCCCCGGTCGCCGCGTACGAGGACGACGACCGTCCGGTGGAGGTGGTGAACAAGTTCTGCGGCAACCTGTGGCAGGCGACTTATGATCACTCGCCGCTCGACGTCGTCGCCTGGCACGGCAACCACGTCCCGTACGTGTACGACCTGCGCCGCTTCAACGTCATCGGCACCATCAGCTACGACCACCCGGACCCGTCCATCTTCACGGTCCTCACCTCGCCGTCCGACACCCCGGGCCTGGCGGGCGTCGACTTCGTGGTCTTCGCGCCGCGCTGGCTGGTCGGCGAGGACACCTTCCGGCCGCCGTACTTCCACCGGAACGTGATGAGCGAGTACATGGGTCTCATCGAGGGCGCGTACGACGCGAAGGCGGAGGGCTTCGTGCCGGGCGGCGGCTCGCTGCACAACATGATGTCGGCGCACGGCCCCGACCGCGACACCTTCGACAAGGCGTCGGCCGCCGAGCTGAAGCCGCAGAAGATCGACGACGGGCTTGCCTTCATGTTCGAGACACGCTGGCCGGTGACGGCGACCGAACAAGCAGCTCAGGCCTCCCATCTGCAGCGCGGATACGACGATGTGTGGGAGGGTCTGGAGCGCCATTTTCGAAACTGATCGAGCTGATTCGGAGAGACCGTGACCGCTTTCGCCCCGGACTCGATCGTCCTGAATCGCAAGCTGCCGCTCTGGTATCAGGTGTCGCAGTCCCTGCGTGCCTCGATACTCGGCCGCACGCCCGATGCCCCGCTCCGGCTGCCCACCGAGGAGCAGCTGGCGGGGCACTACGGCGTGAGCGTCCTGACCATGCGGCAGGCGCTCAAGGAGCTGGAGGACGAGGGCCTGATCACCCGGCACCGGCGGCGCGGCACGTTCATCGAGCCCAGCGCCCAGCGCGGCTCACCGGTCCGGCTGCTCGGCTCGGTCGACGCGATCGTGGCCCAGCAGTCGGGCATGAGCACGCAGCTGCTGGCACACGGCACGGCCCCGGTCCCGGGCGAACTCACCGAGCACTTCCCGGACCTCACCGAGGTGGCGACGTACCACCGGCTGCGCAGCGACGAGAAGACGGGCGAACCGACCAATCACGCCCATAACTTCATACGTCCCGAGCTCGCGGACCGCGTCGAACTCGACGACCTGGCGCGCTGGCCCATGACGAAGGTCCTGCGCGATGTGGTGGGCGTCCGCATCAGCCGCATCACCGACACCGTCGAGGCCACGCTCGCCGACCCGGAGACGGCCCGCCTCCTCGAAGTGCCGCTGCTCAGCCCGATCCTGCACTACACGGGCATCACGTACGACGAGGACGGCCGCGCCCTGGACGTGGCGCGCATCCACTACCGCGGCGACCGCTTCTCCTTCACGGTCACCCTCGACGCGACGTAAGGGTCCCGACGTACGATGCCGGGCGTGACGCACGACGAAGCGCCGCTGCTCGGCGACCTGATGCCGTGGTCCGTCGCGCCGCTCCGGCCGGGCCGCGGGTGGCCGATGGGGCCGGACGCCGCGACGCTCAGGGCCCGTTGGGCCGCGTTCGTACGGGCGGATCCGGCTGAGCGCGAGAGGCTGTTCTCCCCCTCGCGCTCGCGCACCCTGCACACCGCGGTCTCCCAACTGCCCGGCCACCAGGGCGCGACGGTCCCGCTGGCCGCCGCTTCGGGCGCCTGCCCCGATCCGGTGCGCGTCCTGCACGGCCCCTTCGACGAGCAGTGGCTGATCCCGGACCACCGGCTCATCGACACCGCACGGCCGGAGCTGTGGCGGGTCGCGGGCGAGGGCCAGCTGTTCCTCGTCGAGCAGGGGTACGTCACCGGCTCCACGGGCCCCGCGGTCCTTGCCTCCGCCGTGCTGCCGGACGGCCGCTCCCCCGCCGGGCGCCCTGGGCGCATCCGGCCGTTGTTCCGCCGCCCGGGCGGGCTCGAACCCAACGTTGCTCCCGGACTGCTCGACCATCTCTCCTCGGCGCTGGGCCAGGACGTCGGCACCGGTGACCTGGCCGCCTGGACGCTCGCCGTCGCGGAGGCGTCCCCCGGCGGCTGCCGGGTGCCGCTGACGTCCGACGCCGGGATCTGGGCGCGGGGCACGGAGCTCGGGCGCCGCGTTCTCGCGCTCCAAGCCCGCGGCGACGGCACCCGGCCGAAGCTTCCGGGCGGGCGCCGGCCCTACGTACGGGCACCGCTCCCCGCCCGCCCCGCCGAGGTGTCGTACGACCCCGAGGAGGAGGCCCTGTGCGTGGACGCGGGCCGCATCTCGCCGGTGCCGCGGGAGGCATGGGACTTCGAGGTGAGCGGAGTGCGGGTCATCGAGCTGTGGTTCGAGCGGCGGACGGCGGCGGGCGAGGCGGGCTCCCTGGAGGCGATCCGGCCCGCGGAGTGGCCCCAGACCTGGACGTCCGAACTACTGGAACTCATCACGGTGCTGGCCCTCCTCGCGGAACTGCGCCCGCTGCACACGGAATTGGCCACGTCACTGACCACGTCGGCGGACCCCGGCATCTCGACGGGCGCCCTGCACCAAGCAGGCGTGCTCCCCGTCCCCGACACCGCCAGGCGCCCGGCATCGGTCCTCGACCACCACGAGGAAGGCCCGGGCGGCCAGTTCGCCTTGCTCTGAGCCGGTTTCACCCCGCCCTGAGCCCGCCCCGCGTCACTCAGGCGAACGAGTCCAGGAGCCGGTTCAGCATCCGGTCGAAGAGCTCGTCCGCGTCGCCCGGCGCGGGCGTCTCCTTGAGCGCCTCCGCGAGCCGCGGGTAGGCCCCGGTGGCCACCTGCCCGGCGAGATACGCGTACCTCGCCTGCTGTTCCCTCTCCTCCGACCAGGGCAGTGCCCGCGCGCGCTCCGCCATGGCGAGCTCGCTGGAGACGTACGTCATGACCGAGCCGTTGACCATGCCGATGAGTTCCGCCTTGGTGCCGTAGGGCGCGTCGAGACCCTCCAGGGCGCCGAGGCAGTGCTCCAGGTAGCGCAGGGCGTTCGGGCTGAAGCCGTAGAGCGCCGACATGATCCGGGGCAGCCACGGGTGGCGTCGCATGAGGTCGCGCGTCTGGCGGCCGAGCGCCAGCATCTCCGCGCGCCAGTCACTGCCGGCCGGCCCCTCCGCCAGCACGTACTCGCCGCTCACCGCGTCGACCATCAGCTCGTAGAGGTCCTCTTTGCGCGGCACGTAGTTGTAGAGCGACATGGTGCCGCAGCCCAGCTCGCCCGCGACCCTGCGCATGGAGACCGCGTCGATGCCGTCCGCGTCGGCGATGCGGACGGCCGCCGCCGCGATGTCCGCCCTGCTGTACGCGGGCTTCGGGCCTCGGCCCGCACGCTCGGGGCGCGCCCAGATCACTTCCGGTTCGGCCGCTCGGCCCGCCATTGATCATCACCTCGACCCCATCTTAGTTACGTACAGCGTACGTAGTGAGGTACCGTGCGGGCATGACTTCTACGTACGCTGTACTTAGTGAGGGTCTGGAGAAGCACTTCGGGGACGTCCATGCCCTGCGGGGGCTCGATCTGGCCGTCCCCGAGGGCACGGTCTGCGGTCTGCTCGGCCCGAACGGGGCGGGCAAGACGACGGCGGTGCGCCTGCTCACCACGCTGCGGACACCGGATGCCGGGAGGGCGCTCGTCGCCGGGCACGACGTGGTGCGGGAGGCCGCCGCGGTGCGCCGGCTCATCGGGGTCACCGGGCAGTACGCCTCCGTCGACGGGGATCTGACGGGACGGGAGAATCTGCGGCTCTTCGCCCGGCTGCTGCGGGTTACGCGGGCGCGGGGCGACGAACTGCTCGATCGGTTCGGACTCGCGGACGCGGCCGACCGTCCCGCGCGCACCTACTCCGGCGGCATGCGGCGGCGGCTCGATCTCGCGGCGAGCCTTCTGGTGCGGCCGCGCGTGCTCTTCCTCGACGAGCCCACCACCGGACTCGATCCGCACAGCCGCAACGGCATCTGGGAGGCCGTACGGGAACTGGCCGCCGAAGGGACGACCGTGCTCCTGACCACGCAGTATCTGGAGGAGGCCGATCAGCTCGCCGACGAGATCGTGCTGATCGACGGCGGGCGGGCCGCGCACCGCGGTACGCCGGGCGCGCTGAAGGCGCAGATCGGGAGTTACGTCGAGGTCGTCCTCGCCCCTGATGCGGAGAGGCAGGCGCTGCACGCCGCCGCGGTCGTCCTGGATCAGCTCACCGGGGCCGAGCCGGTCCTCGACGAGGAGAAGCGCACCGCCGGCGCCGTCGCCCTCGACGCGGATCTCACGCTGCCGCGTGTCGTACGGGAGCTGGATGCCGCCGGGGTGCCCGTCGTGGACGCGACGCTGCGGGCGCCGACGCTCGACGAGGTCTTTCTGCGGCTCGTCTCGCGCGTTTCCTAGACCGCCGCTTCACGACGGATTCTTCCGCCCAGCCACCCGATCACCCCGACTCCGCATACCCCGCGCACACCCCGAAGGGTTCTCATGAGCGCCATCCTCTACGACGGCACCGCCGTCCTCGGCCGGCATCTGCGGCGCATCAAGCACGCGCCCGCCATCCTCGTCATGACCCAGACGATGCCTATCGTCTTCCTGCTCTTCTTCGGCTACGTCTTCGGCAGCGCCCTCGCCATGCCCGGCGCGGACTACCGTGCGTTCCTCGTCCCTGGCATGCTCGTCGCGACCGCCGCGAACGGCATCATGACCGGCATGTTCACCGCCGCCCAGGACTCCCACCGGGGCGTCATGGACCGGTTCCGCACGATGCCCATGAGCCGCTCGGCCGTGCCGCTCGGGCAGGCCGCCGCCGACCTGCTGACCACCGCGGTGGGGCTCGTGCCGCTGATGCTCGTCGGCCTCGCGATGGGCTGGCGGATCGAGGGCGGACCGCTCCAGTCCCTCGCCGCCTTCGGCCTGTTGCTGCTGTTCCGGTTCGCGACGACCTGGGTCGGCATCCTGCTCGGGCTCGTCTCGCAGAGCGAGGAGGCTGCGGGGCAGCTGGGCGGCGCGACGTTCATGCTGCCGCTGCTCTCGAACGCGTACATCCCCGCCGACGGGCTTCCCGGGTGGCTGCGCACCGTCGCCGAGTGGAATCCGATCAGCGCGGTGGCCACGGCGGTGCGCGATCTGTGCGGCAACGCGCCCGTGCCCGCGGACGCCGCCTGGCCGGTGGCGCACCCCGTGGCGGGGTCGGTCCTCTGGTCGCTCGCGCTGCTCGCCGTGTGCGTGCCGCTCGCCGTCCGCCGGTACACGCGCGGAGGACGGTGAGCGTACGGCCGCGCCCTACTTCTGGGGTGCGAGTTCCGGCCCCAGCGAGGAGAACTTCTCCTGGGACACCACCCGTTTCGGCGGCCAGGTGATGTTCGGCGGCGGCCACTTCTGGCCGGTCTTCTTCAGGAACCACGCCGGGGGCTCGTACATCGGCGGCTCATAGCCGTCCGGCAGGGCGGTCTTCCAACTGACGCCCTTCGTACGCTCCTTGAACTCGTCCTTGACCGCCTTCAGGCGCTCGGGCTGCGTGATCAGGTCGACCGCCGTCGCCGCCAGGTACTTCGCCGCGGCGATCACCGCGGCCTGGCCGGGGGCTGCCGCAGCGCAGGCGGCCGTGGACCAGGTGTGCATCTTGGTGCCGATGGGGGCGAGTGCGGCGCCCATCGAGACGGTGGGGACGTTCCAGCTGATGTCGGCGACGTCCGTCGAACCGCCGCCCATGAACACCGGGTTGGGCGGGTTCAATTCACCGATCTCGTCGTGCATGCCCTTCTGCGGCAGCCCGAGTGACTCCTGGAGCTCCTTGGCCAACTCATGGGCCGCGGAAGGGAATTCGGGCGGGCCTATCTCCCGCATGTTCGCGTGCAGGAGCTCGGCGAAGGCCTTGGCCGGGAGCTGGTTCCAGCAGGCCGACGTCACGCGGTGCCGGACCGTCGTCTGTGACGCCTTCGCGGCCGCCTCGGAGACCGCGATCACCTTGTCCAGGAGGACCTGGACGCGGGCGGGGCTTCCCTCGCGCACGTAGTACGAGATCTCTGCGATCTCGGCGGTGACGTTCGGGATGTCACCGCCGTTGTTGATCACCCAGTGCAGCCGGCCGCTCGGCGCGAGGTTCTCCTCGCGCAGGAACTCCGACATCGTCGCCATCATCACGGCGGCGTCCAGCGCGGACTTGTTGCCGAGCGGGGTGCCGCCGTGCCCGGCCACGCCGAGGAAGGTGAAGGTGACGGCGGTCATCGCGGTGGTGCTGCCCCAGCCGGTCGCGTTGGCCGTGGAGGGATGCCAGTCCAGGAACGCGTCGAGGCCGTCGTACACCCCCTTGCTGACGGCGTACGTCTTGCCGATGAGCATCTCCTCGGCCGTGGAGCCGAAGAACTTCACGGTGACGGGCAGCCGGTGCTTCTTCGCGGCCTGCGCGACGGCCGCCGCGGCGGCGGCTGCCGCCGTGCCGAGCGCGCTGTGGCCGCAGCCGTGGCCGGGCCCGTAACTCGGCGCGAAGGGGTCGTGGATGTACTCGCGCGGATCGTGGTGGCCCACGCCCTTGTTCTGCGAGAGGCCGGGCAGCGCGTCGTACTCGCCGCTGAAGCCGAGGACCGGGCCGCCCTTGCCGTGCGTGAAGGTCGCGGTGAACGCCGTCGGGAAGCCCGCGGTGCCGAACTTGACGTCGAATCCGGCCCGTTCGAGGAAGTCGGCCTCGGCGATGGAGGACTTCCACTCACGGAGCGACAGCTCGGCGTTGTCCCAGATCTCGGCGTTCAGGCCGGTGATCCGGTCGTCGTGGGAGGTGATCCAGTCGAGCGCCGCGCGCTTGGCGGGGGTGTCGGCCGCGAGGCCTTCGGGCGCTTCGTACGCCGCGGGGCTGTCGTCCGTGCCCGCGGCCATCGCCGGGTCCGCGTCGGCGGTCATGACGCCGGCGGTGACACCGGCCGCGCCGAGGAGCTGCATGATGTGGCGGCGGCTCAAGGGCGGGCCGCTCGCGGGGAGTGCTTGATGCTCATGCTGATCGTGCAGGTCACACACGCGCACCTCCGGGGGTGAGGTTGGGTGTATCAGCCAATCAATCAGCCACATTGGGGCCGGAAAGTTGCGGCGTCAACAGGTGCGCATGACAAGGGTGTTACGTGAACTGTGTGACAGGTGAGGTGTACGGAGAGGTAAGGGGCGGGTGGGTGGGAGCAATCCGCCGCTGAGCGGCGGCCGAACCCCCGACCACCCGTGGTCAGCGACCCCCAAAGAGGGACCGACGCAGCCTGCGCAAGGGAGCGAAGAGAGAGACCCTCCGCACACGTGCACTACGGCCACTGCGGTCGTGCGCGCCCCGCGAGGTCAGCTCACGCATCAGCAGCGTCGCTTCCGCCGTCTCGCGCTGCGGGACGGCGGGGCCGCCCAGCACTGAGAGATGGCGGTCGAGACGCGAGCTGGTCGCGCTGCTCCCGCAGGTGATCGCAGGGACACGCGCCCTGCTGCGCACCGTTATCTGTTCCATGTCACTCCCCACCCGTACGAGGGCACCCGGCCCAGGGCAGGTTAACCCTATCGCCCCGTCCCGACACTCGTGTATCCCGGTCACAGGATTCACCTACCCCGTAAGGATGTTGACGATTACTCTCCGAATCCAACTGATTCCAGGGCGAGTTGGACAAGAGGGGCGGAAGTGGGCTCCTCTGAGCCACCGTCGGGTTCGGTGGTCACGGCGAGTGACGTAGCGGACGCACTCAGGATCGTGGCGATCACCGGCGTTTCGCCGTCCAGGACGCCCAGGGAGCGGGGCGCGGAGCCGGGCCGCCGCAGCCAGAGCTGGTGCGCACGGCCCTTCAGTGGTGCCCCGGACCCCGTGACGGTCACCACGGCGCGCCGCCTGGACTCCGACGCTACGACGTTGATGCCGCGCCCCCACGCGTCCTCCGTTCCGCCCACGCGAGCGTCCGGAGCGGCCAGGACGTGGGCGATCTCACGTGCTTCGGCACGCTCACGGCCGAGCCGGCCGTCGGAACGGACCAGTTGGACGGCGAGGATCACGGTCACCGCCAGCGCGAGAGCGGTGAGACCGGCGATGGCCACGCGACCGAAGGGGCCTACGCGACCGATGCGGCCGACGGGGAGAAGTGCGTGGGAGCGAGGGGGCGCGCTCCGGGTGACGGGCGCCCTCGGCGCCGGGTCCTGCTCCGTCGTGCGTACGGCGGTGAGCACCCGCTCGCGCAGGCCGGGTGGTGGCGGGACCGCCGCCGCACCCGCCAGGGGTTCGAGGGCGTCCAGGGCGTAGGGGGCGGCCAGGGAGTGGACGCGCCGCAGGGGCCGCGGTCGCCCGACGGCGGGAGTTCGACGGCCGCCGTGGCCGCGGTCCCGGCTCATGTCGCGTCTCCCGTTGCGGCGCCCAGGCAGTCGCGCAGCCGCAGCAGTCCGTCCCGCATCCGCGTCTTGACGATGCCGGGGGGGCACGGAAAGACGCCCGGCCACTTCCCGGTACGTATAGCCGTCGTAGTAGGCGAGGGTGACGGCCTGGCGCTGGAGGTCGGTGAGGCGCCGCAGGCAGCGGCGCACCCATTCGCGCTCGAGGCGGCCCTCGACCGCCTCGGCGACCTCGTCGAAGGCAGGCCCGTCGCCCCGCTCGGCCACGCGCCGTTCGCGGTCGCTCGCCGCGCGGACGCTGCGGACCCGGTCGACCGCCCTGCGGATCCCCCCCCGGCGGCCCGGCCCTGAGCGAGGAGCGGCCTCAGGCGCCTGCCTCCGTGCTGCCGCGCGGCGCGGACCGGTGGACGCAGACGCTGACCGGGCTCGTGGCCCGCCATGACCTGACACCCGGCTTCGCGGGTGGCCTCGTGCCCAGCCCGGCCGCCCTGGTCGTGCTCGTCGGGGCCGCGGCCCTCGGCGAGGCCTGGTTCGGGCTACTGCTCGTACTGGCGTACGGGGTCGGGCTCGCGGTCACGCTGACGGCCGCCGGGTTCCTCGTCGTGCGGGTCGGGGCCCTCGCCGGGCGGCGGGTCCACGGGCCCCGGTGGCTGCATCGGGCCACGCATCGGTTCCTGCCGTGGGGTTCCGCCTGCGTCGTGGTCGCCCTCGGGTGTGGATTGGTGTTCAAGGGGGCGGCAACCGCGCTCGGTTGAGGTAATTTTGTGGAGAATCGCCCGGCTGCCGATGGGGGACGCCCGTGAGCGGGAACGAGCGTGTGATCGCGGGGCGCTACCGCCTGCTGTCCCCCTTGGGCGAGGGCGGCATGGGCACGGTCTGGCGGGCCCGCGACGAAGTCCTGGGCCGCGAGGTCGCGGTCAAGGAGGTGCGGGCGCCCGCCGGGCTCCCGGCCCCTGACGTCGACCGGCTGTACGCCCGCCTGGAGCGCGAGGCGTGGGCCGCCGCCAGGATCCCGCACCGCAACGTGGTGACGGTCTATGACGTGGCGAGCGAGGACGGGCGCCCGTGGATCGTCATGGAGATCGTGCGGGGTCTCTCGCTGTCCGACGTCCTGGACGCGGAGGGGCCGATGCTCCCGCAGCGCGCCGCGGGCATCGGCGCCGAGGTGCTCGCCGCCCTGCGCGCCGCCCATGACGCCGGGGTGCTGCACCGCGACGTGAAGCCGGGCAACGTACTCATCGCGAACGACGGGCGGGTCGTCCTCACCGACTTCGGGATCGCCATGGTGGAGGGGAGTTCGGCCCTCACCATGACGGGTGAGGTGGTGGGCTCCCCCGAATTCCTGGCCCCGGAGCGGGCGTTGGGGCGGCGGCCGGGCCCAGAGTCCGATCTGTGGTCGCTGGGAGTGCTGCTCTACGCGGCCGTGGAGGGCAGTTCCCCCTTCCGGCAGGACACCCCGCTCAGCACGCTGCGCGCGGTCGTCGACGAGGAGCTGCCGCCGCCGCGGAACGCGGGGCCGCTGTACCCGGTCATCGAAGGGCTGCTGCGGAAGGACCCCGCCGCGCGGATCTCCGCCGCCGATGCCGAGAACCAGCTGCGGCTCGTCGCGGCGGGCGGCACCCCGCAGGCGCCGATGCCGCTGCCGTACATGCCGACCGTCACCTCGCAGCAGCAACAACAGCTGCCCTCGCCACCTCCGCCGGGCCCGCAGGACCCCCTCGTCACCACGACGAGCACCGTCCCCCCGAAGCGCTCGCGCCGCTCGGTCTTCGTCCTTGCCGCGGGTCTGGTGGCCCTGGCGCTTGCCCTGGGCGGACTCGTGTACGCCCTGGTGAACCGCGACGACGGGGGCGGGGGCGGCAGCAGCAGCGGGGCGTCCGAAGGCGGCGGAAGCAACGGCGGCGGGAACGGCAGCGGTGGCTCCGACGGCGGCAAGGACGGCGGCAGCACCTCGGGCGGCAGCGACGGCGGAGGGTCGGGCGACGGCGGCAGTGACGGCGGCTCCACCGGCGGCACCACGGGCGGCGGCTCGGGCGGGAAGACCGGCGGCGGGAACGGCGGTTCGACCACGCACCCTGCGCAGTCCGTCAAGGTCTCGGTCACCGGTACGAACACGGAGTACAGCGGCGCCTGTCCGCCGGCCACCTCCCCTTCGTTCACGGCGACGTTCACCGTGGGGCGGGTCCCGGTCACCGTCGACTACCGCTGGGTGACCAAGTCCGGCGAGTCGAGCGACCCCGGCTGGAAGTCGCTCAGCTTCGCCTCCGGCGGCGGGAGGACCAAGCAGGTGCACCACACGGAGACGGTCGCCGGGGAGCCGGGTTCGACGTATCAGAACTCTGTCAGTGTCGAGGTGCGCAGTCCGGTGAAGACGAGCTCCAACTCGGTGGCGTACTCGGTGACATGCGAAAAGGAGACCCCGACGGGCGGGGCCTCCTCCTATGCGCCGGACTGAGTGGAGCCGAGCGGGGTGCGTCAGGACGCGGCGGCGCTGAACACGGGGAGGTAGCCGCCGGACTGGCCCGCGGCTTTGGGGTGGTAGGACTCGCCGATGTTGGTCCAGTTCACGCTGTGCAGCCACGCGTCGCTCGAGCAGATCTCGTGCCCGGTGAAGGCGGGGGTCACATCGCCGAAGGTGAAGCCGTGGTCGGCGGCGCGCTTGGCCGTCGTGGAGTTGAGGAAGTCGGAGGCGCTGTTGATGGCGCCGCGTTCCTTCTCGGAGAGGCCGGCGATGCAGCCGCCGCCGAGCTTGTAGAAGCGGGGGTAGCCGAGCACGACGACCTCGGCGGCCGGTGCCTTGGCGCTGATCGCCGAGTAGACCTTGTCGAGATTGCCGGGCAGCGTCGTCTCGACGTAACTGCGCGCCTGGGCGATCCGTGCGAGGCAGTTGCTCTCGGACTGGAGCACACAGGTCGTCATGACGTCGGCGAAGCCGGCGTCGTTGCCGCCGACGGAGAGACTGACCAGGCCCGTCCCGGAGCCGAGCGGGCCGAGCTGGTTGGCCACGACATCACCCGTACGAGCGCCCGAGCAAGCCGTGAAACTGAAACTCGAGGGTGAGTGGGCGGCCGCCCAGAGTGCGGGGTACGCGCGCGGGGTGCGCTTGCAGTTGCCGCTCCCGCTGTCGTATCCGCCGGCTCCGACACCGGAGGAGTAGGAGTCGCCGAGTGCCACATAGCCGGTGGCCGCGGCCTGTTGACCGGGGGGCTGGTCCGCTTGAGCCGCTGTGGCCCCGGTGAGGGCGAAGGCGGTGGCGAGGAGGAGTGAGGAAACGTATGCCGTGATTCGGGACAATCTCATGGAACCTCCCTTAGCAGGATTTCTGCCTCGACTGTGGTACCACTCCCTCCAGGGCGCCGATAGTGTTCATGACAACAAGTTCGCCTGCAATTCCCTTGTCCACAGAGGAAGTTCCCTTGCGGTTCAAGGGCCCTGCGGCGAACATCTCCACACTCCCTCCGCACCTTGACGCGCCGCCGTCGACTGCGCGACATTGAAGCCCGGCATCCGGCGCTTCGGGGGGCAAAGTCGCCCATGCAGACCATCGGGATCAAGGCACCGTCATCAGACACCGGGCGAGGGCCCGACGACCGGCCGAGACGCCAGGAAGACGCGCTGCCGCTGCTCGCGGGCACGGCCGTGGCGGTGGGCGCGGTCGGCGCGGTGCTCGCGCTCACGGACGTCGATTCGCCGCTGCGCGCCCCCTTCACCCTGTTCTTCCTGCTGGCCGCTCCCGGCGGGGCAATCGCGGCCGCCCTCAGGGGACTTGATCCGTGCGGCCGGATCATCGCTTCCGTTTCCGGGGCCGTCGCGGTCAACCTGTTGGTGACCCAGTCGATGCTGGCCCTCCACCTGTGGTCGGCGCGCGGCGGGGTCGTGGCCATCACCGTGATCGGCTCGCTCATCCATCTGCTGGTACTGGCACGGCGGCTGCGACGCCGCCGTGCCCCGACGAGGCGGACCTCCTGACGTGGACATCACCGTGCACCGCCCTGGAGAACTCACCGCTGCGGACCGGGTGGCCTGGACAGCACTGCAGTCCAAGGCCCACCTCAACGGCGCGCCGGAGCTGGGCAATCCGTTCCTCTCGCCGGAGTTCACCCTCGCGGTGGGCCACTGGCGGCGCGGGGTGCGGATCGCGGTCGTACGCGAGGCCGATGAGCCCGCGGCGTTCTTCCCGTTCCAGAGATCCATCACCGGCATCGGCCGGGCCATCGGCCTCGGCGTCTCCGACTGTCAGGGCCTGGTGCACCGGCCCGGCTTCACCTGGGACGCGCGGGAGCTGTTGCGGGCCTGCGGGCTCGCGATGTACGAGTTCGACCACCTGGCCGGCGGCCAGGAGCCGTTCGAGGCGGGCGCCTCCGGCTCCTTCGCCTCCCCCGTCATGGACATCGACCAGGGGTACGAGGCCTATCTCGCCCAGCTCAAGGCGAAGTCGCCGAAGTTCGCCCGCACGACACTCGCCAAGGAGCGCAGGCTGGGGCGCGACCGCGGCACCGTGCGCTATGTGCACGACGAGCGCGACCCCGAGGTGCTGCGCGTCCTGATGGAGTGGAAGTCAGCCCAGTACCGCAGGACCGGCCGCAGCGACCGCTTCGCGCAGGCCTGGATCAGGCAGCTCGTGCGCCAGCTCTTCCATACCAGGTCCGAACAGTTCGCCGGTGTGCTCTCCGTCCTGTACGTGGACGACGTACCGGCCGCGGCGCACTTCGGGCTGCGCTCCGAGCGGGTGATCGCGCAGTGGTTCCCCGCCTACGACCCGGCGTTCGCCAAGTACTCGCCCGGCCTGATCATGCATCTGCGCATGGCCGAGGAGGCCGCCGCCGACGGCATCGCCTATCTCGATCTGGGGCGGGGCCAGAAGCAGTACAAGGACTCCCTCAAGACGCGCGAACTCACCGTGTCCGAGGGGTGGGTGGCTCTGCGCCATCCGGCAGCGATCGGACACCGGGCGCGGCGCGCTCCGGTCAGGGCGCTGCGCAACACGGTCTTGTCCCGTCCGGAACTCTTCGAACCGGCCGACAAGCTGCTGAAACGCATGGGCCAAATTCGATCAAGAAAGAAGGAATAAGCGGGCGCAGGAAGGAACAGTGCGCTCCATATGTGCCCATCAAGATCGGCCAAATCATCAAAAACGTGAGGGCCCGTTCCAGGCCTTGCCATACGGTCTCAATCATCAATACCGTCGTACATCCACCCGCATCGGTCCATCACGCGTTGCGATCTAGGGGAGGGCTCAAGGTCGCGGTGGTGCCGACGCGGGGCGCGGTAGGGGGGTGCCGTGCTCGGCGACCGAATTCATGCCGAGTCACGTCCCGCGCGATGCCAGCTCACTCGGCATGCACGGAGATCCATTTCGTCATGCTCACGTGAGAACCCCCCTTTCGAACCGGATACATATCCGGACCGCCCGGGGGTGGGCGGTCCACCGGACGAGAGGGACAAGACTCATGAGTTCTGTTGTGCGCCCGGCCACCGAACCGGGGCCGGATCCGTTGGAGAAGAAAGCGCTGTCCGGCAACTACCGGCCGATTTCCACCCACCTGGCGATCACTCCGCCGGTGAGTGTCGTGATTCCCGCCATGAATGAAGCGGAGAATCTTCCCTACGTCTTCAAGACGCTGCCCGAATGGATTCACGAAGTCGTTCTTGTTGACGGCAATTCCACCGACGAAACGGTGGCCGTCGCCCGGGAGCTGTGGCCGGACGTGAAGGTCGTCAGACAGCTGGGCAAGGGCAAGGGCGACGCCCTGATCACCGGATTCGAGGCGTGCACCGGCGACATCATCGTGATGGTCGACGCGGACGGCTCCGCCGACGGGCACGAGATCGTCAGCTATGTCTCCGCCCTCGTCTCGGGTGCGGACTTCGCCAAGGGCTCGCGGTTCGCCAACGGCGGTGCCACGGACGACATGACGCCGATCCGCAAGCTCGGCAACCACGTGCTCTGCTCCGTGGTGAACGCCAAGTTCGGCGCCCGCTACACCGACCTGTGCTACGGCTACAACGCCTTCTGGAAGCACTGCCTGGACAAGATAGAGCTCGACTGCACGGGCTTCGAGGTGGAGACCCTGATGAACATCAGGGTGGTCAAGGCCGGGCTCAAGGTTCAGGAGATCCCCAGCCACGAGTATCTGCGCATCCACGGCGTCAGCAATCTCAGGGCCGTGCGCGACGGTCTGCGCGTCCTGAAGGTGATCCTCACCGAGCGCTCCAACCGCCGCGGGCAGCAGCGCCGCCGTGCCCGTGGAGGTCCCTTCCCCACGCGTCAGGGAGAGGTGTCTTGAGCGCTCCCGGCCACCACGGGGGCAGCGCGGTCGCGGGTGTCTCCGTCGTCATCTGCGTCTACACCGAGGACCGCTGGGAGGACATCCTCGCGGCGGTCTCCTCGGTGCGGGCGCAGTCCCTGGCGGCGCTGGAGACGCTTCTCGTGGTGGATCACAACGCCTCGCTCCTTGACCGGCTCACCAAGGAGTACAAGGAGGCCGAAGGGGTGCGGGTGCTCGCGAACGCGGGCCCCCGCGGCCTCTCCGCGGGCCGCAACACCGGGATCGCCGCCTCCAGCGGCGAGATCATCGCGTTCCTCGACGACGACGCCGTCGCGGAGCGGGACTGGCTGCGCCACTTCGCCGAGGGGTACGCCGACCCGAAGGTCTTCGCGGTGGGCGGGCGCACCATGCCCGTCTGGGAGTCACGGCGCAGGCCCGCCTGGTTCCCCGAGGAGTTCGACTGGGTCGTGGGCTGTACGTACAGGGGGCTGCCCGAGGGGCGCGTGCGGGTGCGCAATGTCCTGGGCGGCAATGCCTCCTTCCGGCGTAGCGCCTTCGAGGTGGCGGGGGGCTTCGCGACCGGCATCGGGCGCGACGGCGACAAGCGTCCGCTGGGCTGCGAGGAGACGGAGCTGTGCATCCGCCTCACGCGGGCACGCCCCGACGCCGTCCTGCTCATCGACGACCGCGCGGTGATCCACCACCGGGTCCCCGCCGCGCGGGAGCGCTTCCACTACTTCCGCACGCGGACGTATGCGGAGGGGCTCTCCAAGGCGCTCGTGGCCCGGAGCGTCGGGGCCGGCAAGGGACTCGAGTCCGAGCGGCGGTACACCACGCGCGTCCTGCCCGCCGGTGTCGGGCGCGGCCTGCGGGACGCGCTGCTCGCCCGTCCGGGCGGCGCGGGCCGCGCCGGGGCCATCGTGGCGGGCGTGGTCACCGCGGCCGGGGGGTACGTCCTCGGGAGTGTCCGCGCGCGCAGGGGAGGCGCCACCTTCTCGGTCGTGGAGATCGGGAAGGACGCGGATGGTGAGGGGGCTGCCGCATGAGCGCGGCACCGACCGGCCGAGGAGGGCCGCCATGAACCCGCCCGTGCCGATACTGATGTATCACTCGATCGCCCATGAACCGACTTTGGAGACACGGGAGTTGTCCGTGTCTCCAAAGGCGTTCACCGAGCAGCTCGAACTGCTCGGCGAGCGGGGGTTCACACCGCTCAGCACGGCCGGGCTCGCCGCGATCTGGCGTACCCCCGGCCGCGCGCTGCCGGCCAGGCCCGTCCTGATCACCTTCGACGACGGCTACGAAGGCGTGCACCGGCACGCGCTGCCCGCGCTCGCCAAGCACGGCTTCGCGTCGACGCTCTTCGTCTCCACGGGGTGGCTGCGCGGGGCGCACGACACCGGGGGCGGCCTCGACCGGATGCTCGACTGGGACCAGGTGCGCCAACTGGCGGCGGCGGGCACGGAGATCGGCGGTCACAGCCACACGCACCCGCAGCTCGACCAACTGGACGACGACGACCTCTGGTTCGAACTGCTGCGCTGCAAGGAGATCATCACCGACGAACTCGGCACCCGGCCCGCCTCCTTCGCCTTCCCGTACGGCTATTCGAGCCGCCGGGTGCGCCGGACGGTGCGCGGCGCCGGGTTCGCCCAGTCGCTCGCGGTCGGCAACCGTCTCGCGCGGCGCACCCAGGGGCCCTATGCCCTGCAGCGGGTGACCGTGCGCCGGTCCACCGGCATCGAGGAGTTCGAGCGGCTCGTCGAGGGCCGTGCGATCGGCCGTAATTTCGCCAAGGACTCCGCCCTCACCAAGGGGTACGCCGTGATCCGCAGAGTCCGACAGGCCCGCCGGAAGGCAACTCGTACCCGTGTCTGACACGTCCACCGCCCAGGCAGACGTCTCTGGGGCTCCCGGTACCGAACAGCAGCCGTCGTCCGGCAGGTCGGGCAGGCCGCGCAGACTGCGGCTGCCCGGCCTGGGCGGATCAGGCGGTGGGAGTCCCCTGTTCCGCAACGCCTACGCACTGATGCTGAACACCGGCATCTCCGGCGTGCTCGGCCTGGGCTTCTGGCTGGCCGCCGCCCGGTACTACTCCGAGTCGGCGGTCGGCCAGGGCTCGGCGGCGATCGCCGCCATGAAGTTCCTGGCGGGCCTCACCGCGCTCACCCTGATGGGGGCCCTCGCGCGCTTCATCCCCGTCGCGGGACGCGCCACCGGCAGGCTCATCTTCCGTACGTACGCGGGCAGTTCGCTGGTCGTCGCGTTCGCCGCACTGATCTTCCTGTTCACGCTGGACCTGTGGGGACCCTCGTACAAATTCCTGCACGGCCCGCTGAACGGCCTCGGCTTCATCGCCGCGGTCGTCGCCTGGTCGCTGCTCACCCTGCAGGACGGGGTGCTCACGGGGCTGCGCAGCGCGCTGTGGGTGCCGGTCGGCAACACGATCTTCTCGGTCGTCAAGCTGGGCCTGCTGATCGCGATCGCCGCCGCGATCCCGACGGCGGGCGTTTTCGTGTCGTGGGTCGCCGCGATCGCCCTGTCCGTCATCCCGCTCGGCTTCCTGGTGTTCCGGCGGCTCGTGCCGCGGCACATCAAGGCGACCCAGGACAAGACGCAGCCGCCGACGCTGCGCGAGATGGGCCGCTTCCTGGCGGGCGACTACACGGGCTCGCTCTTCTCGCTCGCCGTGGTCTATCTCGTACCGGTGATCGTCGCCTCGCAGGTCAGTTCGGTCGACAACGCGTACTTCTACATCACCACCACGATCGGCGGCACGGTCAACCTGCTCGCCATCAACATGGGCGCCTCACTGACCGTCGAGGGCGCGCACGACCCGGCGCGGCTCGCGGCGAACACCCGGGCCGCGCTGCGCCGCATGGCGCGCATCATGCTGCCGGTGTGCGGTCTGCTCTTCCTCTGCGCGCCCTACATCCTGCGGGTCTTCGGCCAGGGGTACGCGGACGCGGCGACGCCGCTGCTGCGCTGGTTCGCGGTGGGCGCGGCGCTGCGGGTCGTCATGGAGACGTACTTCGCGGTGCAGCGTGCCCAGAGCCGGACGTCCGGGATCGCCTGGCTGCAGGGCCTGTTGTGCGTGCTCGTGCTCGGCCTGACACTGCTTCTGCTGCCGCGGATGGGTCTTACGGGCGCGGGCGTCGCGGAGGTCTCCAGCCTCTCGGTGATCGTGGCGATCGCGGCGCCGAAGCTGTACCGGGTGGCGCGGGGAACGCCGTCGGCGGAGCCGGCCGACGGCGGGGCGCCGGACGGCGATCTCGCGGACCTGGGGACGGCCGACGCGCCGCCCGCGCTCCCCGCGGACGAGCCGGGTCAGCCGGGTCAGCCGGGTCAGCCGGGTCAGAAGAAGGCGCGGCGCGGGCCCGCCTGGGCGCTGCGCGAGTCGCTCGACTCGGACACGCTGCACCTCGCGGTGCTGACCGACTTCGAGCATCCGGAGCGCAGACCCGACATGCGCCCGGGTCCCGGGACACCGGCTTTCGGGACACCGGCGGTCAGCAGAGCCGCCTCGGGGAGCACCGCGTCCGGGAAGCCGGCTTCCGAGCGGGCCGCTTCCGGAAAGGCCGCGGGTACGGGGGACGAGGGGGACGACATGGAGAACCGGCCGACGTGGGCGCTGAGAACACCGCCCAAGCCACGCGAGCCGGATCCGGAGCCGTCCGCGCCGATGCAGCCCTCGGTGTCATCGGCCGTCACGGCGCCCGCCGCGGAGCCAGGCACCGACGCACCCGCGCCGCAGGCCCCGCCCCTGCCCCCGCCCGTCGTCGCGCCCGGACCGCTCCCCCGCCGCCGCGCCGCCTTCATGGCGCTGCTCCTCGCCTTCGCGCTCGCCCTCTACTGGCTGCCCACCGTGGGCATCACCGAGGCGGACCTGGACACGATGGGCGGGCTCGGGCTCATCTCCGTCCTGCCCGTGCCGACCCTGGTCGGGGCTGCGCTGCTCGTCGTCGTCTTCGCCTCGCTGCTCTGGCTGGAACGGCCGCACAAGACCCTGCTCCTGGTGACGCTGGTCGTCACGGTGATCTGCCTGCACGCCCTGCCCGCCGTCCTGGAGGACGAGCCGCGGTTCGCGACGGCCTGGCAGCACCTGGGCTTCATGGAGTACATCGACAGGACCGGCACGGCGGTGCCCGACCTGGACGCGCGCTGGAGCTGGCCCGGGTTCTTCGCCGCGGCCACCTTCGTGGCGAAGGCGTGCGGGGTCTCGGACATGACCGAGGTGATCCGCTGGTGGCCGCTGGCGATGCAGCTGCTCTATCTGGCGCCGATGCTCCTGCTCGTGCGTTCCATGCGGGCGTCCTGGCGCGCCAAGTGGGCCGGGCTGTGGATCTTCGCACTGAGCGGCTGGGTCGGCCAGGACTACTTCTCCCCGCAGGGCTTCACGTATCTGCTCTATCTGGTGTTCGTCGCGGTGCTCCTCGTGTGGTTCCGCGCGCCGCACGTGCTGTGGGCCAAGCGGCGCCCGGGCGAGCTCGAGGTCGAACCCGCGGACCGGCGCCAGCGCGCGGTGCTGCTCGGGGTCCTGATCGCCCTGTTCGCGGCGACGGTCCCCGCCCACCAGCTCACGCCGTTCGTGATGCTCGGCGTCCTGGCCGTGCTCGTCCTGGTGGGCCGCTCGGAGCTGCGCGGCCTGCCGATCCTGTTCGCGGTGTTCGTCGCCGTCTGGGTCGGCTTCCTGGCGGAACCGTACTGGTCGGGGCATTTCGACGAGCTGTTCGGCGGGATGGGCGGTGTCGGCGACAACGTGTCCTCGTCGGTGTCCGGGCGCATCGAGGGCGGCAGTTCGACCCATCAACTCGTGCTCTACGCGCGCGTGGCGCTCGCCGGCACCGTCATGGCGCTCGCCTGCTGGGGCTGGTGGCGGCGGCGCGACCACAAGTACACGGAACGCTCGCTGCTCGTCCTGACCTTCGTCCCGTTCCTCGGCTTCGGCATGCAGTCGTACGGCGGCGAGATGGCACTGCGGGTCTTCATGTTCGCCCTGCCGGGCGCCGCGCTCCTGGGCGGTCTCGCGCTGTTCCCGCGCGCGGGCATCACCGCGAAGGAACGGGACCGCGACCGGGTGAGCCTGGCGCCGATCGCCGCGCTGATGGCGGGTCTCGTCCTGATGGGCGGCTTCCTGGTGGCGCGCTGGGGCAACGAACCCTTCGAGCGGACCCGGGTCGGCGAGGTCGCCGCCATGGAGTACGTGTACGCGCACGACGACCCGACGGTGCGGCTGCTGTGGATGAGCGACGACACGCTCAACAACGTGACGCCCGCGATGCCGTGGGGCGCGCGTGACATGGAGAAGGTCCAGTACGTCCCGACCCTCGCCCCGGCCGACCCGGTCCTGGTCTCCAGCCTGGTGAAGGCGCTCAAGGACGCGGGCCCCCACTCGTATCTGATGATCAACAAGAGTCAGACGGTCTATCTCCAGATGGACGTGGGCTACCCCAGGACCTGGGACACCCGGCTGATCACGAACCTCGACAACCGCCAGGAGCTGAAGAAGGTCTTCACGAACGACGACGCGACCCTCTACACCCTGCGCGAGCAGCCGGACGGCAAGGTCGAAAAGGCCGCCCCGGGCCCGATCGGCCCGCAGGTGACCTGGACCCCCTGGTCGGTGGTCGGCGCGCTCGCGGCGATCGCCCTGGTCCTGCTGCTCGTCACCCGCGAGGTCGTGCGGGTAGCGGTGGAGCCGAGCGTGCGGCAGCTGCGCTGGCTGCAGAGCAGCTTCTGGTTCTCGCTGCCACTCCTAGCGGTGCTGCTCGCCTCGCTGATCCAGCGGTTCCTGACGATGGCGTGACGAGCCGGGCCGCGGGGTGGGGACGGTGGCTGAAGCGGATCAGCGCTTCAGCCACTTCACCTCGTACCCCTTCATCCCGAACCGCTGCCCGTCGATCTTCGCGTTGATCGGGCGGTCGAGGGTGTTCACGACGAGCACCGTCTTCTTGTTCGCGAGGACGCGTACGTTCGGTACGTCGTCGGGGGCGACGGAGACCTTGTCGTACTCCGTGCCGGGCGGGAACTCCTCGCTGAACCGGGAGAGCATCGTCAGCATGGGCAACTCCGTTCCGCCGTCGTCGAGTTGCGTGGAGCGCCACAGGCAGCCCGCGCAGCTCTCGCCCTTGTTCTGCGGATTCCAGTAGAAGCCGCTGCTCGCGCCGCCGCGCACCATCGCCATCAGTCCCGAGGCCTGCACGGCGACGCGGTGCGGCTCGGACCAGTCGTCGCGGTCGTCGTTGCTGTCGCCCGGTTCCACGTAGTACTCGGCCCACCACAGCGGCAGGTCGCCGGTGCGCTCCCGCACCCACTTGCTCACGGCGGTGAGCTTGTCGGTGGCCTTGAACTCGTCGGGCAGCATCTCGTCGTCGACGGTGTAGCTGGAGCCGTCCACGACGACGAAGTCCGCGCCCGCCTTGTTCTTGTTCCAGTAGTCGAAGGCGTCGAGCGCACGCTGGTCCATGCGGCCCCAGTCGCCCTCGACCTTCGTCGACGCCCCCTCGCTCTGGCGCGGGTCGAGGCTGTCCATGACGAGGTAGGGGCCGCCCACCAGGATGTCCTCGTTGACCTTCTTGAGCTCCTTGTAGACCAGGTTGTAGAGCTCGGTGTAGCCCTCGTAGTCCCAGCGGGCCTTCTCGCTGTTCCAGAAGCCCTTGAACTCGTTCCAGACGATGAAGTGCCGTACGTCCGGATAGCGTTTGGCGACGGTCGCCGCGAGCTTGGCGAAGTCCTTGTAGTGGGCGCGCTCCGGGGCGGTCTCCAGGGCCTGCTGGCTCCAGTCGGTGTTGTCCGCGCCGGGCTTGCCGCCCTTCATCCAGTCCGGGGAGCAGCACAGGGTGACGACGGGCGTGCCGTCGGTGGCGCGGATGAAGTCCATCCGCTTGTCCATCGCCGAGAAGTCGTAACGCCCCTTGACCGGCTCGGGGTTGCCCGCGCCCCAGCCCATGATGTGCTGGATCTGCGGCAGCGGGCGAGGCTTGCCCGCGAGCAGCTCCTCGACCCGCCGGGTGGCGGCGTCGCCGCCCTCGTCCGCGCTGTACTGGGTGTGGGTGAAGCCCCAGCCGACGGCCGGTTTCGCCTCGCCGGGCGGGACGGCGGGCGTGCCGTGCACCTTGTCGCCGTCGCGCGTGGTGCCCTCGGTGCCCGTGCCGTCACCGGGCAGTGTGTTGGTTACGGTCAGGATCAGGGCCAGTGCGGCCAGAGCAACGCCGAGCAGCGCGGTCAGTCGCCACCGCTGTGCCCCCGAATTCCACCCATGACGTGCCATCAAGGACAAGAGTAACGGCGGTGGTTGTCGGTGGGACAGGTTCCGGACCACAGCTTTGCCACGGGGCGCCACCGGACCCGGCACCTGAACGGAGTACGGCGGAGTACGTAAACCGGGATGCACAAGGGCACTTGCGTGCCGGATCATGGCGGCATGTCTGCGAACCCTCAGGACACCCTGCCGATCCGGCTCAACGTCGACGACAGCGACTCTCCGTCCGATGTCGTGGACGCTCTCTTCCTCGGCCGCTTCGCCACCGGCGAGCAGCCCTTCTCGCACAGCTCCAACATCGACCGCGTCAAGTCCGGTTCCACGCTCCTTCCGCCGGGCGCGACGGTGCTGCGCGCGGCCCGCGACGACGACCGCAGCGCGACGCTGGCCGAGGGCGAAGGCTGGACGCTCCTGATCTCGCGCTGGAACCGCGGCGCGGACGTCACGGTGACGGCGACGAGCGCCGACCTCGCGGAGAAGGTCCTGAAGCAGGCGACGGACGGCGCGCAGGACGAACCGGAGCCCCAGCCGGACAACGTGACCATGGGGTTCTGGTACGTGTCCCCCAGGCGCGGCCCGCACCGCACCACACGGCAGATCGCCGCGGGTACGTGGGAGGAGGTGCGGGAGAACTACACCGCGCCGGTCGCCGGGGCCATGGACTCCCTGATGAAGACGGGCCCCGAGGACATCTCGGGCCGCCTCCTGCTGCTGCACGGCCCGCCGGGCACGGGCAAGACGTCGGCGCTGCGGACGCTCGCGCGGTCCTGGCGGGACTGGTGCCAGGTGGACTGCGTCCTGGACCCGGAGCGGCTGTTCAGCGACGTCGGCTATCTGATGGACATCGCGATCGGTGAGGACGACGGCACGGCGAAGGGCCGCTGGCGGCTGCTGCTCCTGGAGGACTGCGACGAGCTGATCCGGGGCGAGGCGAAGCACACCGCCGGGCAGGCGCTGTCGAGGCTCCTGAACCTGACGGACGGGCTGCTCGGGCAGGGCCGCAACGTCCTGGTCGGCGTCACGACCAACGAGGACTTGGAGCGGCTCCACCCGGCGGTGGTCCGGCCCGGCCGCTGCCTCGCCCGGATCGAGGTCGGGAGCCTGACCCGCGCCGAGTCGGTCGACTGGCTCGGCACGGACGAAGGCGTCCCCCGCGAGGGCGCGACCCTGGCGGAGCTGTACGCCCTGCGCCGCGGCACGTCCCCGACGTCGGTGCCGGACCCGAGAGAGGGAGCGGACGCGGGGCTGTACCTGTAGCGGGGTCTCTGTAGCGGGGCGTGCTCGCCACAGTGGGCGGGCAGCACGGGGTCAGCTCACCCCGAGTCCCCATAAGCGGCCCGCAAAGCATCCCGCGCGGCGGCAAGCGCGGCGGCTTCGGAAAGCCCGAGCCGCTGAGCCCGCTCGGCGAAGGCCTGGGCGGCCCCCGAAGCCTCCCGCGCCGCCGCGTCCCCCGCGGCGGCGACGAACGTCCCGTGGCGCCCCCGCGTCTCGATCACCCCGTCGCCCTCGAGCGCCCGGTACGCCTTGGCCACCGTGTTGGCGGCGAGCCCCAGCTCCTGGGCGAGCCCCCGCACGGTCGGCAGCTTGTAGCCGACCGGCAGCGCACCGCCCCGCGCCTGCTCGGCGATCTGGGCCCGCACCTGCTCGTAGGCCGGTACACCGCCCGTGCCCGCGCCGGCCCCGTCGCTTTCGATCTCGATCTTCAACGTCACGCGGCGATTGTCCCGCACCCCCGGAAAATAAGAGGCACCACGGCACGCTCCGCGCGTAGCGTGCGGCCCCATGACCGTCCTTGTCCGCGCCCTGCGCCCCGGCAACACGCCGGACGCCGAGGCGTTCGCCGTGGTCCGCCGCGCCTGCGTGCCCGCCATGCTCGCCACCGCCGATTCCGTCAGGTTCGATCTGGCACACGCCCATCCGGAGTCCCGGTACAGCCAGTTGGTCGCCGAGAGCGACGGAGAGATCATCGGCACGGCGCAGGTGGGTGTCTCCTACGACAGCCCCGAGCCGGGCCAGGGCTTCGCCAACGTCTACGTGCTCCCCGGCCGGCGCGGCATCGGCGCCGGATCGCTGATCCTGCGGACGGCGGAGGAGTACCTGTCGGGTGAGGGAGTCTCGACGGTCTTCTCCTGGGTGCTCGACGAGCCCGCGAACCGCGCCTTCGCCGCCGCACGCGGCTACCGCGCGAGCCGTTCCGCCCATTTCCTCCGGCTTGACCTGGCGGGCGGCGTGCTGCCGCCCCGCCAAGAGCCGCCGGACGGGGTGGAGTTGCGTACGGGAGCCTCGTACGGGGACGACCCGCGTGCCCTCTTCGACCTGGACGCGGAGACCGTCGCGGACGAACCGAGCGATGTGGCCGCGGAGTTCACGGACTACGCGCACTGGCTCGCCGAGACCTGGAACCACCCCCTGGTCAACCGCGAGCTGACCACGGTGGCCGTGGTGGACGGCCGCCCGGCCGCCTTCACCCTGGCCCGCACGGACGGCGCGTCGCGCTACGCGAGCGGCATGACCGGCACCGGACGCGCGTTCCGCGGCCGCGGCCTGGCCAAGCTCGCCAAGAACGACTCCCTGCACCGGGCGCGTGCCGCGGGCTGCACGGAGGCGTTCACCGGCAACGACGCGGGCAACGAGCCGATGCTGGCGATCAACAAGTGGTTCGGTTACGAGATCTGCGCGACGGAGGTACGTCATGTCCGAGACCTCGGCTGACACGACGCCCGGCCAGGTGGAAGTCGTCCTGATGAAGGCGGGCCGCACGAAGATCCGCTATCCGGCGGAGGTCGTCGCGGACGACGGCACCGTGGTGACGGTCCGAGCACCGTGGGCGGCCGACGGCGTACGGGACTTCGGCTTCGTGCGCTTCGAGCCGGGCGACGTCTTCACGGAGCACTACTGGCGTGATCGCTGGTACGCCGTGAAGGAGGTCCGCACCTCCACGGGCGTCCTGAAGGGCTGGTACTGCGACGTGACGCGCCCGGCGGTGCGGGACGGCTCGACGCTGACGGTGGAGGACCTGGACCTCGACCTGTGGTGCTCGGCGGACGGCCGGACGATCCTGCGCCTGGACGAGGACGAGTTCGCCGAGAGCGGCCTCGCCGAGCGCGACCCCGAGGCGGCGTCCAGGGCCCTGTCCGCCCTGGACGAACTGGAGCGCCTGGCCCGCGACGGAGAACCCCTCGCCCCGGCCTCCGCCCTCCACGACGCGCCGTAGGACCAGGCGCTTCAGGTCCACATGCGCCGGACGGCCCGGATGACGGTCCGGGCCGTCCGGCGTTCGGGCCCTTCCGGTCAGGGCGCCCCGACGACCAGTTCCACCTCGAAGCCCGCCCCGTCCTCCAGATACGCCGCGCAATGCTTCTCGCCTCCCGCGAACGGATGCCGCTCCGGGAAGAGCAACGACCATCCGTGCCCGGGCGCCCGCGCCACCAGCCGGTCCAGCTCCGCCCTGTTGCGCACATGGAACGCCAGGTGGTTCAGGCCGGGCCGCAGCCGGTCATGGCCGCTGTCCCGCATGTCCGGCGACTGCTCAAGGACCACGTACGACGCATCTCGCCGCCAGCTGCCGCCGCCCTGCCAGCGCTGCTCACGGACATGCCCCAGCTCCCCGAGCAGCCAGCCCCACGAAGCCTCCGCGGCGGCGAAGTCCGGCACCCAGAGCTCCACATGGTGCGCGCCCCGCGCAGGCGTGAGGGCGACCGACCGATCGGCCCCGCCCCTCTCGTACCGCACCGCGTCACCCGCCTCCTGCCAGTGCAGGGCGAACCGCTCCCCCGCCCGCCACGCCTCAAGAGCCGCCCTGCAGTACGCCACCATGTCGTCCGGCAGCTCGGCCACCCCGTGCCAGCTCAGCTCGTCGCACTTGTCGGGCTCCGCGTTGAAGGGCTCGCCGCCCGCGCCGTACGCCGCCTCGAAGAACCAGCCGATGCGGGCTGCCCCGCCAGGACCCCGGTGCTGGAGGACCAGTTCGGCGCTGACGTCGTCGGGCGTGAGCGCCAGGCCGATCTCCTCGCGGGCCTCGCGGATCACGGCCGTACGGACGTCCTCGCCGGCCTCCACGTGACCGGAGGGGAGGTTGAGCAGTCCGTCCCCGTAACCGGTCCCGGCGCGGCGGGCCAGCAGCACCTCGTCGCCGCGGCGCAGGATGAGGTGGACGTCCACCACCTCCTTGTGCCGGGCGGGCGTCGCCAGGAGGTCGGCGATCACCGCGTAACGCTCGTCCTCCACCCGCTTCCCCCACAGCCGCTCGTCGCCCGAGAGCCGCTCGGCACGGAGCTGACCGGCCACCGGCGTCAGCGCGCCGATCAGGCGGTCCGCGGGGATTCCGGCGGGGTTCTCCGTGCCCCACACGCCCTCGACGAGCACCAGGCGTCCGCCCGGCCGCAGCAGCCCGCACCAGTGCCGCAGCGTCTCCTCCGGGTCCGGGAACATCCACAGCACGTGCCGGGCCAGGATCACGTCAAAAAGACGTCCCTCCACCGGAGGCTCACCCGCATCGCCGACCAGCACCTGGGCCGCGTGCCCCGACAGCTTCTCGCGGGCCAGCTCCACCATGTTCGGGGACAGGTCCACGCCCGTGACGCGATGCCCTCGCTCGGCGGCCAGCAAGGAGAGGCTTCCGGTGCCGCAGCCCAGGTCAAGGAGGTCGCCGGGGGTCTTCGGCAGCCAGTCCCGCAGGCGCTCCGCCCACGCGTCCCGCACCACCGTGTCCCGCAGTCCGTGGTCCGGCTCGTCGTCAAAGGTGGCCGCCTCGGCGTCCCAGTCGATCGTCATCCGGCGATGGTGACACCCGCCACTGACAATCCAACTTCGATGAGAAACCCTCCCTGCAGAGGTCTACCGACGTCCTACCTTGGACATCGGTAGTACAGGGAGGCAGCCATGCGCCGTGTGACCGTGCACAAGACCGTCGGTAAGCCCACCAATCGGCAGGTCCGGGAGAAGTACGAGTCCGAGGAGCGCGAGCGGCCTCGCGAGCGCCCCGAGGTCCGCAAGGACATCCAGCGGACCTGGTGGCCCGATGGGTGAGATCAGCTAGAGGGTCTTCTTGTAGTGGAAGCGGTCGTACGGGCCGTCCACCCTGCGCTCCACCAACTCGTAACCATGGCGCGGGTAGAGCTTCTGGTTCTCCCACATCATCGCGTTCGTATAGAGCCTGACCTCGGGAAGTCCCAGCGACCGCGCCCGCTCGTCCACGAAGGCGAGCAGGCGGCGGCCCACCCCTTGGCCCGCCGCCTCGGGGTGGACCGCGATGCTGTCCAGGAACAGATGGTCCGCGTGCGGGACGAGGACCAGGAGACCCACCACGGGGTCCCCGGTGACGAACACCCGCCCCGCCGCCACGTCCGCCGCGTGATCCGCCTCCATGGGGACGGGCACGACACCGATGCGCGCGATGTAGGGGTGGTACGCCGCGTCCGTCACCGCCTTCACGGCGGGGACATCGGCGGCGGTGGCGGGGCGGATCTCATCGGGCATGGGGCGGGTCACGTCGTGGGTCATGCCTTTACATCTACGTCAGTCCTCCTGCCCCGCACCAGCAGTTTCTTCAGGAGCGGCCACAGCGCGATCAGCGCGATGATCACGTACACCGTGATCGAGAAGGGCGTGTCGACCAGGCCGCTCACGCTGCCGTCGCTGATCTGCAGGGCGCGGCGCAGCTGCTGCTCGGCGTTCGGGCCGAGGATGACGCCGATGACGGCGGGCAGGACCGGCAGTCCGTAACGCCGCATGCCGAAGCCGATCAGGCCGATGATCAGCAGGATCACCAGGTCGAGGGCCTCGCCGCCGACCGCGTACGCGCCCACCGCGGCGAAGAAGAGAATGCCCGCGTACAGGTAGGGCCTTGGGATGCGGAGCAGTTTGGCCCAGACCGGGGCCAGCGGCAGGTTCAGGGCCAGGAGCAGGACCATGCCGACGAAGAGGGACGCGATCAGGCCCCACACCAGGTCCGGTTCGCGTTCGAAGAGGAGCGGGCCCGGCTGGATTCCGTACTGCTGGAAGGCGGCCAGCATCACCGCGGCCACCGCCGTCGTGGGGAGGCCGAGCGTCAGCATGGAGACGAGGGTGCCCGCCGCGGATGCCGAGGACGCCGACTCGGGGCCCGCGACTCCCTCGATGGCGCCCTTGCCCCACTCGTCCTTGTGCTTGGACAGGCGCTTCTCGGTGACGTACGAGAGGAAGGTGGGGATCTCCGCGCCGCCCGCGGGAATCGCGCCGAACGGGAAGCCGATGAGCGGGCCGCGCAGCCAGGACTTCCAGGTGCGCTTCACGTCGGCCTTGCCGAGCCAGGGGCGGCCGACGGGGATCGCCTCGCCGCTCGTGCGCCGCAGATGGGCGGCGACCCACAGGGCCTCGCCGATCGCGAAGAGACCGACCGCGACGATCACCACGTCGATGCCGTCGGCGAGTTGGAGCGAGCCGAAGGTCAGTCGCTGCTGCCCGGTCATCTGGTCGAGGCCGACCAGGCCGAGGGTGAGGCCGATCAGGAGCGAGGCGAGTCCTCGTACACGGGACGAGCCGAGCACCGACGTCACGGCGATGAACGCGAGGACCATGATGGCGAAGTAGTCGGGCGCCCCGATGTCGACCGCGAGGTCGGCGACCGTCGGCGCGAGCGCCACCAGGAGGGTCGTGCCGATGATGCCGCCCGCGAAGTGCCCGATGGCGGCGGCGGCGAGGGCTTGTGCGCCGCGCCCCGCCTTGGCCATCGGATTGCCTTCCATCGCGGCCACCACCGCGGCGCTCTCGCCCGGGGTGTTGAGCAGGATGGAGGTCGTCGAGCCGCCGAACATCGCTCCGTAGTAGATGCCCGCGAACATGATGAACGCGCCGGTCGGCTCCAGGCCGTACGTCACGGGGAGCAGGAGTGCCACCGCCATCGCGGGGCCGATGCCGGGCAGGACACCGATCGCGGTGCCCAGGAGCACGCCGACGGCGGCCCAGAGCAGGTTCATCGGGGTGAGGGCGGTGCCGAAGCCGTCCATCAGGGAGTTGAAGGCGTTCATGTCACAGCACTCCCATCAGTGGTCCGCCGGGCAGCGGCACCCCGAGCAGGTTGTTGAAGACGACGTACGTGATGAGGGAGAGCCCTGCCGCGATGAGCGGATCGCGGTCCAGGTGCCGGCTGCCGAGCGCGTACGCCGCGCCCCAGAACAGCAGGGCGCCCGCGACGGGGAAGCCGAGCGGTTCGATGAGGACGGCGGCGCCGAGGAAGACTCCGGCGAGGAGCAGCACGGTGCGCCAGTCGGCGGGTTCGGAGAGGTCGATGTCCTCGCCGCCCTCGGCCTCGCCGCGACCGCCGCGCAGGACGTCGACCGCGAGGATCACGGCGACGACGAGGAGGCCGATGCCCACGACGACCGGGACCGTCTTGGGGCCGATGGGGCCGCGCTGGGCGATCTCGACGTCCATGGTGAGCGCGTCGGTGAGGACGAGGGCGCCGAGGGCAAGCAGCATGACGCACACGCCGAGTTCGGAGTGCTCGCGCAGCCAGGTGCGGCGGCTGCTTCCGCTGCCGTGCTCGTCGGGCGGGGTCGACGGGGATTCGGTCGTCGTCGTCACAGTCCCAGCTCCTTCAGCACGGACACCACGCTCTTGTCCTGGGCGGCCAGGAAGTCGCCGAACTCGTCGCCGGTGAGGAAGGCGTCGTCCCAGCGGTTGGTCTTGAGGGACTTGCGCCACTCAGGGGAGTCGTGGAGCTTCCTGACCAGGCCGGTGAGTTTCTTGCGTTCCGCGTCGGAGAGGCCGGGCGGGGCGACGATGCCGCGCCAGTTGGTGAAGTCCACGTCGTAGCCGGACTCCTTGAGGGTCGGTCCTTCCAGACCCTTCACGCGCTTCGGTCCGGTGGTCGCGAGCAGCCGCAGCTCGCCCGACTTGATCTGGTCGAGGTACTCGCCGACGCCGGAGACGCCGAAGGCGACCTTCTTGCCGAGGATCGAGGCGAGGAGTTCGCCGCCGCCGTCGAAGGGGACGTAGTTGACCTTCTTCGGGTCGATCCCGGCGGCGCGTGCCATCAGCATCGGGGCGAGGTGGTCGGGGCCGCCCGGGGACGAACCGCCGCCGACCGGCAGCTTGCCCGGGTTCTTCTTCCAGGCGGCGACGAGCTGCTTGATGTCCTTGTACGGGGAGTCCTTGGCGACCACGACGACGTCCGGCTCCTCGGTGAGGCGGGCGATCGGGGTGGTGTCGGCGAGGGTCTTGGGCGAGTCGTTGGAGCGTGCGGCGCCGACGACCCCGAGGCCCATGGACATCGCGAGCTTGCCGTTGCCGTGTTCGCCGACGAGGCGGCTAAGGCCGACGGTGCCGCCGGCGCCGGGCAGGTTGAACACCTCGATGTTGTGGGTGAGTCCGGCATCCTCGGCGTTCTTCGCCGCGGTGCGGGCGGTGATGTCGTAGCCGCCGCCCGGGGTGTTGGGGACCATGAGGCGCAGGCCGGGGATCTGTGTGCCGGTCTCGGCGCCGCCGCCCGTGGAGAGCAGCGGCGGCCCTGCGAGCACGAGCAGCGCGGCCCCGAGCAGGGCAAGGGGTGTGCGCAGACGCACGTGTGCCACCACCTGTCGGTACGTAGTCGTTTGGGGGGAGTCGGTGCGGCCGGGCTCCCCGTGGGGGCGGGAACCCGGCCGCCGTCCGCGGGGACGGGGATTCCTGTGAGGTGGCCCACATGTTGCCTGCGCGTTAAGAAGCTGTCTCTCTTCCGGAATCAACGGACGTTGTGGTCGTTGTGGTCGCGCCCATAGCCTGCGGCGATGACAAGGGTGCTGGTCGTGGACGACGACTTCATGGTCGCCAAACTGCACAGCCGTTATGTGTCCGCGGTGGACGGATTCGCGGTGGTGGGGGTGGCGCACAGCGGTGCTCAGGCGCTGGCGGCGGTGGAACGGCTGCGCCCCGATCTGATCCTCCTCGACATCTATCTCCCCGACATGGACGGCATCGCGGTGCTACGGGAGTTGCGTGCCGTCGAGGAGCGCGACCGGGACCGGCAGCCGCTTGACGCCTTGTTCATCACGGCGGCGCGGGACGCGGAGATCGTGCGGGCGGCGCTGCGGGCCGGAGCCCTGCACTACCTCATCAAGCCGTTCAACCAGGCCGCCCTGCGTGAGCAGTTGCTGCACGTGGCGGCGGTGCGGGCCCGCCTGGACGGCCTGGACGAGGCACGCCAGGAGGACGTCGACCAGATCTTCGGCACCCGGCCGCCCGGCTCCCGTGAACTCCCGAAGGGCCTTGCGGCCCACACCGCGGACCTGGTCGAGCAGACCCTGCGGGGGCATCCGGGCGGGCTCTCCGCCTCGGAGTGCGCCCAGGAGGGAACGCTCTCCCGGGTCAGCGCCCGCCGCTACCTGGAGTTCTTCGCGGACACGGGCCGGGCCGAGGTGACGCTGCGGTACGGGGGGACGGGGCGGCCGGAGCGGCGGTACCGGTGGGTGCGGTAGCCCTGCGGAGTGGCGGCCCTGGCCGTCAGGCGGTGGTCAGTTCCTCGACCGCCTGATCGACGAGGTGCGAGTCCGGGTAGGGGACCTTGCCCATGCCGAAGTCCTCCACGGTGTCGACCTTGAGCCGGCGCACGGCCTCGTGCAGGCGCCGGGGCAGCCGGGGCTCGCGCTGCGCGACCGGTCGGCGCTGATGCGGGGAGCGGGGTCCTGGCGGGTCGGCGAGGGTGATGGCCTGCTCGGCCCAGAAGTTGGCATCGCGGAGCTCACCCCGGCTGAGGTGGTAGAGGTTCAGGCAGTGGGCGGCGACCGCGTTGCCCGCACCGGCGGAGAACTGCCACCAGAACTGGGCACCTTCCCAGCAGCCCGCCAGACCGAGCAGGCAGGCGAAGTGCAGCGCGCCGTCGGGATTGTCGGGTCCGCGGGCGGCCAGCCGGGAGAGGTGTCCGGCCGCCTCAGGATGGTGCAGGACCTGGGTGGACACCACGTCCAGGCTGGCCGCGGCCTGCTCGTGGACGGTGGGCATGTGACCGGCCGGGCCGGGCACGGCCCCGAACATCAGGGTCTGGGTGACGTCCCTGACGATCTCCTGCTTGAGGTCGGCGAGGTCGGCGTCGGTGAACACGTCGTCCATCGCAGCCTGGGCGAGGGCGGTGTCGATGTGGCTCGGCACGGGGTTACTCCTTCTCGTCGGCGGCTGGATCGATCGACAGACCGAGTTTGATGGCCATGCGCTGGCGCGCCAGGCGCCGGTGAGAACGAACGGTGTCAGCTTTGATCCCCATGATGTGGGCGATGCGCCGGGAGGGATAGCCCAGGACGTAGTGGAGCACGATGACGTCGTACTGGCGCTCGGGAAGGCCCGCTATCGCGGTGTACAGGCCGAGGGCGGATTCCATCGCGGTGAACTGGTGACGCGCGGCCTCCAGGGTGGCGCGGGCGGTGTGCTGGAAAGCGGCGCTCTGCACCATCTGGGCCGGGGCGGGCCGCCCGGCCAGCCGCAGGTGGATCTCCACGCGCTGCTTGAGGAGCTTCCAGGCGTACGCCTCCGGGCTCTCCTCCTGCTGCACGTTGCGCCAGTTCAGGGCGAGGTGCCGGTAGCAGCGGCGCACGACGGCCTTGGCGGCTTCTTTGTCGCCGAGCATCGAGTGTGCGTAGCGGAGCTGGGGTTTGGCGTAGCGGGCGAAGCAGCGTTCCAGGTCGGGGGGCATCTCGTAGGACATGCCGGTGAGGGCGGGCAGGTCGGACGACGGGGCGCAGGACATCCCGATCGTGGCGAAGCCGGCGTCCTTGGGCTGTTCGGCGTCCTCGGAGGGCACCGACGTGGTGGGGTCGCTCATCACCGGGCTCCCTCGTCGCTCGGCGCAGGCAGCTCGACGGTGTCGGAGGGACGTTTCCCCTTGAGCAGTTCGGCGGCGCCCACGCGCACTCCGGCGCCAGCAGGCGGCGCGTCAGATGGCGTGCGTCGGGGGCGAAGACCCGCAGCGCGGTGACGACGACCGTCGCGGCGAGAAGTTCGTCGAGGGTGAAGGTCACTGTTCCTGTCCTTTGTCCTGCTGACGGCAGGCCGCCCTGCACCAGGTGCGGACCACCGGAGAACGTCGATGTCCTCAACCGCAGGATTTCGGATCGCCGGGGCAAACGCGTATGTCCGAGGCGGCCAATTCTGGACGCAAAGTGACTTGGGAGTAACTGTGGGGAAGAATTTGTGTTCGAGAGTGAACGATAGGTAACTGGTCGTCACTCTGCGTGCGGCGCTCTGGCCAGCGCAAACCCTCCCGCCACATGCCACCGGGGCATGCGGCCCACGCCCCCTCCCGCGCCCCTCGCGCCGACGCATCGCGTTCAGAACTGGCCCCCAATGTGACTCACATCACTCTACTGTGCCCAACTCCGGTCACGTGGCGGCCTGTTGAGTCACGCGGGGTCGAACTGACGGGCCCGACAGCGCTTCCGGCTTCCCGGCGACCCCCTCCGGACCGGCCCGTAGCTCACCTACCGGCCAAACCGGGACTCACACGGACCCAGCCTGAGCCCCCGGTTAGCCCTCCCTTAAGTCGACCATAAAGATCGCCATCACCCCCTCCCAGCAGGCGAATTCGGGGATTTCAGCGGCTAGCTTTCTCGTCGCCGGGCCGGTTACGAACCGTCGGCGCCGCACGTAATCGGGGGGCGGCACCGGCCGTTCGCAACCGTCTCGTGTCCCCCACCCCCAGAACCGCCGCTGAGGAGAACCACCCATGACCGCACGTCGCAAGGTCGCCGCGATCGCCGCCGCCGGCATCGCCCCGCTCGCCCTGACCGCCCTTTCGGCCGCCCCCGCCGCCGCGCACGGTTCGATGACGGACCCGGTGAGCCGTGTCTCCGCGTGCTTCCAGGAGGGTCCCGAGGCCCCGAAGTCGGCTGCCTGCAAGGCGGCCGTCGCGGCCAGTGGCGCGCAGGCCTTCTACGACTGGAACGGCGTGAACATCGCCAACGCCGCGGGCAAGTCGAAGGAGATCATCCCCGACGGCAAGCTGTGCAGCGCCGGCAACGACAAGTACAAGGGCCTCGACCTGCCGCGCGCCGACTGGCCGTCCAGCAAGATGTCCGGCGGCAACCACACCTTCCACTACAAGGGCACCGCCCCGCACAAGGGCTCCTTCGAGCTGTACATCACGAAGGACTCGTACGACCCGTCCAAGCCCCTGAAGTGGTCGGACCTGGAGGAGAAGCCCTTCGTCGACGTCGCCGACCCGAAGATGGAGAACGGCGACTACGTCTTCGACGGCAAGGTCCCGGCCAAGACCGGCCGTCACCTGATCTATTCGGTCTGGCAGCGCTCGGACTCCCCCGAGGCGTTCTACACCTGCTCCGACGTCGTCTTCGGCAAGGACAGCGGCGGCGGCGCCGCGGCTCCGGCCCCGACCGCCTCCGCGCCCTCCGAGAAGGACATCGCCGCGGGCGCCGACAAGTCGACCGTCGAGCACCACGGCCACGGTGACAGCGACGCCAAGACGGGCGCCGAGGCCTCCGCACCGGCCCCGGCCGCGGCTGACGACACCGCCGCCAACGAGCCCGAGGTGAACGGCGGCGCCGAGAAGCCCGTCGCGGCCACGAACGAGAACCTCGCCGAGACCGGCGGCGACAGCACCACCCCGTACATCGCGATCGGCGGCGCAGCCGCCCTCGCCATCGGCGCCGCGGCCATGTTCGGCACGGCCCGCCGCCGCTCGGCGCGCCACGGCCGCTGAGTACGGAGCAATCAGCGGGCCGCCGCCTCCCCTCACGCTTCCGGGGAGGCGGCGGCCCGCTGTCCGCGCTCGGTCAGGACAGGCACGTGCTCGGGGTCGCGTGCGCCGGGTCCAGCGCGTTGGCGACCTCATGGTGCGCGACGCGGTCGAGGATCCCGATCGCCACGTGTTCGGAGAGGTCGACGGAGCACAGGTCCTGGAGGGTCACGTTGCGTACGCCGGGGCCGGTCAGGAATTGCGTGCGGTACGGGGTGACCACCTCGTCGTACTTGGTGGCGATGACGGTGTAGCGCACGCCGGGGACGGTGTCGCCGCCCGCGTTGAGCTTGGTCAGGAACGGTGATCCTGCCATCTGGTCGGCGAGGCCCGGGGTGTTGGTGGTGAGCAGGTCCTCGATGCCGGGGAAGTAGGGCAGCAGCCTGGTCAAGCCGAGCAGGGTGGTGCCGTGGTTGTCGGGCGCGAGGCCGACCAGGGCGTTCACCTTCGCCGCGCCGCCGAGGAACTTCAGGTAGTAGCGGGGCATCATGCCGCCCTGCGAGTGGCCCACGAGGTCCGCCTTCGCGGCGCCCGTCGAGGCGAGCACCTTGTCGACGAAGCCGTCGAGCTGCTCGGCCGACTTGTCGATCGGCCCGACCCCGTTGAAGAAGGGCACTGCGGGCAGCTGGCCGTAGTCCAGGGAGTAGACGCAGTAGCCGCGCCTCACCAAGTACGGCGCCAGGACGAGCCAGTTGTCGATGGAGTTGCCGAAGGTGCCGTGGACGAGCACCACGGGGCGGGGGTGGGCGGCGGACGGCTTGCAGCCGTAGTCGTTCCAGCCGCTCGACGTGGCGGCTGCGGCGGCGGGGGCCGCGGACGCCGTGGCGGCAGGGGTGAGGGTGAGCGCGCCCGTCATGAGGAGGGCGGCGGCAAGCGCTCTGAGCGCTCGTCTCCAGGGCAGCATCGTGTGATCTCCTTGCGGCTCAAGGGAGTTGCGATGAGTGAGCCCTGTGATCCGGATCACGAGGATGCCGTGCACACGACAAATTACGAGCCGGTAGTGAAAGTGTGAAGTTACGCGTCGGTAAAACTTCCAGTGACCACTGGCACGATCGCGCGGCCCACCGCGTCCGGTCTCACCCGGCCGCCGCCCCGCCGGGTCACCTCCTCGGCGGCACGACCAGCCCCAACTCGTACGGGATGATGACCAGTTGGACCCGGTCGCGGGGATCCGGCTTGGTGAAGAGCCGCGCCACATACGCCTTGACCGTGGCCACGGCGATGACGAGCTCGGCCGCGATCTCCGCGTTGGAAAGCCCGCGGCCGACCAGCGTGAGCACCTCGCATGCCCGGCTCCAGGCCAGGCCCGCGCGCACGGCCGGCCACGGACGCCCGGCGGCGAGCCTGCCGCGGCTCCCGCTCCGGCCACGACTCCCGTCCCCGCTCCCGACCGTCGCGCTCCCGTCCCCGCTCCGGCCCTGCTCGGGCAGCGGCTGACCTGGCTTTATGTCCATGCGCCGATCGTATGCGGCCCTCCCTCCCGGGGGTATTGGCCTGTGGGCGTACGCCCGTGGGCTGTTGGAGCCGTCGCGGGTGTGGCCGACGGCCCGGTGCCGGGCGCCCCCGGGGCGCGACACCGTGCCCGCCGGGACCTGTGACCCCGGGGCGCGGTGCTACGCCGCCAGCGTCCCCGGCACGATCGCGCCGGGCCCGAACTTGGCCCGCGCCCGGTCGGCGACCTCCTCGATCCGGCGGGCCCTGTCGTCCACCGGGTCGAACATCAGCTGGTGGGAGGCCTGTTCGGCGTCCCCGAGCCCTTCGGCGCGCAGGGAGATGCCGCGCACCCTGGCCCGCTGGAGGCCGAGCGCCTCGTACATGCGGTACGCGGTGGCGGTCAGCGCGGAGGAGTGCGCGGTCGGTTCGGGGAGCGTACGGGTGCGGGTCGTCGTGGAGCGGTCCGCGTACCGCACGGTGAGGGTCAGGGAGCGGCACACCTGGCCCTCGACGCGCATCCGCGCGCCGAGTTCCTCGGTGAGCGAGAGCAGCGCCCTGCGGTGCCGCGTGGGGTCCAACTCGTCGCGAGAGAAGGAGCGTTCGGAGGCGAGGGAGCGCGCGGCGGCGTTCGGCACGACACGCGCGCGGTCGACGCCGTGCGCCTTCTCCCGCAGCTCGCGGCCAGCGCGGACGCCGACGAGGCGCTGCAGCGTGGAGAGCGGCGCGGCGGCCACCTTGCCGACGGAGTCGAGCCCGTACGAGCAGAGGGTGCGGGCGGTGGCGCGGCCGACCCCCGGCAGTTCGGCGACCGGTTTCGGCCCGAGGAACTCCGCGACGGCGTCGGGATCCCCGCCCACGGCCCGGGTCACCCCGGGCGCGGCCTCCCGCGCGGCCATCCGCGCCAGCATCGGCCCGGGTCCGGCGCCGATCACGCAGTCCACGCCGTACAGGGCGAGCGCCCGCACCCGGATCACCGAGGCGAGCTCGACGGCGTCCCGCCCGAAGTAACGCATAGCTCCCCGTACGTCGACGAGCGCGGCGTCGGGCGGCAGCGCCTCGACCACGGGGCTGAACTCGCCGAGCAACGTGAGCAGTCGGGGCACGGCCGCCTCGTACATGGGCGGCAGGAGGAACCGTACGCAGAGGGTGCTCATCCCGCGCTCCCTGGGCTCTGGTGCCACAACTTCCGCCCTGTCGCCGCCCGTTCGCCGGGCGGCTGGAGGTCGGCCCAGGGGTGCATCTCGTACCCCGTGGACATCCGGATGCGGCGGCCGGCGTCCGCCGGGGTTCCGTCGGACTCCCCCTCCGGCCCCGGCTCCGGCCCCGACTCGGCAAGACGCGCCCCCACCGCTTCCAGCCCGCCCTCCTGCCGCAGCTCCACCAGTTCCGCCAGGTTCCAGGCCGCCGCGCCGACCACGCTGAGGCTGCGCGGCCCGCGCCGCTGCACCACGCCGCGGACCAGGAGCAGCCAGGAGTGGAAGACGGTGTGCGCGCACCGTTCGTGCGCGTCGTCGAAGAAGGCCAGGTCGACCAGGCCCGTTCCGTCGTCCAGGGTGCTGAAGATGACGCGTTTCCCGGAGCGGATCGGCGGGGTCTGGGTGGCCGCCTTGGCGCCCGCGACGAGCACGGTCGCCCCGTGCTCGGCCTCCCTCAGGCGGCGCGCCGTCAGCACGCCGAGCTCCCGGAGGAACTCCGCGTGGTCGCCCATGAGATGGCGCGAGGAGTCCATGCCGAGGACGCCGAGTTCGGCGCTGAGTCGTTCCGCGTCGTCCAGGTCGGGCAGCCCGGCGGGGGCCGTCTTCCGCCCGCCGGACAGCGGGAGTTGGGCCCCGGAGGAGCCCCGCGAGCCCCGCCTGAGCTCCGTGAGGTGCAGTTGCAGATCGCGGCGGTTGGCGCCGAACGCGTCCAGCGCGCCGACCTGTGCGAGCCGCTGGGCGACCGGTTTGCTGGGCCTGGCCCGCTCCCAGAAGTCCAGGAGCGAGGCGTAGGGCTGCGCGTCGGCGATCCGCGCGGCCTCGGCCTCGCTGATGCCGTGGACGTCGGAGAGGGCGAGACGCAGGCCCCAGCGGTCCGGAGCCGAGCCAGAACCGGACACCAGTTCGATACGGTGAGCGACCGCGGACCTGTTCACGTCCAGGGGAAGGATCGGCACCCCCCGCCGCCGCGCATCCGCGAGCAGCAGCCGCTTCGGGTACATCCCGGGGTCGTGGGTGAGCAACCCGGCGTAGAAGGCGGCCGGGTGATGGGCCTTCAGCCACGCCGACTGGTACGTCGGCACGGCGAAGGCCACCGCGTGCGCCTTGCAGAAGCCGTACGAGCCGAAGGCCTCGATGATCTCCCAGGTCCGGCCGATCGTCTCGCCGTCGTACCCCTTCGCCGCCGCCTGCTGCGCGAACCAGAACCGGATCCGCCCCTGCGACTCGGGGTCGGAGAGCCCGCGCCGCACCCGGTCCGCCTCGTCGCGCCCGCAGCCGGTCATGATGTCCACGATCTCGATGATCTGCTCGTGGAAGACGACGACGCCGTACGTCTCCTTGAGCGGGCCCGCCAGGTCCGGGTGCGGATAGCGGATGGGCGCGCGGCCGTGCCGGGCCTCGATGAAGGGCCGCACCATGTCGGCGGCGACCGGTCCCGGCCGGAAGAGCGAGATGTCGACGACCAGGTCGTGGAAGGTGGCGGGCTGCAGCCGCCCGACCAGGTCCCGCTGGCCCGGCGACTCGATCTGGAAGCAGCCCAGCGTCTCGGTGGACTTGATGAGTTGGTACGTCGCCGGGTCCCCCGGCGGCACCGCGTCCACGTCCACCCGCTCACCCGTGGCCCGCTCGACCTCCTCCACCGCGTGCGCCATCGCCGACTGCATCCGCACCCCGAGCACGTCGAGCTTGAGCAGCCCGAGGTCCTCCACGTCCTCCTTGTCGAACTGGGACATGGGCAGGCCCTCGCCGCTGGTGGGCACGACGGGCGTACGGGCGAGCAGCGAGGCGTCGGAGAGCAGCACTCCGCACGGGTGCATGGCGACCCCGCGCGGCAGCGCGTCCAGGGCCTCGACCAGCTCCCACAGGCGGCCGTGGTTCTCCGCCTCCCCCGCCACCTCGCGCAGCTCGGGCAGCTCCTCCATCGCCGAGCGGGCATCGCGCGCGCGGATGTGCGGGAAGGCCTTGGCGATCCTGTCGATCTCGGCCGGGTCCATGGAGAGGGCGGCGCCCACATCGCGGATGGCGTGGCGGACCCGGTAGGTCTCGGGCATCGCGACGGTCGCGACCCGCTCGGTGCCGAAGCGGCCGATGATCGCGCGGTAGACCTCGAGGCGGCGGGCCGACTCGACGTCGATGTCGATGTCGGGCAGGACGGACCGGCGCGTGGACAGGAACCGTTCCATGAGCAGGCCGTGCTCGACGGGGTCGGCGTGCGCGATGCCGATGAGGTGGTTGACCAGGGACCCGGCGCCGGAGCCGCGCGCCGCGACCCGGATGCCCAAGTCACGTACGTCGTCGACCACTTGGGCCACGGTGAGGAAGTAGGAGGCGAAGCCGTGGTACGCGATGATGTCCAGCTCGTGGTGCATCCGCTCCCAGTAGCCGCAGGCGTCCGGGGCGCGGTCGTACCCCCGAAGGACCATCCCCGCCGCCGCCCGCGAGGCGAGCACGCGCTGGGCGCTGCGGCGGCCCGCGCCGACGAGGTGCGGTTCGGGGAAGCGGACGGAGCCGATGCCGATGTCGTCCTCAGGGTCGACGAGACACTCGGCGGCGGCCGTCCGGGTCTGTTCGACGAGGCGGTGGGCGGTGTCGCGGCGGAAACCGGCCGCCTCCACGATCCGCTCGGCGTTGCCCAGCATGGCGTCGGCGCCCTTCAACCACCTTTCCCCGCTGTCGAGTTCCTTGGTCGGGTCGACGGGAACGAGGCGGCGGGCGGCGTCGAGCACGTCGGCGACCGGGCCCATGCCCGGGTCGGCGTAGCGGACGGCGTTGCTCAGGACGGGACGGACCCCCTGCTCGGCGGCGAAGCCGACGGTGCGGGCGGCGAGGCGGAGCGAGCCGGGGCCGGTGCCTTCGCGGCCGTGCCACACGGACTCCAGGCGCAGCGCGTCCCCGTAGCGCTCGCGCCAGGGGGCGATGAGGCGGGCGGCCCGGTCGGGGCGCCCGGCGGCGAGCGCGCGCCCCACGTCGGACGCGGGGCCGAGCAGCACGGTCATGCCCTCGCCGTGGTTCTCCTCCCACGGAAGGACGGGCTGCCCCTCGCCGCTCCGGTGCGCGGCGGTGATCAGGCGGCACAGCGCGGCCCAGCCCGTGGCGCCGTCGCGGGCGAGGAAGGTCACGCGCGGGGTCGATTCATCGATGAAGGCACCTCCGCGCACCGGGGTCCGCCGCCTGGCACCCTGCGGCGGAGCCGGCTCCCCCACCGCGAGCTCGGCCCCGAACAGCGGCCGCACCCCCGCCTTCGCGCAGGCCTTGGCGAACCTGACGGCCCCCGCGAGGGTGTCCCGGTCGGTGAGCGCGAGGGCGTCCATGCCCCGCTCGGCGGCGCGCTCGGCAAGCCGCTCCGGGTGCGAGGCCCCGTACCGCGGGGAGAACCCGGAGACGGTGTGCAGATGCGTGAACCCGGGCACACGCACCTCCTGAAACCCTGAATCGATCCGTTCTCACATCCCCCGCCTCCACCATAGACCAAGTTTCGAACGTACGTACGACACCGGCGTACGGCACCCCATCCGACCCGCACCCGCTTCGCCCATTCGGCCCCGCCCGCCTGCGGGAACGGCAGGGGACACGGAGCGTGGGGGCATGAGTTTCACCGACGAGTTGAAGAGCGCCGTCACCCCGCGAGCAGCCCTGCTGGTCATCGGTGTACTGGTCCTGCAGCTACTGTTCATCGCCTCCTATGTAGGGGCCCTGCACGACCCGAAGCCGAAGGACGTGCCCTTCGGGGTCGTCGCTCCGGGCCCCGCGGCCAAGGAGACCTCGGACAAGCTCGGGAAACTCCCCGGTGATCCGCTCGACCCCCGCGTACTCAAGGACGAGGCCGCGGCACGGCACCAGATCATGAACCGCGACATCGACGGCGCCCTGATCGTCGACCCCCGGGGCACCACCGACACCCTCCTGGTCGGCTCGGGCGGCGGCACCGTGCTCGCCACCGCACTGGAGAAGATCGCCACCCAGGTCGACGCGGCCGAGAAGCGGACGGTCAAGACCGTGGACGTGGCCCCGGCGTCCACCAAGGACTTCGACGGGCTCTCGTCCTTCTACCTGGTCGTCGGCTGGTGCGTCGGCGGCTACCTGTGCGCCTCGATCCTGGCGATCAGCGCCGGCTCCCGGGCCACCAACCGGCAGCGCGCACTGATCAGGACCGGCGTCATGGCGCTCTACTCGATCGCGGGCGGCATCGGCGGCGCCATCATCATCGGGCCGGTCCTCGGCGCCCTGCCCGGCAGCATCATGGGCCTGTGGGGCCTCGGCTCGCTCGTCGTCTTCTCGGTCGGCATGATCACGCTCGCCCTGCAGTCGCTCACCGGCATCGTGGGCATCGGCCTCGCCGTGCTGCTCGTGGTGATCGCGGGCAACCCGAGCGCGGGCGGCGCCTTCCCGCTGCCGATGCTGCCGCCGTTCTGGAAGGAGATCGGGCCCTGGCTGCCGCCGGGCGCGGGCACCTGGGTGGCCCGCTCGATCGCGTACTTCAAGGGCAACGCGATCACCGGACCGATGCTGGTGCTCGCCGCCTGGGCGGTCCTGGGCACCGTCGTCACCCTGGTCATGTCCGCGCTGCGCGGGGACCGCCAGCCGGGCGAGAAGAAGCCGCCGGAGACGCACGGCGCCGGCTCGGGTTCGGGCAGCACCGCCGCGTGAACTTTCCGCACCGCTCGGGCCCCGCGGCGCAGGCGGTCTCCGTCAAGCGCATGGAGCCCACCGCGCAGGCCCAGCTCGGGCCGCTCGGACTCACCTCCGTGGGCTGGAACCGGGTCACCGGCTGGTCCGGGCACGGCGCGACCGCCGGGGCGCTGTACCTCCGAGCCGGATCCGGGCGCCGTTGTCAGACCCTGGTGCGAGGCTGGAGCAATGATCAGCACCCTGGCGGTCGAGAACTACCGCTCCCTGCGCAAACTGATCGTCCCGCTGGACCGGCTGAACGTCGTGACGGGCGGGAACGGCACCGGCAAGTCGAGCCTGTACCGCGCGCTGCGGCTGCTCGCCGACTCCGCTCGGGGCGGCGCGGTCTCGGCCCTGGCCCGCGAGGGCGGACTCCCCTCGGCGATGTGGGCGGGCGAGAAGAAGGCGGAGGCGGCCGGCCTGCGCCTCGGCTTCGCGGGCGACGAGTTCGGGTACGCGGTCGACTTCGGGTACCCCATCCCGACCTCGGGCACGGGCGCGGCGCCCTCCCTCTTCAACCTCGACCCGGAGATCAAGCGCGAGTGCACCTGGGCCGGGCCCGTCCTGCGCCCCGCCGCCCTGCTCTCCGACCGCTCGGGTCCTGCCGTGCGCACCCGTACGGCCGACGGCGGCTGGCACCGCTCCCAGGGCATCCGTCCGTACGACAGCATGCTGAGCGAGCTCGCGGACCCCCAGCTCGCGCCCGACCTGCTGCGGCTGCGCGAACTGATCCGCTCCTGGCGGTTCTACGACCACGTCCGTACGGACGCCGAAGCCCCCGCGCGAGCCGCACGGATCGGCACCCGCACCCCGGTCCTCGGCCATGACGGCGCCGACCTGGCCGCGGCGCTCCAGACCATCCGCGAGATCGGCGACCCGGCGGCCCTTGACGCCGCGGTGGACGACGCCTTCCCCGGCAGCCGGGTGCGGACCATCGACAGCGGAGGGCGCTTCGAACTCCAGCTGCACCAGCGCGGGTTGACCCGCCCCCTCGGAGCGGCCGAGCTGTCCGACGGCACCCTGCGCTATCTCCTGTGGACCGCGGCACTGCTCACGCCCCGGCCGCCCTCGCTCCTGGTCCTGAACGAACCGGAGACGAGCCTGCACCCCGACCTCCTGCGCCCCCTCGCGGACCTGATCCTCACGGCGACGAAGGACACGCAGGTCGTCCTGGTGACCCATGCCCGCCCTCTTGCCGAAGCCGTGGCCAAGAGAGCGGTGCGCCACCGGGTCGACGTGAACTCCCTAGAGCTGTTCAAGGAGTCGGGGCAGACGGCGGTGGCGGGCCGGGAGAGTCTCCTGGACGAACCGCTCTGGTACTGGCCGAAGCGCTGAGTTCGAACCTGCGGGTCGTCAGCGGCTGGTCGCGCAGTTCCCCGCGCCCCTTCGGGGCTCGACCCCGTAGTACGCCTGCCGCATCAGCCCCTCCATCTCGGAGAGCATCGGCATCCGAGGGTTGGCCGGCGCACACTGATCGGCATACGCGTTCATCGCCTGCTCGGGCAGCGCCTCGATGAAGGCGGCTTCGTCGACGCCCTCCTCCGCGAAGGACGAGGGAAGACCACACTTGGCACGCAGTTCCTCGACGGCACGGGCGTAGGACTCGACCCCCTGCTCAGGGGAAGCCGCCGGAAGCCCCAGCATCCGGGCGATCTCCTGGAACCGCTCCGGGGCGCGGTAGACCTCGGCCTTCGGCCACGGGGTCGCCTTGCCGGAGACGGTGCCGTTGTGCCGGATGACGTGCGGCAGGAGCAGCGCGTTGGTGCGGCCGTGCGAGACGTGGAAGGTGTTGCCAAGCGTGTGTGCCATCGCGTGCACCAGGCCCAGGAAGGCGTTGGCGAAGGCCATGCCCGCCACGGTCGAGGCGTTGTGCATCTTCTCGCGCGCCTCGGGGTCGCCGGCCCCGTTCACGACGCACCGCTCCAGATTCTCGAAGATCAGCTTGATCGCCTGGAGGCAGAGCCCGTCGGTGTAGTCGTTCGCGTACACCGAGACGTACGCCTCGGTGGCGTGGGTCAGCGCGTCGAAGCCGGAGTCGGCGGTGACCGTCGCGGGGAGCTTCATCGGCAGGACCGGGTCGACGATCGCGACGTTCGGGGTGAGCGCGTAGTCGGCCAGGGGGTACTTCTGCGCGGCCTTCGGGTCGGAGATGACGGCGAACGGGGTCACCTCGGAGCCCGTGCCCGAGGTGGTCGGGATGGCCACCATCTGCGCCTTCTCGCCAAGGCCCGGGAACTTGAAGGCCCGCTTGCGGATGTCGAAGAACTTCTCCTTGGTGTCCGCGAACTCGATCTCCGGGTGCTCGTACATCAGCCACATGATCTTGGCCGCGTCCATCGGTGAGCCGCCGCCGAGCCCGATGATCGTGTCCGGCTCGAAGTCCCGCATGCGCGCGGCTCCGGCACGCACGGTCGCGAGCTCCGGGTTGGGCTCGACGTCGTCGATGACCTGGACGGTGACGGCTCCGGGGCGTGCGGCGAGGATGTCGGTCACGCGCTGTACGAAGCCGAGCGCCGACATCGTCTTGTCCGTCACGATCGACACCCGCTTGATGCCGTCCATCTCGCCCAGGTAGCGCAGGGAGTTGCGCTCGAAGTAGATCTTCGGCGGAACCTTGAACCACTGCATGTTGTTGTTCCGCCGTCCGATTCGCTTGACGTTGATCAGGTTGACCGCGGAGACGTTGTCGGACACCGAGTTGTGTCCGTAGGAGCCGCAGCCGAGGGTGAGCGAGGGCAGGAAGGCGTTGTAGACATCGCCGATGCCGCCGAAGGTGGAGGGTGCGTTGACGATGACGCGGACCGCCTTGACGCGCCTGCCGAACTCCTCGGCGAGCTCCTCGTCCTCGGTGTGGATGGCGGCACTGTGGCCCAGACCGTTGAACTCGACCATCTGGGCTGCCAGTTCGAGGCCCCGCTCGGTGGAGTCGGCCTTCAGGGCGGCCAGGATCGGGGAGAGCTTCTCGCGGGTGAGCGGCTCGCCCTCGCCGACCTCCGCGCACTCGGCGACGATGACCGAGGTGCCCTCGGGGACCTCGAATCCGGCCTGCTCGGCGATCCACCGCGGCGACCTGCCGACGACGGACGCGTTCAGCTTCGCGCCCGAGCAGTCGGCGCCGAAGGCGGTCGTCCCGAAGACGAACTCCTCCAGCTTGGTCTTCTCGGCCGCCGTGACGACGTACGCGCCGAGCCGTTCGAACTCCGCGATCCCCTCGTCGTAGATCTCCTGGTCGAGGATGACGGCCTGCTCCGATGCGCAGATCATGCCGTGGTCGAAGGCCTTGGAGAGCACGATGTCGTGCACGGCGCGCCGCAGTTTTCCGCTGCGCGTGACGTACGCGGGTACGTTGCCCGCGCCGACGCCGAGCGCGGGCTTGCCGCAGGAGTAGGCGGACTTGACCATGGCGTTGCCGCCGGTGGCGAGGATGGTGGAGACGCCCGCGTGGTTCATGAGCAGCCCCGTCGCCTCCATCGAGGGCTCCTCGATCCACTGCACGCAGTCCGCGGGGGCGCCGGCCTCGACCGCGGCGTCGCGCACGATCCGGGCGGCCTCGGCGGAGCAGCGCTGGGCGCTGGGATGGAAGGCGAAGATGATGGGGTTGCGGGTCTTCAGGGCGATGAGGGCCTTGAAGAGGGTCGTCGACGTCGGGTTGGTCACCGGGGTCATCGCGCAGACGACGCCGACCGGTTCGGCGATCTCGGTGATGCCGTTCAGTTCGTCGCGGGAGATGACGCCCGCGGTCTTCAGGCCGCGCATCGAGTTGACGACATGCTCGCAGGCGAAGAGGTTCTTGACGGCCTTGTCCTCGAAGAGCCCGCGACCGGTCTCCTCCGCGGCCAGCTTCGCCAGTTCCCCGTGCCGGTCCAGCGCGGCGAGGGAGGCCTTCTTGACGATGTGGTCGACCTGCTCCTGGTCGTACGACGCGAACCGGCCGAGCGCGGTCAGCGCTCCCTCGACCAGTCCGTCCACCATCTCCTTGGCCTCCATGACGGGGCTCCTTCGGTGAGACTTTTCGCTTATGCCTCAATTGCACACCCGCGTGCCGTGCGTCAGGCGCCGCCAAAGACCTCTCCGGGCAGGCCGAAGGTCACTTTGTGAAAGATTTCACAAGAGAGCGAGGAAAGGGGCCGGTCCGCCGTGGCGGACCGGCCCCACATCCTGCTGCCCCCGCCGGGGGCTACTGCCTCAGCCGCTTGGGCCTCAGCCGATTTCCGCGCCGAAGGCGCTCAGCGCTTCCGGAACCGGCTGGAAGAACGTCTCCCCGCCGGCGCTGCAGTCACCGCTGCCGCCCGAGGTCAGGCCGAGCGCGGTGTCGCCCGCGAAGAGCGAGCCGCCGCTGTCGCCGGGCTCGGCGCAGACGTCGGTCTGGATGAGTCCGTTGACGACGTCGCCGTTGCCGTAGTTCACGGTGGCGTCGAGACCGGTGACCGTACCGTCGTGCACCTTCGTGGTCGAGCCACTGCGCTGCACCTTCTGCCCGACGGTCGCGTCGCCCGCCTTGGTGATGGCCTGCTTCGAGCCGTTGTACAGGTCCACCTCGCTCGGGTGCGCGGTGTCGCCGCTGTACTTGACGATGCCGTAGTCGTTGTCGGGGAAGCTGGAGCCCGCGTTCTCACCGATGACCGGTCCGCCCTGCTCCTCGGACCAGCTGGTGATCGACTCGGTGCAGTGGCCCGCGGTCAGGAAGTGCGGCGCACCGTCCTTGACCACGTTGAAGCCGAGCGAGCAGCGGCCGCCGCCACCCCAGATGGCGTCGCCACCCGCGATGAAGGGCTTGTACTCCCCCTTGCTGCGCTGGAGTTCGGCCTTGGAGCCGAGCCCCTTGACGACCGCGCCGAGCTTGTCGAGGTCGGCGCCCTTGACCGTGCGGTCGGCCGTGACGACGACCTTGTTGGTGGCCGAGTCGACCGCCCACGAGGTGCCGGGGATGGAGGCCTTGTCACTGAGCGTCGACCGGGCGCCCTTCAGCTCGGCGAGGGAGTTCTCGACGATTCTCGCCTTGGCGCCCGCCGACTCGACGGCGTCGGCCGCACTCTCGTCGAGGACGTTCACGACGAGGTTCTTGGCCTTGGCGTCGTAGTACGTTCCGGCCGCGTCGAGGCCGAGATCCTTCCCGAGGGACGAGGCGAGCTTTCCGGCCTTCGCGATCGAGAGGGTGTCCGGCGTGGGGGTCGGGGCACTCTCACTCGCGTTCGCAGTCTGGAAGGTGATTCCGGCGGCGATCAGTGCGGTGATGCCCGCACCTGCCACGGCGGCACGTCGCTTGGATACGCGTCGGTGCTTCAACTCACGTCCTCCTGTGGGGGGTCGGCCCGTTCGGTGTGGGGACCTGGGGACCGGAAGGCGTACCGGCACGGAGTCGCACACGCTGCGAAAGCCGCGTCCATGCCAAAGGGTGCGGCCCACTATCCCGATGCCGCCCGGTAGCACACAAGGTCTACTTCAGGACGCGCACGCGACAAACACCGTGCGCCCCCGGCGTCTTCACCGACGTCCGTCTCACCACGTCGGTTCCCGCTGCAAACACCCGGTGCGAGCGGGTGATCGGCAGCGGGTAAGGACTAGTCCTGTCCGGTTCTCGACGCTCCTGGCGCGCTCTGAGCGTTGGCTTCCGGCCCCGGAACGCCAAAGTCCGGCAGCGCGACGGCGGGAGATTCGGTCACGGCGGCGGGTGCCTCGGACACCGCTGCGGGAGGCGCCGCGGCAGGAGGCACCACGGCGAGAGGCTCGGCAGCGGCCGGCTGCTGGGCCCGCTCAAGGAAACGCAGGAGCTCCACGGGGAAGGGCAGCACGAGGGTCGAGTTCTTCTCGGCGGCGACGGCCACCACGGTCTGCAGCAGCCGCAGTTGGAGCGCGGCAGGCTCCTCCGACATCTGGTGCGCGGCCTCGGCCAGCTTCTTGGAGGCCTGCAGCTCGGCGTCCGCGTTGATCACGCGGGCCCGCCGCTCGCGGTCAGCCTCGGCCTGGCGGGCCATCGACCGCTTCATCGTCTCCGGGAGCGACACGTCCTTGATCTCGACCCGGTCGATCTGCACGCCCCACCCGACCGCGGGAGAGTCGATCATCAGCTCCAGACCCTGGTTGAGCTTCTCGCGGTTGGAGAGCAGATCATCCAGATCGCTCTTGCCGATGATCGACCGCAAGGAGGTCTGCGCCATCTGCGACACCGCGAAGCGGTAGTCCTCCACCTGGACGACGGCCTCGGCGGCATCGATCACCTTGAAGTAGATGACCGCGTCCACCCGCACCGTGACGTTGTCCCTGGTGATGCCGTCCTGCGCCGGGACCGGCATCGTCACGATCTGCATGTTCACCTTACGGAGCCGGTCCACGAACGGCACGATCATCGTGAGCCCGGGCTCGCGCACCGAACGCTGCAGGCGTCCGAGCCGGAGCACCACGCCCCGTTCGTACTGTTTGACCACACGCGCCGCGGCCATCGCGTAGAGCGCTCCGACAGACCCGACGGTCACCGCCGCCGCCACCAGCTCCTCGACCATGCCGGCCCCCAGGGTCCGAATTGGGCGTGTTGGGCGTGCACTTCGAAGGTAACGCCGCCGGGCGCACAAAGGGAGACGGAAGACAGGAGAGAGCCCCCGCCCGGACTGCCGGACGGGGGCTCTCCTGCTGCTGGCTGCAGACTGACCCATGGGCCGTACGTGGATCAGTAGACGCTCACGCCGTACGCGCTCAGCGCCTCGGTGACGGGCTGGAAGAAGGTCGTGCCGCCCGAGGAGCAGTTGCCGCTGCCGCCCGAGGTGAGGCCGATCGCCTTGGTGCCCGCGTAGAGCGGACCGCCGCTGTCGCCGGGTTCGGCACAGACCGTGGTCTTGATCATGCCGTAGACGATGTCACCGCCGCCGTAGTTGACGGTCGCGTTCAGGCCCGTGACCTTGCCGCTGTGGATACCGGTGGTGGAGCCGCGCCGGGTGACGGTCTGGTTCAGGGTGGCGTTGCCGGCACTGGTGATGTCCTGGCTGCCGACCGTTCCGGGGTGACTGACCGAACCGGAGTACTTGACGATGCCGTAGTCGTTGGTCGGGAAGCTGGACCCTGTCGTGCTCCCGATCGTCGTGGTGTGGCCCGAGTTGGACCACCAGGTGCCCGCGCCGTCGGTGCAGTGACCGGCGGTGAGGAAGTAGTAGGTGCTGCCGCTGCGGACGTTGAAGCCGAGCGAACAGCGCCAGCTGGACGCGTAGATCGCGTCGCCGCCGGAGATCAGCTTGTTGAACTTGCCGGGAGTGCGCTCGACCTTGAGGGCGTCGGCGTTGCTGCCCGCCGCCTCCCGGATCTTGGCGATCTCGGCCTTGGAGACGGTGCTGTCGGCGGTGACGACCAGGCGGTTCGTCGCCTTGTCGACACTCCATGCGGTGCCTGCGACATCCGCGTCGAGCACCGCGTCGCTCGCCTTGGTGAGCTGCGCCGAGCTGAAGGTGGTGACGTCATTGGCGTTCGCAGCGGGGACGGCGAGCGCGCCGGCGGCCACAAGTCCGGTGGCCACGGCGAGCAGACGAGTACGTCTCGCTATGCCGCTGCGGGGGGTGGTGCGCTTGTTCCTCACTTGTTGTTCCTCCCGGGGGGAAGTCAGTGGGCCCGCGTGGGTTGAAGGCCCGTGAGGCGCAGCCAATGAGCAAAAGGCAAGCCGGATTCCGGATAAGCCGTGCTCCTGACAAGCGCTGCTCGGGAGTATTCGGGCCGGGGACACCGCGCACAAGGGCGCCTTTCGGCCGTCAGCCGGATACACGGCGACCGGCCCCGGCGGCTGTCGTACCTGTCGTACGCCGCCGGGGCTCGGGTCTTCGGCTCGGCTTCCGGGCTCTGCTCCCGAAGCTGCGCTTGTGACGCGTCAGCGATCGATGAGGTTCCGCTCCCCCGCGGCGATCTCGGCGTCAAGGGTGTTGCCCGGAGGCGGGAAAGGGCAGATGAAGTGGTCGGCGAAGGCGCACGGGGGAAGAAGCGCGCGATTGAGGTCCACCGTCGTACGGCCCTCGGCGTCGGGCGCGGCGGGCCGCAGGAAGCGGAACCGGTAGCTGGACACCCCGCTGGTCGCGTCGGCGAACACCGCCCACAGCGAGCCGTCGCCCTCCACCGACACCTGGAGCGTGTGGTCCTTTCCGGCCAAGGTGAAGGCCAGCTCACCGCCTAGGCCCAGCCCCCGCTCCACCCTGTCCGCGTTGCCGACCCGTACGGTGCGCACCCCGTCGGTGGTGCTCTCGGCGGCGTACGGGGTGAAACGCCCGGGTACCGCCCAGCGCGCGTCGTACCCGGTGGCCTCGATGCCCCGGAAGGCGCGGCGCGCGGCGGACTCCGGGTCGAAGTCGCGTACCGCCCAGAGGCCTTCGCGGCGCAGCACGACCAGGCGGCGGTCGCCGTGCCCGACGCGGGCCGCGCCGACCGGGCCGGGGTCGGCGGTGAGCCGGGCCTCTCCGTCGAAGAGCTGCCCGTCGAGGGTGAGCCCGTCACTCACCTCGGCGGTCAGGACGATCTCGTCGCCCGCCTCGGTCCAGCGCCCGGGGATGTCCGGAAGCGAGCCGTCCGGGTAGTCCGCGAGCCAGTGTGTGCCGGTGAGGGCGAGCGGGCCGTAGGGCGCCGACACCGTCTCCGTCCGCTGCTCGTGCCAGTGCTTCCAGTCGCGCGATGCGTCCGTCGATGCGTCCGTCGTCATGTGATCAACCCTTCCATACGGGCACGCTCGGCCCGAGAGGTGAGCGCGGCGTCGCGCCCTCGAATTCCGTGCCTACGGCTTGGGCAGACCCTTGGGGTTGATCTGCGACTTCTTCACTGCCTCGCCGGTCAGACCCCAGCGCTTGAGGACCTTGGCGTAACTGCCGTCCTTGATCACGTGGTTGAGCGCGGCGGCGTACGCGTCGACGAGCCCGCTGCCCTTCTTCGTGGTGGCGGCGATCTCGCCCTGGATGTCGGGTCCGCCGCCCGACAGCGTCCCAATGATCTTCGTCTGGCCCGATGACGCGACGTGGTACGCGGCCGACGGGTTCGGGCCGAGGTAGGCGTCGATGCGGCCCGACTGGAGGGCCAGGTAGTAGTCGGAGTCCTTCTGGAAGTACTTGACGGCGACCGGCTCGCGCCCGGCCTTCTCGTTCTGCTCGCTCCAGTCGAGGAGGATCTTCTCCTGGTTGGTGCCGGAGGAGACCGCGATCGACCTCCCCGCCACGTCCGCCGGCTTCTTCGCCGTCCAGTCGGCGTCCTTGCGGGCCTCGAAGGCGATGTTGTCGTGGCGGTAGGTCGCGAAGTCGTACTTCTCCTTGCGCTCCTCCGTCACCGTGACGTTCGAGAAGACCCCGTCGAACTTTCCGCTGTCCAGGCCGACGAAGAGGTTCTCCCAGGAGACCTGTTGGAACGTGGGTTTCAGGCCGAGCGTGTCGGCGACCAGGCTCGCGATGTCGACCTCGGAGCCGATCCGCGTCTTGTCGTCGGTGGCGTAGAAGCCGAGGGGCGCGACCGAGTCGGCGCTGCCGCCGAGCCGCAGCGTGCCGCGCTCGCGCACCTCGTCGGGCACGAGGTCCGCGACGGCGTCCACCTTCTTCCCGCGTACGCGGTTCTGGTCGGGCCCGATGTTGATGTTGCCGACCTTCTTTGTGCCGGGCTCGCCGCCGCCGGTCGCGGCGTCACTGTCCCCGCCGCAGGCGCCCAGCAGGGGTGCGAGGGCCAGGGCGGCGACGGATGCGGAGAGGGTGCGTCGGGAGAACATGCGGGAGCTCCTGGATGACCTGAGAAAGAGGGGAAAGAGGGGAAAGTGGAGAAAAGGGGTAAGGGGGGAAAGGGGTAAGGGGGGAAGAGTGGCTAGAGGACCTTGGAGAGGAACGCGCGGGTGCGGTCGTGCCGCGGCCGGTCGAGCACGTCGCCGGGGGTGCCCTGCTCGACGATGAGTCCCTCGTCCATGAAGACGACCGTGTCGGCGACCTCGCGCGCGAAGCCGATCTCGTGGGTGACGACGATCATCGTGGTGCCCTGGCCCGCCAAGTCCTTGATGACGTCGAGGACTTCACCGACCAGTTCGGGGTCGAGCGCGGACGTCGGCTCGTCGAAGAGCAGCAGCTTCGGCTCCAGGGCGAGCGCGCGGGCGATGGCCACGCGCTGCTGCTGCCCGCCGGAGAGCTGCTTGGGGTAGGCGTCCGCCTTGTCGGCGAGCCCGACCCGGGCGAGCAGGGTCCCGGCGTCGGCGACGGCTTCCTTGCGCGGGCGCTTCAGCGCCGAGACGGGCGCCTCGACGATGTTCTCCAGGACGGTCAGATGCGGGAAGAGGTTGAAGTTCTGGAAGACGAAGCCGATCTGGGTGCGCTGCTTGAGCACGTCGCGTTCGCGCAGCTCGTACAGCTTGTCGCCGGAGCGGCGGTAGCCGACGAGCGCACCGTCGACGCTGATCCACCCCTGGTCCACCTTCTCCAGGTGGTTGATGGCGCGCAGGAGCGTGGACTTGCCGGAGCCGGAGGGCCCGAGGATGACGGTGACTTCTCCCTTCCGTACCTCCAGATCGAGGCCTCGCAGGACTTCCAGGGACCCGAAGGACTTGTGTACGGACCGGAGTTCGACCATCGCGCTCATCGCGATGCCCCCTTTGAGAAGTGACGTTCGACGTAGTGCTGGAGGACGGAGAGTGCGCTGGTGAGCAGGACGTACCAGGCGGTGGCGACCATCAGGAGCGGCACGACGCGGCCGTTGCGGCCGTAGATGACCTGCACCTGGTAGAAGAGCTCGCCGATCGCCATCACGGAGACGATCGAGGTGCCCTTGAAGAGGGAGATGATCTCGTTGGCCGCGTTGGGCAGGATCGAGCGCATCGCCTGTGGCAGGACGATGCGGCGGATCTGCCGCAGCCGGGGAATGCCGAGGGCCGCCGCCGCCTCCAGCTGACCGCTGTCGACGGACAGGACGCCGGCGCGCACGATCTCGGCGGCGTACGCGGCCTGGTGCAGGGCGAGGCCGAGGACCGCCGCGCTCATCGCGCCGACGAGCCCCATCGTGTCGAAGGAGAAGAAGCCGGGCCCGAACGGGATCCCGAACTGCAGCTCCTTGTAGAGATAGGCCAGGTTGAACCAGAAGAGCAGCTGCACGATCAGCGGGATCGACCGGAACGCCCAGATGTAGGCGAAGGCCACCGCCCTCAGGAAGGGGCTCGCCGAGAGCCGCATGAAGGCGATCACGATGCCGAGCGCGAAGCCGAGAGCCGTGCCGTAGAAGGTGAGCTGAAGGGTGACCCAGACCGCCTTGAGGATCACGTCGGCGGTGAAGAACTCGGCGAACACCTCCCATTCCCAGCCGGAGTTGGTGGCCAGGCCGTGCGCGAACTGGGCCACGAGGACGGCCGTCGCGAGGACGGCGGCCCAGCGCCAGGGATGGCGTACGGGGACGACCTTCAGCGCCCCGAAGTCGTCCTTCGCGAGGTCACTTGCGGGCGGCCTGTGCTCCGTGACGCTCATCGGGTGCGCTCCGAACCGCGCGCGTAGTGCCGCTCCACGTAGTACTGGCCGACGCTCAGGAGCGAGGTGATCACCACGTACCAGATGGTGGCGACCAGGAGCAGCGGGATGACCTGGTAGGTGCGGTGGTAGACGAGCTGCACGGAGTACAGCAGGTCCTGCACGGCGATCACGCTGACGATCGAGGTGCCCTTGAGCGTGCCGATCAGCATGTTCCCGGCGGGCGGCACGATGGAGCGCATGGCCTGCGGAAGGACGATCCGCCGCCATCTGCGCCACCGGCTGAGCCCGAGCGCCTGCGCGGCCTCGATCTGCCCGCGGTCGACGGAGAGGATCCCGCCGCGCACCACCTCGGCGGCGTACGCGGCCTCGTGCAGGGTGAGCCCGATGACGGCGATGGTGATGGGCCCCAGGAGGTTCACCGTCTTCACGCCGAAGAGGTACGGGTACAGCGCCCCGATGTTGAACCAGAACAGCAGCTGCACGAGGATCGGCATCGACCTGAAGAGCCACACATAGCCCCAACTGACCGCGCGCAGAACGGGGTTGGCCGAGAGGCGCCCCATGGCGAGCACCGCGCCGAGTGCGAAACCGAGCGCCATGACGACGGCGGTCAGCCAGAGCGTGAGCCAGAGTCCGCGCAGCACGGAGGCGGAGGTGAAGTAGTCACCGACCACGTCCCACTGGAACGCTTCGTTGCGGACGACGGAGTTGAGGGCGAGCGCGAGGAGCACGAGGACCGCGGCGGCGGCGACCCACTGCCCGGTGCGGCGCTGCGGCACGATGCGCGGGACATCGGGTGGCGGGTTCTCGGGAGCGGCGGTCGCGGCTTTGGCGAGCGTGCCGGATGACGAAGACATGGCGAAGGCTCCGTGGATACGGGAGATCTCCGGCGCGCGGCGGAACGCCTGGCGCAACGCTCGGCGGGAGATCACACACGGGTGGTGCCTTCACACGGACCGAGCCCCTCAGCACGATCCGCCCTGAGAGTACGGGTCGCTTTCGGCCCGCTGTCAAGGCCGTCCAGGATATGAGCGGTACGTCTCACGGCAGTTGACGGGGAAACGGATGCCTGCTCCACTTGCCCCATGCATCCGCAGCAGTGGCTGGTCACGCGCTCCCACATCGACTTCGGTCGAGTGTGGTCGGCGTCGTGTTCGACGACTCTCTGAGCCGACCCCCTGCGCGCTGAGCCCTTTTCCCTTCCGGGTCTCTTCGGCCTCGCATCTCCCGTGCGCCGCGTCTCCTCTGCGTCGCGTCTCCCGTGCGTCCGCGCGCCATTGACCTCGCCTTCACACGCATACTCCGCCGCCGCACCGCTCTGAGCGGCGGCACCCCTCCCTCGTACGTCCGCTTCGCCCTGCCCTGCTGCCCGATGGAGATCGTCACGCCATGAGCAAGTCCCCGCATTCCCGTCACAGCCAGCCGGCTCGTATCCAGACGGCTCGTATCCAGACGGCTCGTGTTCAGGCGGCCTTCGCCCTGATCACCGCCGCCACGCTCACGCTCACCGCCTGCGGCTCCGGAGGCTCCGCCGACACCACGGGCGGCGCGGCGCCCGCGGGCAAGAGCGACAAGATCCCCACCCGGGACGTGGTCTCCGCGGTCGAGAAGGACGCGGCGGCCGCGAAACTCCTGCCGGCGGACGTACGCGAGCGGGGCACCCTCAGTCTCGCGACGGCCGTCGGCGGCAGTCCGCCCGGCAACACGTATCTGGAGGACGGCAGGACGATCGTCGGCCAGGACGCCGACTTCGCGGAGGCCGTCGCCAAGGCGCTCGGCCTGAAGCTGAAGCGCGAGGCCGCGAGCTTCGAGGCGATCCTGCCCGCCCTGGACAGCGGGAAGTACGACCTGGGCACCGGAAACTTCGGCGTGACCGAGGAACGGCGCAGGACCATCGACTTCGTCACCTACATCAACGACGGCCAGGGCTTCGCCGTCCGCGACGACAGCAAGCTGAAGAAGGTCACCGACTTCAAGCAGCTGTGCGGTCTGAACGTGGCGACCGGCGCGGGCACCACCTTCGAGGTCACCCTGGAGGACAACAAGCACGTGTGCGAGGACGCGGGCAAGAAGCCGTACAGCGTGAAGACGTACGCCGAGCAGGGCGCGATCTGGGGCTCGCTCCAGCAGGGCCGCAGCGATGTGGTGATGTCCACGATCAACGGCCTGCGCTACGCGGTCGCCCACCAGGAGGGCCTGAAGTTCCTCGGCGAGTACCACCGGCTCGACGTCGGCTTCGCCTTCAAGAAGGGCACGAAGCTGGCGCCCGCCTTCCAGGCCGCGGTGAACCGGCTGATCGAGGACGGGACGTACGACCGCATCCTGAAGAAGTGGGGAACCCAGGACTCGGCGATCAGGACGTCGCGGATCTCACCGCCGGAGATCAAGGACTGATGGCCCGTCAGAGGCCTCCCGCGCCTCCGCAGGGCCCTCTCACCTCTTAGATCCCGCAGTCACAGCACTGGCAGCACTCACAGATACCGCAGCACCCGCAGTCGCCGCAGTTGTTGCAGCAGCCCTCCCGCTTCTTGCGGGACCAGGGGCCCTCGTAGGAATCGGCGCAGCAGACCTTGCAGGTGCAGCAGAGCCCGATGGCGACCGCGCACCCCGCCCAGAAGCCCCGTTTGCCCGGCTTCGGCGGCTGCGGCTCGAACCCGGGCCCACCCCCGAACCCGCCGGGACCGCCGGGTCCACCAGGACCGACGGGCCCGCCGGGTGCCCCGCCTCCGTACGGATTGCCACCTCCGTACGGGGACTGCGGGCCGTACGGACCGCTGGAGGGAGGTCCGTACGGTCCGCCCTGCTCCGGCGGCGGTCCGAACGTGCCGCCCTGATGGGCCGTCACCTCATGTGTGTGCCCGCACGCGTCGGTGCCGAAGGCGCGGTCCACCGAACGCCCCAGCTCATGCGCGAGCAGCACATGGGCGAGCTTGCCGTCGGTGAATTCGGCGTCGCGCAGTGCCAGGCGAATGCCGTGCAGCGCGTCGTCGGCCAGCCGCCGGGCCTCGGCGAGGCCGGTGCCCGTGGCCGTCAGCGGGTTCCACGCACCCGACGCGGCGTCAGCTTCCCTGTCCTCCACGGCATCCAGGAGATGCGCGAGCCTGCCGAAGAGCCGTCCGGCCTCCGCGAGCGGCTCGGCGTTGCCCGGCCTGCCCGCGATGACGGCGGTGTGCGCGAAGGCCGCGGCGGTCGCGGTCTCGGTCGGCTCGGTGACCGTGAGCAGGGAGGTGCCGGGGCCGGCCAAGCCCTCGATGCCGACCTGCCGTTCGACGGCGTCGAGCAGGACCGCCGTGTCGAATCCCACATCGGCGCCCGTGCGGGCGCCCGCCCGGTCCCAGCTCCGCGCCACCTTGCGGGCGGCGGCGGCCACCGGCCTGCGGGCCAAGAGGCCGTCCCCGTCGACGACGTGGTCGCGCACCTTCGCCGACGCGAGCACCAGCGAGACCGCGGCGGCGAGCCGTGCGCCCTCGCCCTGCGCGACGGAAGCGGTGCGCATGCCGCGCAGCGGACAGGGGCCCGCGGTGCGGCGCCAGCCGGTGGACCGCTCCGCCTGAGCCTCCGTCAGAACCGAGATGATCAGGCCGTCGTAGTTGGTCACGACGCGGGCGAACTGCCCGTGATCACTGCGCAGCGCGAGACAGAGGCCGCAGAGGTGCGCCATCCATTGTGTTTTCAGCCCCTCGCCCAGACGATGACTGCAGGGCCTGACGATTCCGAACATGCGACTCCCCCGTGAGCCTGTTTTCGTTCAACTGGGGCATCGTATCGAGGGGTCCGTTCACCCGGACGCACCGGTCGTCACCCGTACGCCGTGAAGAATCATATTTCACTCACTGTCAGCAGCTGTACACAGCAGGACCCTTGGGGCTCACGCGTTTACGGCGTGTTGACTCTGCACCAGTACCGTCACGAAAACCCCGCGCGGCGACTATCCACTTGGCGCACTATCCGCATCATGGACGAACATGGGGATGCGGAACGCAGAAAGCCCGCTGTGAGAGGAGGCGTCCATGGGATCGGTGCGCAAGGCGAGTGCCTGGCTTGGCCTCGTCGACGACAACAACAATGACGAGCGTTACTACGACGGCTACGACGACGACGGGGCCGAGGGTCCCGGCGAAGCCTGGGTGACCGACCCGCGGGTGCGGGTGGTCGCCGAGGCCGCCGAAGAGGAAGGGCGCCGGATCGGCACCGTGACCCCGGACAGTTTCCGGGACGCGCGCGGCATCGGCGAGCTCTTCCGGGACGGTGTCCCGGTCATCATCAACCTCACGTCGATGGAGCCCGGCGACGCCAAGCGCGTCGTGGACTTCGCGGCGGGCCTGACGTTCGGTCTGCGCGGCTCCATCGAGCGCGTGGCGACGCGGGTCTTCCTGCTCACCCCCGCCGACACGCACATCGTCAACGGGGAGGCGACAAGCCGTCCGGCGGACGGTTTCTTCAACCAGAGCTAGCGGGCAGGGCCGCTCACCGGAAGGCGTCAAGGCCGGTGAGCGCCTTGCCCAACACGAGCTGATGCATCTCGACGGTGCCCTCATAGGTGAGCACCGACTCGAGATTCGTCGCATGCCGCATCACGGGGTACTCCAGCGAGATCCCGTTCGCGCCCAGGATCGTCCGGGACGTGCGGCAGATCTCGATCGCTTCTCGTACGTTGTTGAGCTTGCCGAAGCTGACCTGTTCGGGACGGAGCCTGCCCGCGTCCAGACGCCGGCCGAGGTGGTGCGCGAGCAGGATGCCCTTGTGCAGCTCGACCGCCATGTCGGCGAGCTTGGCCTGGGTGAGCTGGAAGCCGCCGATGGGCCTGCCGAACTGCTCGCGGGTCTTGGAGTACTCGACGGCCGCCTCGAAGGAGGAGCGGGCCGCGCCCATGGCTCCCCAGACGATGCCGTAGCGCGCGTGGGAGAGACAGCTCAGCGGGCCCTTGAGCCCGGTGACCTCCGGAAGCACGGCGTCGGCGGACAGTCGTACCTCGTCCATCACCAGCTCGCTGGTGACGCTCGCGCGCAGCGACCACTTGTGCTTGATCTCGGGCGCCGAGAAGCCGGGGGTCTCCGTGGGGACGACAAAGCCCCTGATCCCGTCGTCGGTGTGGGCCCAGACCACGGCGACCCCGGCCACCGATCCGTTGGTGATCCACATCTTGCGCCCGGTGAGCACCCAGTCGGTGCCGTCCTTCTTGGCGAAGGTGCGCATGGACGCCGGGTCGGAGCCGTGGTCGGGCTCGGTCAGGCCGAAGCAGCCGATGATCTCGCCGGCGGCCATGCCGGGCAGCCAGCGCTGCTTCTGCTCCTCGGAGCCGAAGCGGTGGATGGCGTACATGGCGAGGGAGCCCTGCACGGAGACGAGCGAGCGGATGCCGGAGTCGGCGGCCTCCAGCTCCAGGCAGGCGAGGCCGTACTGGACGGAGCTCGCCCCGGCGCAGCCGTAGCCCTCCAGGGACATGCCGAGCGCACCGATCGAGCCGAGTTCGCGGGCGAGATCGCGGATGCCGGGCAGCTCGCCCTTCTCGTACCAGTCGGCGATGTGCGGCAGGACGCGGTCGGCCGCCCAGCTGCGGACGGTCTCCCGGATCGCGAGGTCCTCCGGCTCCAGGAGGTCGTCGATGCCGAGGGGGTCGGCGGGGTCGAAGGGCGGCAGAGGGATGCGGGCGCTTGCGGACATGCGGGCCTCCGGCGACACGAAAACTAGCAGTGGTAGTTAGCTACGGCTCGGCTGACGTTACGACGCAGCATCCCGCACGTCCAGAGCGGCCCGCCCCGGCTGTCGCGCCGGGGTGCGGCTCAGCGGATGGACTCCGCAGGGACTCCCGCCTCGCCCCGGGGTGCCGGTACCCCCGGCTCGCGCTCGGGCAGCGCCGCAGGCGTCCCGCACTCCATGGTCCGCGGCAGCTTCAGCGCCATCAGCGCGCCGAGCAGCAGCAGCCCCGCACTGACCAGCAACGTCACATGCAGTCCGTGCACGAAGGACTCGCGGGCGGCGTTGCGCAGAGCCTCGCCCGCCCCGCCGCCGAGCCCCGAAGCGACTTCGTACGCCTCGCCGAGCGAGTGGCTCGCTGCGGCGCTCTCCTTGGCGGGCACGCCCTGCACGGAGGAGAGGCCCGGCGCGTACGCCGCGTTCATGACGCTGCCGAGCAGCGCGATGCCGATACCGGCACCCAGCTGGTAGGAGGTCTCGCCGATCGCGGCGGCGCCGCCCGCCTGCGCCTGGGGTGCCTCACTGAGCATCGACTCGTAGGACCCGAAGAGCGTGGTCTGCAGGCCGAGGCCAAGGAGCACGAAGCTGGTCATCATCAGCGGGTCGTTCAGCTGGTCGCCCATGCCGGTGAGGATCACCACGGCCACCGCCGTGAGGGTGAAGCCGGAGGCGACCATCGCGCGCGGGCCGAAGCGGTGCAGGAGCTTCGATCCGGCCAGGCCCGCGGCCATCGCGGCGACGGTGAGCGGCACGAGCCGCATGCCGGTCTCCAACGGGGAGAGGCCGAGCACCAGCTGCAGATACTGCGCGGCGACCAGTTCCAGGCCGACCAGGGCGAGCATCGCGAGCACGATGCAGCCCAGCGAGGTGCTGAACGCGGGCCGCGCGAACATCGACAGGTCGATGAGCGGGTGCTCGCGCCGCCGCTGTCTGCGGACGAAGCCGACCAGGAGGGCCGCGCCCAGGAAGAACGAGAGGAGGGTCGTCATGCCGAACGGCGACTCGCCGCCGCCCGCCCGTTTCACCGCGAACACGAGGCCGAAGAGACCGCCCGCGGCCATCAGCGCGCCGACCACGTCCCACGGCCCGTCGCGGTCGCCCGTCGACTCGGGAAGCAACAGACGCCCGATGGGCAGGCTGACCAGCATCAGCGGGATGTTTATGAGGAAGACCGAGCCCCACCAGAAGTGCTCCAGGAGGAACCCGCCGAGCAGCGGCCCACCCGCGGCGCCGATTCCGGCCACCGCGCTCCACACACCGATGGCGACGGCGCGCTCACGCCGGTCGGGGAAGACCTGGCGGAGGATCGAGAGCGTCGCGGGCATGATCATCGCGCCGCCGACGCCGAGCAGGGCGCGGGCCGCGATCAGGATCTGGGCGTTGTCCGCCATGGCGGCCACGGCCGATGCCACACCGAAGAGGGCATAGCCGAGGAGCAGCACGCGTCTGCGGCCCACCCGGTCACCGAGGGTGCCGAAGAGGATGAGCAGCGAGGCGCAGATCAGTGGATAGATGTCCACGATCCACAGCAGCTCGATGCCACCGGGCTTCAGGTCCTCGGTGACGGCGGGCACGGCGACGTGCAGAACGGTGGCGTCGACGGCGACGAGCAGCAGGCTCACGCAGAGAACGACGAGCACCAGCCAGCGGTTGGCGCCACCCTGCGACCCGGGTACCCGACGGCCGGAAGGAGCGGTGGCCGTGGTTGAACCCGACATGTGCGATACCTCCCAGTGATCCCTCGCATCGGCGGCCCCGCGGGACGTGATCTCCCAGCTGGCGGCAACGAAAGGCGAGTGAGCCGTCAGAGTACGCGAGTTCACGGCAGTGTCGCGTGGTGGACCTCTCACGGTTGCGCGCGGAGGGTGTGGCGTACGCCACGCGGCACACCCCTGGACCACGCACCCGGGCGGGCGGCCGGTTCCCGCCTGCGCCGATAATCGAGCCCGTGACCGACCTGGACCAACGCCTGCCCCCGCCGTCGTACGGCGCCCGTGCGAGCGCCGCGCTGCGCCGTGCGGCGCCCGCACTCCTCGCCTATGCGGGGGTGCGCGCCCTGGGGGTCGTGGTCCTCGCGGTGTGGAGCGCGGCGGCGGGCAAGAGCCCGCACACGCTCCTCACCGCCCGCTGGGACTCCCTCTGGTACACCCGCGTCGCCGAGCACGGCTACGGCTGGGAGGTGACGCTCCCGGACGGCAGCGTCCACTCGAACCTCGCGTTCTTCCCGCTGCTGCCCTGGCTGGAACGTCTCGTCTCGGCGGTCAGCCCCTTGTCGTACGCCGATGCAGGCCTGGTGGTGAGCTGGCTCGCCTCGCTCTGCGCCGCCGCGGGGATCTTCGCGATCGCCGATCACCTCTACGGACGCCGGGCCGGTGTCTGCGCGATCGCGCTGTGGGCGGTCCTCCCCGTGGGGATCGTGCAGTCGATGGCGTACAGCGAGTCCCTCTTCACCGCGCTCGCGGCCTGGTCGCTGTACGCGGTGCTCACCGGCCGCTGGGTGTGGGCGGGCGTGCTCGCCTCCTGCGCGGGCCTGACCCGGCCGGTCGGTGCCGCGGTCGTCGCCGCGATCTGGGTGACGGCGGCCGTCCGCCTCTACCGGGAGCGCAGGCCCGATCCGCGCATGATCCTCGGGGTGGTCCTCGCGCCGCTCGGCGCCGCGGGCTATGTCCTGTGGGTCGGCCACCGCACCGGCGACGGCCTCCTCGGCTATCTCGACGTCCAGGCGGGCTGGGGCAACGGCTTCGACTTCGGCTACGCCTTCGCCCGCTTCGTCGGCGACAAGTTCACCGGCTTCCCCGGGGCCCTCGCGGGAGCCGGCCTGATCATCGGGGTCGCCCTGGTGGTCTGGCTGTACGTCATCGGCGTACGGAGGCAGCAGCCGCTGCCGCTCCTCGTCTACTGCGGGATCGTCGTGGCGCTCGCCCTGTGCGCCGCGGGCTATTTCGGCTCGAAGCCGCGCCTCCTGCTGCCCGCCTTCCCCTTGCTCCTGCCGCTCGCGGTGGCGCTCGCCCGGCTGCGTACGCCCAGGTCGGCGCTGGTCCTGGGGGGTGTGGCCGTGGCGAGCGCGGTGTACGGGGCGTTCTGGCTGAACGGCTCGGGTCCGCCATGATCATTTCCGGGGGCCCGGTGAGCGTACGGGAAATTCCGCACCAGCCCCCGGTGAACGAATTAATAAGGGCCATAAAACGGTCCCGCAAATGATCAACGAATTCGGTAATGGCCTCGTCCCGGAATAGGGAAACCTCAGGAATAAACTTCCGCCTGAGATCAATGCCACATCACATCGTCATCACAAAGCCACTGATTCGGCCTAGTCCCTCACTCACTCGCTGTAACGTCGATTGGGTGCGTACCGAACGAAACCTCACCCGTCTGGACCGGGTCTTCGCCCGTCTCGACCGGGAGCCGGAACGACCGGCCGGCCTCGATCTGCCGAGGATGAGCAGACACAGGATCGTGCTCTTCAGCGCGACCCTGGCCTTCTACCTCGCCATCGTGGTCGCCGTGCTGACCACGTCGTGGCTGGTGCGGTTCGACTGGCAGGTCATGTTCTTCCGGCCCTACCAGCAGTGGCCCGAGATCCACGCCTTCCTCGACTACTGGGTGGTCCTCGGCCAGCGCGGCCCGACCGCCGTGATGGTCGCGGCCTGGCTGGGCTGGCGCTCCTGGCGCCAGCACACCATCCGCCCGCTCCTGACGTTCGGCGCCGCCCTGCTGCTGCTCAACGTCACGGTCGGCGCCGCCAAGCTCGGCATGGGCCGCCTCGGCCCGCACTACGCCACCACGATCGGCGCCAACGAGATGTGGCTCGGCGGCGATATATTTCCCTCCGGTCACACCGCCAACGCCGTCGTGACCTGGGGAATCCTGGCCTACATGGCCTCCACTCCGCGCACCCGCCGCTACCTCTCGGCGCTCTCCGCCGTGGTCTCCCTCAGCGTCGGCCTGACCACGGTGTACCTCGGCACGCACTGGCTGAGCGACGTCCTCCTCGGCTGGGCCGCGGGTCTGCTCGTCCTGCTCGCGCTGCCCTGGGTGGAGCCGCTGCTCACCCGGGTCGAGGGCTGGATCTTCAGCGTGCGGGACCTGTGGCGCGCCCGCCGCGCCGGTCTCACGGCCCCGGTCGCCCCGGCGCCCGCGAGGGTGCCGCAGCCCGCGACCGCCCCGGCCGGCGAGCCTCCGCTCCGCGAGCCGGTCGGCGCCGCCCGCCCGGCCCGCGCCCCGGCCTACCTCGCGCCGGGACCGCACACGCCGCGCTCCGAGCGCAGCCCGGTCACCCCGGCGGGCAGCCGCCGCCCGCCGCACTCCGAGCGGGCCTCACGCGCCGCCACGTCGCCCCGCCCGGTGGCGGGCGGCTAGCACCCCAAGACAGCGGGGGTCGGTACGCACAACCCATCCCCCGCATCGCGAAGGCCCCGGTTCCGTCCAGGAACCGGGGCCTTTCGCCGTGCCGTGGCCGCCGCGCCGTGGTCATACGCCGCCGGGGCCGGCCGGAGTCGTCAGCCCTTCCAGCAGCGGATCACGACGCCTTCCTTGACCTCGAAGTTGAGCCGCCCCGCGAGGTACTCCATGGTGATGATCGCGCCCGGCGGCAGCGACCTGACGGTGGACCAGCCGCGCTCGCGGGCCTGCCGCTCGGCGCCCTCGGCCGCGAGGCCGACGTAGGCGTCGAAGCTGTCCTGGGGTTCGGCGGGAGGGGTCGGTATAGGTGCCATGCCCGCCACGGTAGGCGGCCCGGCCGGGCCGGGGAAGGCCGTAGCCGGACACCATGCGTCACCGGTCCCCCTCCGGTCACGCTTTTGTCACAGGATCACGACGCCCGTTTCGCCTTAACTCCGTCACACGTACGGGCGGTTCCGCAGTTGTTGCGACGCCATTCCTGGATTTCCCGCGAGCTCCCCGAGAGCGCTCCGATACCACCGAAATAGCGCGCCGGACAGAGCACGGAGTTGCCTTTACACACCCTCCCCATTTCCGAATCCGGGGCGCTCGGCGAGAGGTGACGACGCATAGGGAATTCAGGGTTCCAGCACAGCGGGCCGGTACGCCCCCTGTCGGATCCGGGTGGGACGCGAGCATCATGGCGGGTGCTTCGTGCAGGGCCAGTGGCGCAACGGCGAAGGGGCGAGCGATGGGGACTGAGACCGCAACCGCGGCAGCACCGCCGGTCCGGCAGAAGAGTCCGGGCCGGGTCCTCGTGGACTGGCTGACCACCACCGACCACAAGAAGATCGGTCACCTGTACCTGATCACGTCGTTCGTGTTCTTCCTCATCGCGGGCCTGCTTGCCCTGATGATGCGCGCCGAGCTCGCCCGTCCCGGGCTGCAGCTCATGTCGAACAACGAGTTCAACCAGATGTTCACCATGCACGGCACGATCATGCTGCTGCTCTTCGCGACGCCGACCTTCGCGGGCTTCGCCAACGAGATCATGCCGCTGCAGATCGGCGCCCCGGACGTGGCCTTCCCGCGGCTCAACATGCTGTCGTACTGGCTGTTCCTCTTCGGCGGCCTGATGGTGCTCGGCTCGTTCCTGGTGCCCGGCGGCCCCGCCAACTTCGGCTGGTTCGCCTACGCGCCGCTCAACAGCATGGAGCGGTCGCCGGGGATCGGCGCCGACCTGTGGATCATGGGGCTCGCGCTCTCCGGGTTCGGCACGATCCTCGGCTCGGTGAACTTCCTGACGACCGTCATCGGGATGCGGGCGCCGGGCATGACGATGTTCCGGATGCCCGTCTTCACCTGGAACGTGCTGTTCACCTCGATCCTGGTGCTCCTCGCGTTCCCCGTGCTCGCGGCCGCGCTGCTCGTCCTGGAGGCGGACCGGCGCTTCGGCTCCATGGTGTTCGCCCCGGAGAACGGCGGTGCGCTGCTGTGGCAGCACCTCTTCTGGTTCTTCGGGCATCCCGAGGTCTACATCATCGCGCTGCCGTTCTTCGGGATCATCTCCGAGATCATCCCGGTGTTCAGCAGGAAGCCGATCTTCGGCTATCTGCCCCTGATCGGCGCGACGATGGCCATCACCGGGCTCTCCGTCGTCGTGTGGGCGCACCACATGTTCGCGACGGGCGCGGTGCTTCTGCCCTTCTTCTCCTTCATGTCCTTCCTCATCGCGATCCCCACGGGCGTGAAGTTCTTCAACTGGACGGGAACGATGCTCAAGGGCTCGCTGTCCTTCGAGACACCGATGCTGTGGGCCATCGGCTTCCTGGTGAGCTTCCTCTTCGGCGGGCTCACCGGCGTCATCCTGGCCTCGCCGCCCCTCGACTTCCACGTCACCGACTCGTACTTCGTCGTGGCGCACTTCCACTACGTCGTGTTCGGCACCGTCGTCTTCGCGACCTTCGGCGGCTTCTACTTCTGGTGGCCCAAACTCACCGGGAAGATGCTCGACGAGACGCTCGGCAAGATCCACTTCTGGACGCTCTTCGTCGGCTTCCACGTGACGTTCCTCGTCCAGCACTGGCTGGGCGCGGAGGGCATGCCACGGCGGTACGCGGACTACCTGGCGGCGGACGGCTTCACGGCGCTCAACACCATCTCGTCCATCGGGGCGTTCCTGCTCGGCATGTCCACTCTGCCGTTCCTCTACAACGTCTGGAGGACCGCCAAGTACGGCAAGAAGGTCGACGTCGACGACCCCTGGGGCTTCGGCCGTTCCCTGGAGTGGGCCACGGCCTGCCCGGCGCCGCGCCACAACTTCGTCACGCTGCCCCGGATCCGCTCCGAGTCCCCGGCGTTCGATCTGCACCATCCCGAGTACGCGGCGTTCCAGCCACCGGAGGAACAGCATCCGGATCCGCAGACCGAACACCCCGGTCCAGGGCCCGGCTGAGCAGGTCCCGCGCCTCGCCGATCCGTTCGGTGAAGTCCGCCGGCTCGACGACCTCGAACTCGAAGCCCATCAGGAGCACGTGGATCACCATGACGTCCAGGCTCAGGGCGCCCGTGCGGAGCAGACAGCTGCGCTCGGTCTCGGCCTCCAGCGTGCCGTCCGACGGGGTGATCCGCTGGGCCGCCTCTTCCAGGGGCACCAGGAGCCTGAGCACCGCCTGGGCGGCGTACGCGCGCGTGGAGACGCCCTTGGAGACGTACGCGGCGAGGTCGTCGGCGGGCGGGGTGCGCGGCTCGAAGCGCGGGCCGTGCGGCGGCCTCGGGGCGATGCGGTCCACGCGGAACGTGCGCCAGTCGTCGCGGTCGACGTCCCAGGCGACCAGGTACCAGCGGCGCTCGGTGCAGACGATGCGGTGCGGTTCGACGGTGCGGCGGGTCGAACTGCCGCCGTGGTCGCGGTAGTCGAAGCGCAGCCGCTCCGCGTCCCGGCAGGCATGGGCGAGTTCGGTCAGGACCGAGGGGTCGACGGCCTGCTGCCGCGGGGTCCTGAGCATCGGCACGGTGAACGCCGTCAGGGCTCCCACCCTGCGCCGCAGCCTGTTCGGCAGGACCTGCTCCAGCTTGGTCAGGGCGCGTACGGAGGTCTCGCCGATGCCCTCGATGCCCTGTCCGGCGGCGGTGCGCAGGCCGACGGCCACGGCGACCGCCTCGTCGTCGTCCAGGAGCAGCGGCGGCAGCTCCGCGCCCGCGCCCAGCTGGTAGCCGCCGCCCGTGCCGGGGCTCGCGTTGACGGGGTAGCCGAGCTCGCGGAGCCGGTCCACGTCACGGCGCACGGTGCGCGGGGTGACGCCCAGCCGGTCGGCCAGGTCCGCGCCCGACCAGTCGCGGTGGGCCTGGAGCAGCGAGAGCAGGCGGAGCAGACGTGCGGAGGTCTCCAACATGGGGCTGATTGTGCCCGGCGTCGCGGACAGCCACGGTCCGCGATGACGTCAGCTCTCCCTGGGCTCCCTATGTGTCAGTCCTCGACGTGCGTCAGTCCTCGGCCGGCTCCGCCTCGCGGATGCGTACCGAGAGGTCGTTGTCGTTCGTGTAGTACGCCCCGGCCTCCAGCGAGCCGTGCGCCGCGGTGTCGAGCCGGACCGCCGGGTAGGTGAAGATCTGCTTCTTGTCCGGGACGTCGTCCAGGATCCGGGCGAGCCGGATCCGCGGCCCGCTCTCCCCCGCCGGGCGCAGCCAGAGGTCCCAGGGCCCCGGGCCGCCGGCCGCGAGCACGTCGCAGTGCAGGCCGAAGCTGAACTCCACGCCGTCGGCGTCCAGTTCGGAGCGCTCGATCCGGTCGGGCTCGGCGCGGCGGGACGCCTCGGCGTATGCGGCGCCGGTCAGCGCGGTGCCGTACACGCGGCCCTGCGCGGTGACCGCGGTCCCGGCGATCCGCAGCTCGCCGACCTCCGCGTGCGGGGCGCGCAGCCAGCTGCGTACGGAGAGGTTGCCCTGCTTGGTCGCGTACGGAATGCGGACGGCGATGTGGCCGCGGGCGCCGCTGGGGGCACGGTCGACCAGCGAGCGCAGGTCGTTGACGCCGGGCGCGAGGCGGCGGGGGGTGCCGCCCCCGACCTCCGCGTAGGCGTTCCAGCGTCCCTCGGCCAGCTCGACGCTGCTGGGCAGCGCGGCCCGCAGCCTGCCGTCGGCCGCCGGGGACAGCGGGAGCCGCACGTCCTCGTCGGTGGAGGCCGCGTCGCGGCGGCGCAGCAGCAGGTAGGCCGCGCCCTTGCCACCGGGGTCGGTGACATCGAAGGTGAGGCCTCCGGCGGAGTCGGCTATGCAGTCGGCGCGTGGTGCCGTCGCGACGTCCTGATCGGCACCGGTGCCGCAGGGCGATGAGGCGTCCGAGGTGGCCAAGGCCGTCATGCGGTGGATCCCTTCGTCTGTATGCCGCTGGTCGGTACCCCGTGTCCGATGTCCCGCACCGCGTACGCGCCGTTCAGGAGCGCGCCCCGGGTGCGGTGCAGTGAGCCGCGCATCCGGCCGCCGAAGGAGCTGCCGCGGTCCAGCATCCCGGTGAACATCGCGTCGTAGCGCTCGGCGATGCGGGCCGGGTCGAAGCGCTCGGAGTCCTCCAGGGCGGCGTCCGCCATCTGCCGACGCAACCCGTCGTTGTTGATCAGTTCGAGCAGTCCGCCCGCGATCGCGTCGGGGTTGCCGACCTCGACGAGGCGTCCGTCGACGCCGTTGTCGATGATCTCGCCGGGCCCGTGCGGGCAGTCGGTGGCGACGACGGGCAGGCCGCAGCGCATCGCCTCGACGATGGTCATGCCGAAGGACTCGAGACTGGAGGTGACGGCCGCGATGGAGCCCTTGGCCCACTCGGGCTCGATGGGGTGGGCGGGTCCCATCAGGAAGACGTGGTTGTAGAGGCCGAGTTCGTCGATCAGGGCGCGCAGCTTGTCCTTCTGCTTGCCGCCGCCGTAGATCCGCAGGCGCCAGTCGGGGCGCTCGGCGCGCACCTGGTCGAAGGCCCGTATCAGCAGGTCGTAGCGCTTGACGGGGGCGAGCCGCCCGGCCGCGACGACCCACTTCTGGGAGCCGTCGGCGGGCTCGATGCCGGGCGCGGGCACGGGGTTGGGCACGGCCTGGACGTGGACGCCGGGCAGGCGCATCTTGCGGCGGTAGGCGCGGGCGTCGGCCTCGGTCGTCGTGGTCAGGACGTCGAGGCGGGGGTAGACGCTGCGGAGCTGGCGGCGCAGTTCCTTGGAGTGGCTGTCCAGGGTGAGGTGCTCCTGGCCGACGCGCAGCGGGCCGCGCGCGGTCTCGCGGGCGAGGTGCACGTTCAGGCCGGGCCGCGTGCCGACCACCACATCGGCGCTGACCGAGGAGAGGTGCTCGGCGATGCGCCGGTCGGTGAGGGCGCTGTACTGGTCGTAGCGGCCTTCCGCGCTGGGGAACGTCCGGGCGGGCCGCAGGGCTTCGGCGGCCTCACCCTCGTAGCCGGGGCTTTCCTTGCGCATGTCGACGAGGTGACTGAGCCGGACGCGGGAGTCGGGCGAGAACACGGGCTCGTCGCGGTGCCGGAAGACGGAGACGATCTCGACGTCGTGCTGCTCGGCGAGGGTGTTCGCCAAGTTGTACGTCGTCCGGATCGTCCCGCCGATTCCGTACGCGTTGTGAATAAGGAAAGAGATGTGCATGCGTCCCCGTATTCCACGCTTCCCCGCGGACAGTCCCTCTCGTCCGCCTACCGCAGGGTTAGACGGGGATTACGGACAGAGGGTTGGGTTTCATCATCATCTTGTTCCTGAACAGTTGTGCTATCGGTACCCGGTTTCGGGAACTTTCCTGCTAGGTACATGCATCATGGCTGGTAGGAGAGCTGCGGCACCGTGAAGCAGTTGTCGCTCATGTCTCCCTGTGTGACCCAGCCCTCACTGTCCTTCCAGCGGGCCACCGACACACAGGCCCTACGGGCCCCGGGCGGCTCGGCCCGCTTCTCGTACGTCACCGGGAGCAGCAGTCCACGTGCCGTGTAGGACGCGTCGCGGTTCATGAAGCGGTCGACACATGCGCGCGTGACGTCACCCCGGCAGGACTTCGCCGCGTCCGTGAACCACATGGCGGCGGCCCAGCCCTCCAGCTGCCACTGGGAGAGCTCCTTGTGGCCCTTCATGGCGGCACGGAACTCACGTACGGCGGGCTGGTCCGTGTCCTCGTAGTTGCGGCTCGCGCCGGTGGCCCACAGGGCGTTGCGGCAGCGCGGCGCGTCCTTGTAGTCCTCGGACACGGTGGACGTCCAGTTCTGGACGTTGGTGACCTTGGCGGTGACCCGCGCGCCCACGTCGTCCATCGCCTCGCAGAGCTGGGCGTTGCCGTGGGTGTCCATCGCGTCGAAGACCAGGTCGGCGCCCTGCTCCTTCAGGTCGGCCGCCGCCGCGCGGAAGTTGGGCAGCGCGAAGTCGACCTGCTCGGTGATCACCTTGTAGCCCTCGGCCTTCAGGCCCCGGGTGACGAGACGGGCGTACGCGGCGGACGCGGCCTGGTTGTAGGAGACGACGGCGGCGGTCCGTGCCCCCTGCTCCCGCTTGAAGTAGCGGTAGACCTCGGTCCCGCCGATCAGTTTGCCGCCCCAGCCGGGCTTCCCGTTCCGCGGGGCGAGGCTGCCGTAGATCCCGTACAGGTGCGGATAGGTGTCGTACGCGGAACCGATCGGCTGGCCCCCGACGTCGGGCACGCGGGCGTCCGAGACCCGGGAGGCCCCGGCGTAGTCGAGGGAGGAGGTCGCGACGAGCGCGACCACGCGCTCCTCCTCGACCAGCTTGTGCACGCACTCGTTGTTGCCGACGCCGCTGCCGCCGTCGTCACACGTACGCACCTCGACCTTGCGCCCGTCGATCCCGCCCCGCGCGTTCAGCCGCTCGAAGTACGCCTTGGCCCCGTCCCGCGGCCCGGTGAACGCGGAGCCGCCGACCGGGCTCGTCGCACTCGTGATGACGCCGACCCGGACCGGCGCCCGCGACGGGGCGGGCGCCGTGCTCCTGTTCTCGAAGTCGCTCTCGGGGAGCCGGCTGCCACACCCCGCCACCGCCACCAGCAGCGCGGCTGCGGCCAGTGCCTCAGCAGCCCGGACCGGGCGACTCATTGCCGCTCAGCTTCACCAGGGCACAGAGCGTCTTGACGGACACCTTCCAGGTGTCGTCCTGGTTGACGGAGGTGCCCGAGGCGTCGGGCAGCGCGGTGGCACCCTTCAGGGTCAGGGCGTACGTCACGTCCGCCTCGGTCGCCGAGCTGAACTCGACCTTGGTGACGTCGGCGCTGACCTGCCTGCCGCGCTTGTCGCCGCTGAAGCTCTCCAGGACGCCCCGCATCTTCGCCCCGTCCTCCAGGACGGCCTCCTTGTCCTTCACGGGGACGGCGGGATCGAAGAACTTCTCGAAGTTCTCCTTGACCTGCTTCTCGGCAGCCGCCGGATCGGCGGGCGCATCCTCCGACGGAGCATCGGAAGGGGTGTCCTGGGTCGACTTCTCCGCGGACGGCTTGGGCGGATCGCTGTCGCCGCCCCCGCCGCTGTCGTCACCGCATGCCACGGCGGCCGGGGCGACCAGCAGGACCGCGGCAGCCGCCAACGCCGCGCTCCGCACCCTTCCCCGCCTGAGATCGCTCCCCCGCTTGGGGCTGGTCCAGAGAACCATCTGGCTCACCACCGGGTATCGGTCCGGGCCATCGCGGCCCGGAGCTTTCAGGGTCAGCTTGCAGAAGGCATAGTGCAATCCATCGGCTGACATGGACAGCCCACCGACGCTACGAACGTGTCCCAGGGGGCGCAGATGCGGGCGGCTCAACCGGATCAGACAGCTCGTTCGGCCGGGCTCCGTGCCGTGCGCCCCGTCCTCTGGACGGCCTTCGCCGCCCTCGCCGCCGGTGCGGTCCTCTGCGTGATCGGCTGGTACGGCATCTCGGGCGAACGCTTCGCCGAACGTCAGCTCCCGTATCTCGCGTCGTGCACGGTGCCGGGCGCGGCCCTGATCATCGCCGGTGCGGTGCTCCTCACCCACGGCAGGAGCACCCTGGCCACGGCGCGCGTCGAGGAGTTGTACGAACTCCTGGTGGCGGCGGGCACGGCTCCCGCCACGACGGAGCGCCCGGCCCCGGTGGCGACCAGCGGCGACCTCCTGATGATCCCCGGCGGGACGCTCTGGCACCGGGCCGACTGCCCCCTGGTGGCGGGCAAACCGGAGGCGGTCCCCGCGGACGCCCACATCCTCGCGACCGGCGATCTGAGCCCGTGCCCCATCTGCGAACCGCAGGAGACCCCCCTCACCCCGTCACCGGAGCGATGACCCGGTGGCCTCCCTGAGCTACGACCTGACACTGGCCGGGCTCGCGGTCGGCAGCGCGGCGGCCCTCACCGGCATCGGCCTGATCGTCACGTACCGCGCGACCGGTGTCCTCAACTTCGCGCACGGCGCGATAGCGATGGTCTGCGCGTACGTCCTGCGCCAGCTGGCGGTGGAGTGGCACTGGCCCCTGCCGCTGGCCACGGCGGTCACGCTCCTCCTCGTCGCCCCGGCCATCGGGCTCCTCCTGGAGAAGGCGGTCTTCCGCCCCTTGTCGGTCCTGGGCAGCGATCCGGCCCAGACCTTGGTGGCGTCCATCGGCGTCTTCGTCCTGCTGGTCGGCGGGGCCGCACTGATCTGGGGCCCGGGAGCGAAGGCGGACGCCCCCACCCTCGTGTCGGCGGACCCCTGGGCCCCGTTGGCGGTGACGGTCGCCCTCGCCGCGACGGTCTGGGCCGTGACCCGGTGGACCCGCTTCGGCGGCGAGCTGCGGGCCGTGGTCGACAACCGCCCCCTCGCGGTCCTCAGCGGTATCGACGCGGACCGGGTCGCCTCGACGGGCTGGGCGTTCGGCGCCTTCACGGCGGGCCTCACCGGCACCCTGCTCGCCCCCTTCGTACGCCTGGACCCCTACGGCATGCCGCTGCTGGTCATGGAGGTGATGGCGGTCGCGGTGGCGGCCCGTATGCGCAGCCTGTTCATCGCGATATCGGTGGCCCTCGGACTCGGCGTGGCCCAGAGCCAGTTGACCCGCCTGCATCCTTCCGGCTGGGCGGAAGAGCTCCTCCAGTCCCTGGGCGCGAACCTGTTCGTGGTGGCCCTCCTCGTCGCGGCCCTCGCGCTGCCGGGCCTCGGTTCGCGGAACACGCTCCCGCGCACGGCGACCGCGCGCGTCCCGACGCCACCGGGGGCGTGGATCGTGGCGGCGGTCCTCTTCCTCATCCCGCTGGGCTTCGCGGGCTCGGACCTCACCACGTCCGTCCAGGTCCCGGCCCTTGCGGTGATCCTGCTCTCGCTGGTGATCGTCACCGGCCGGGGCGGCCAGATCTCCCTCGGCCAGGCGGCGTACGCGGGTCTGGGCGCCCTCTTCACCGCACTCCTGGCGGCGGGCCGCTTTCCGGGCCTGCCCCCACTCCCCCACCTGCCCGCCCTGGCCGTGGCCGTCCTCCTGGTGGCCCCCCTCGGTCTCCTCACCGGCTGGCCCGCGATCACCCGCCGGGGCCTCGCGCTCGCCCTGGCGACGTTCGCGGTGGGCGTCGGCGTCAGCCGCTTCGTCTTCGCCCAGCCGTACGCGACGTCGGGCCTCGCCCTGGACCGTCCGGCGGGCTTCGACAGCGACCGCGCGTACTACGTCCTCGAACTGGTCCTGCTCGCCGCGGCGTTGCTCTTCGCGCTCAGCATGCGGCGGGGCCGTACGGGGCGCGCGCTGGCCGCGATGCGGGACCACGAGGCGGGGGCGGCGGCCGCGGGCGTCCCCGTCCGCACCCTGAAGCTCACGGCCTTCGTGGCCGGTGCGGCGCTGGCCGCCCTGGGGGGCGGGATGCTGGGCATGGGTCTACGGGCCTTCGACCCCGCCGCGTACGACCCCGTGCGCGGGCTCCTCTGGTTCGCGGCGGTGGTGGTCCTCGGCGCGGACAGCCTGCTGGGGGCGCTGGTGGCGGCGGCGCTCCTTGTGGGCCTGGACGCGGGGGCCCGGGGCGGGGTGGCCGCCGCGGTGATCGGTGTCCTCGCGGTCCTGGTGGGCCGCGTCCCGGCTACCGCCAACTGGAACCACCGCCGCCGCTTCTTGACCCCCTTGGCCACCCGAGCCGCCACAGCCCTGCTCCCCATCCCCCCGGCCCCCCGCACCTCCACCTCCACGTCCACCTCCACGAACAACCTCTCCCACCCACCCACCCGATTGCCCGGCAGCGGAGGGGCAGGTCCTGCCCGCTGGCTTGGTCGGCGGACGGGCCCTGTCCGATGGCCAGGCAACGGGCGAGCGAGTCCCCTCCGACGGCTTCGTGGCCGGGCAAGCCCCACCCAATCGCCCCGCAGCGGACAGGCAGGCCCTATTTCAGGGCTTGGCCGGCGGACAGACCCCAACCGATCACCCCGCAGCGGGCGGACGGGCCGTATTCCAGAGCTCGGTCGGCAGGCGAGCCCCACCCGATCCCCTCGCAGCGGGCAGGCAGGTGCCGCCCGATGGCTTCGCTGGCGGCCGGGGCCCATCCGATCGCCCCTCAACCGACGGGCAAATCCCGTCCCATGGCTTCGCTGGCGGGCGGACCCCACCCGATCGCCCCGCAGCGGGCAGGAGGGTCCCCTCCCGTGGCTCGGTCGGTGGGTGAGGTCCGTCCCATTGCCCGGCAGGGGGCCGGGACGCGACGGGGAGCGGGAAAGTGGTGCCGGGGTGCAGGCGTCGGGGCGGGACGATGGGGTGGTTCGGGAGGGTCGCTCGGAGCGTGGTTCGCGGGGCCTCGGGGGTGCGGCAGTCCCGCGGCCACCGGACCGTACCGAGGCGGGCCCGGCCCCGAGCCGAGCCCGTCGCGACGTCCCGCTACCTCTCACGGCTCACCACATCACCGCCACCTACGACGGTTTCACGGCTCTCGACAGCGTCGACCTCTGCATACCCCCGGGCCACATCACCGCAGTAGTAGGACCCAACGGCGCGGGCAAAAGCACCCTCTTCCACTGCCTGGCCGGCACCCTCCGCCCCGACGCCGGCCGCATCACCCTCGACGGCCAGGACATCACCCGCACCCCCGCCCACGCCCGCACCCGCCTGGGCGTGGCCCGCACGTTCCAGCAACTGGCGGTGTTCCCGTCCCTGACCATCGCGGAGAACGTCCGAGTGGGCGCTGAGCAGGCCGGCGGGCCCCGGAGCCCCCAAGCCACCGCCCAAGCGCTCCGCCTCCTGTCCCTCCACCACGACACCACCCGCCACCACCCCGCCGCGGACCTCCCCACCGGCACTCTCAGACGCGTAGAACTGGCCCGAGCCCTCGCAGGCCACCCCCACACGCTCCTCCTGGACGAACCGGCAGCAGGCCTGGACACCGCCGAAGTGGCCGCGCTGGCCCGCGTCCTGCGCGCCCTGGCCGCCGACGGCATGGCCCTCCTGGTCGTCGAGCACGACATCGACCTGGTGGCCGACCTGGCCGACACCGTGCACGTCATGGCAGCAGGCCGCATCGTCACGTCGGGCCCACCGGCCGAAGTCCTCCCCAGGGCGACCCCATGAGGACCGGCATCGAACTCCGCGAGGCCCGCGTCCGCTACGGCCCCCTCGAAGCCCTGCACGGCGTGAGCATCGCCGCCCCGTCCCCGGGCCTCACCGTCCTCCTGGGCCGCAACGGCTCGGGCCGCACCACCGCGCTGCGCGCCCTCGCCGGCACGGTCCCTCTCACCACCGGCACCGTCACCTGGGACGGCACGGACGTCACCCGGCTCACCGCTCACGCCCGCGCCCGGCGCGGCCTGTGCTTCGTACCGGACGGACAAGCGGTGTTCGGCCACCTCACCGTCACCGAGAACCTCGGCCTCTCCGGCCCCGGCGACAAGGCCGACATCGCCCCGGCCCTGGCCGCGTACCCCGAGCTGCGCCCGCTCCTCCCCCGCCCCGCGGGCACCCTCTCCGGCGGCGAACAACGCATGCTCGCCCTCTCCCGCGCACTCCTGGCCTCCGACGCCCGGGTGATCCTGATCGACGAGCCCACCCAGGGCATGTCCCCCGCCGTCGCGTCCCGAACGTACGACCTCCTCATCGCCCTGAGCACGCGCGGCCCGGGCACCTGCGTCATGACGGCGGAACAACGGCTGCCGCCCGGCCTGCGCGAACACGCGGGCCGGACGGCAGTGGTGGTGCACGAACTGCGCCGTGGCGCGGTCGTGTTCAGCGGCGAGGCAACAGAAGTCAGCCGCCCGAGGCCGTCGGCCTGACCGACTCACCGGCCTTGGCCGACTCGACAGGCTTAACAGGCTTAACAGGCCCAGCCGACTCCACGGGCTTGGCCGACACATCAGGCTTGACCGACTCAGCAGCCCCAGCGGACTCCCCAGGCTCAACAGGCCCAGCCGACGCTCCAGGTTCAGCGGGCTTACCCGACTCCGCAGGCTTGGCCGACGCGCCAGGCTCAGTCGACTTCGACGGCTTGGACGGCTTGGATGGCTTCGACGGCTTCGCGGGCTCGGCAGGCTTACCCGACTCCCCAGGCTTCGACTGCTTAGCAGGCTTAGCAGGCTTCGCCGCCCCCGCCGGCCCGGCCACCTTCGCCCCCTTCTTCGGGATGACCAGCTTCGTGCCGACCGACAGCCGGTCGGGACGGCTCCCGACCTCCTTGCGATTGGCTCGATACAGGGCTTGCCATCCGCCCTTCACGTCATAACGGCGGGCGATGGAACTGAGCGTCTCCCCCGCCTTGACGACATGCACGGTGCCCCAGCCCTCGCGGATCTCCCTGGGGATCTTCTTGGAGCACACGGGCCAGGCCTTCCAGCCCTGGACCCGCAGCACCTCCTCGGCGACCTTGATCTGCTCCGCCTTGGTGGCGAGGTCGGCGCGCCGCGCGTACTTGAGCCCGCCGAACTCCTCCCAGGTGGACTGCTTGAACTGAAGCCCTCCGTAGAAGCCGTTCCCCGTGTTCACGTGCCACCGGCCCGTGCTCTCGCACTCCGCGAGGCAGTTCCACGGCCCGTCGGTACGGGAGCAGTCGTACGCGGCGGCAGCGGACCCCGGCAGGGGCCGTGGCGGCGTCGGAGCCGCGTACGCGGTCACGGGGAGCAGCAGCGAGGAGACGGCGGCGATGACCAGACCAGCGGGCCACGACGACCGGAGACTCTTGATCGGCATCGGATACATCCGCCCACGCTAGGCAGCGCCACCGCGGCGCGGAGCCGTGCCGCGCCGCCGCGGGCGCGGCCCCACCCGGTCGGGCGACCGGGCGGGACCGCGCCCCTGGGCGGCCGGGGCTCAGAGGTCGAGCCGCTGCCCGGGCAGGATCACGTTCGGATTCCCGCCGATGACCGCCTTGTTGGCGGAGTACACCTGCTGCCAGCTCACGCCGTGCGCGGCAGCGATCCGGCCGAGGGTGTCCCCCTGCCGAACGGTGTAGTCACCGCGCCCGGATCCCCGGTTCGCGTGACTCGGCGTCCGCGTCCGCGGCCCGGCGGGCTGCTGCCGGGCCTTGGGGGCCTGGGGAGCCTTGGCCGCCTTGGGGGCCGCTGGAGCGGCTGCCGCCCCCGGCGCACTGCCGGACGCACCGGCTCGCGCCGAGCAGCTGGGCCAAGCGCCCCATCCCTGGGCTCGCTGGACCTTCGAGGCGACAGCGATCTGCTGCGCCTTGGACGCCTTGTCGGCGGTCGCCGCATAGGCGCCCCCGCCGTACGCGCGCCAGGTACCGGCGGAGAACTGCAGTCCTCCGTAGTAGCCGTTCCCGGTGTTGACGCGCCAGTTTCCGCCGCTCTCGCACTGGGCGATGCGATCCCACACTCCGCCGTCCGCCGCCGACGCCTGGCCGGTGGCGGTGAGCAGTCCCAGCGGGGCGAGCAACGCCGCTCCGCCGATCACTGCTGTCCTGCGAACGCACTTGGGACGTGCGGACATGAATATCCCTCTCGAAGAACCCGGGGTCCCCCAGGTGTCCCGGACCTCCTCGCGCGTCTGACGCCGGAGGTCCGCTCACCCCGTCCGCCGGAGTTCGGCACATGCGTGCCGTGGTGCTTGAGCTGGCTGCCTGGTGCGGCCGGCGGACGTGCCCGAGCGGTGCTCGCTGCACACGGCGGTGGAATCTAGGCGCCTGCTCGCCCCGATATCAACCAACTCCTTGTCATTCCAGGCCAGTTAGCCGTTACCCCCGGTATCGGCCAATTCAAGCCAGCCACTTAATTCCCTGATTTCAGCATTTGTCGACCTGTCGCCATGGTGATCTGTGACCCACCTCACCGACCCAACTTGCCTGCACGCAGAAGCCGTTGGCGCGGAGTGACGGATTCCGCCGGGCAACTCACCCTCCGCTGCGGATGGTTCGATTCCGTTCGCCTTCGCGCGTGACCTGCGCCACTGATCGCCCGTTGTCTTCTTATGAGCCGGGCACCCCCGGTCCGCACTCAACGATTCCGAGGAGCCCCCCGTGCCGCGCATGCTCGACGTCGGCGACGACGTACGCGCCGAGATCGGCGACGAAGAAGCCGACCGGCTGCTCGCCGGAGAGAACGCCCCGGGCAGTTACGACTGCACGTCCTGCCGTACCCCCGGCGACACGGAACAGGAACGCACCAGCACGGTCCTGTTCATCGGCGACGAGACCGCCGTGCTCGCCTTCGCCCACGCCACCTGCCTGCCCTCCCAGATCGTCCAGGTCTCCGAGGAGCAGCTGCAGGGTGCCGTGCGCTCCATCACCGGTGAGGACGGCACCGGCCTCGCCGGTGTCGCGGGATCCGGTGGCGAAGGCGTGCCCGACCAGGCGGTCCTCGGCGTGACCAGCGGTCTCGTCCTCATCGAGGGCGAGCTGCGGCCCGCCCTCGTGGTCGAGCCGACCGGCGCCATCGCGCGCCCGGGGTCCGCCCCCGGCGGCGGCGACGACTTCCTGCAGCTCCTGGTGGAGCAGGGCTTCACGCCGGCGGCCTCGCTGGACGTCGTACCCCCCGTGCTGCACGGCTGGTCGGTGCTGCTCGCCGCGGGCCAGCTGCACGCGGTGCTCCAGCCCGCGGCAGGCGGCGGCTCCCCCGTCGCCTGGTGGCAGGCCCACCACCCGCTCCAGGTCACCGAGGACTGGCGCTCGGCGGCGAACAAGCTCCAGAGCGTACTCCTGTTCGCGGCGCCGGTCGGCTCCATCGGCCGCCAGCCCCGCGAGGACCTGCTGCGCGGCGCCCTGGACAAGGCGGCGACCCACGGCCGCCTCGTCGCGGCGTCGATGCCGCTCGCGGGCACCTGAGCCCGTGCGGGCCGCGCCGCTCTCACGCCCCGAGCCCCGGCCGCGCCGGTCACGCTCCGGGCGCCCCGTGAAAGCGGCGCGGCCCCCGCATCCGTACGACCACGGGGTCGTTGGCACATACGTGCACACATACGACCCCTCCCGCCCCCGGCCGGCGTACCAGGCCCCCATTCCCTCCATGCGCTCGGCGCAGGACACGGGGGGCGACCACTCGGCCACACCGATCTACGACGCGCTCTACTCGGAGTACCGCAGGTCGTTCAAGGCCCTTCCGGGAGACCGGACCGGCGAGGAGGATCTGGGCTTCACGTCGTTCGGCAGCGCGCCGTACGGCATGCACCGCGTCGGTGACCGGCTCGACCCCCGGCACAACACCTTCAGCCAGCTGCACGTCACCCGTTACGGGCACGAGCAGCACGGCACGGTGCACCAGCAGTTCCCGGCGGCGCTGCCGCCGGGGCCGCGCAGGGGATTCTGAGGCACCACCGTCAAGGGGCCGGGCCCCGCCTTCGTCAAGAAGGCGGGGCCCGGCCCCTTGGTCCATCCGTGCCTACTTCTTGCGGCCGCGCTTCTCGCGCACCCGCACCGAGATGTGGATCGGCGTGCCCTCGAAGCCGAACTCCTCACGGAGCCTGCGCTCCACGAAGCGGCGGTAGCCGTGCTCGATGAAGCCGGAGGAGAAGAGCACGAACCGCGGCGGCTTCGTGCCCGCCTGCGTGCCGAAGAGGATGCGGGGCTGCTTGCCACCGCGGATCGGGTGCGGGTGCGAGGCCACGAGCTCACCGAGGAAAGCGTTGAGCCTGCCGGTCGGGACGCGCGTCTCCCAGCCCGCGATGGCCGCCTCGATCGCCGGGACGAGCTTCTCCATGTGGCGGCCGGTCTCGGCGGAGACGTTGACGCGGGGGGCCCAGGCGACCTGGAGGAGCTCGGTCTCGATCTCCCGCTCCAGGTAGTAGCGGCGCTCCTCGTCGAGGGTGTCCCACTTGTTGTACGCGACGACGATGGCGCGGCCCGCCTCGACGGCCATCGTGACGATGCGCTGGTCCTGGACGCTGATCGACTCGCTGGCATCGATCAGGATGACCGCGACCTCCGCCTTCTCGACGGCGGCGGCGGTACGCAGCGAGGCGTAGTAGTCGGCACCCTGCTGGAGGTGGACGCGCTTGCGGATGCCCGCGGTGTCCACGAACTTCCAGACGATGCCGCCCAGCTCGATGAGCTCGTCGACCGGGTCACGGGTGGTGCCCGCGATCTCGTTGACGACCACGCGGTTCTCGTTCGCCACCTTGTTGAGCAGCGACGACTTGCCGACGTTCGGGCGACCGATGAGCGCGATGCGGCGGGGGCCGCCGATGCCGGTGCCGAAGGACTGGGCGGGCGCCTCGGGCAGCGCGTCCAGGACGGCGTCCAGCATGTCGCCGGTGCCGCGGCCGTGCAGCGCGGAGACGGGGTGCGGCTCACCGAGGCCGAGCGCCCACAGGGCGGTGGCGTCGGCCTCGCCGGACTGGCCGTCGACCTTGTTGGCGCACAGCACGACGGGCTTGCCGGACTTGCGCAGAAGGCGCACGACGGCTTCGTCCGTGTCGGTGGCGCCGACCGTGGCGTCCACGACGAAGACGACCGCGTCGGCGGCCTCGATCGCGTACTCGGCCTGGGCGGCCACGGACGCGTCGATGCCGAGGACGTCCTGCTCCCAGCCGCCGGTGTCGACGAGCTTGAAGCGGCGGCCCGCCCACTCGGCCTCGTACGTCACGCGGTCGCGGGTCACGCCGGGGCGGTCCTCGACGACGGCCTCGCGGCGGCCGATGATGCGGTTGACGAGGGTCGACTTGCCGACGTTCGGGCGGCCGATGACGGCGAGGGCGGGCAGCGGGCCGTGGCCCGCCTCGCCGATGGCGCCCTCGACTTCCTCGGCGTCGAAGCCCTCTTCCGCGGCGAGCTCCATGAACTCCGCGTACTCGGCATCGCCAAGCGCCCCGTGCTCGTGTTCAGCCGAGCCTTCGGGCTGGATCTGGTCGTTCATGAAGTCCGTACCTCTGTCGTATTCGTGATCGGTGGACCGCCTCGGAGGGGTCCACTACTGAAAGTCTCGCTCAGCGCCCGGTCAGGCGCCTGGCGTCCGCCAGGTGCGCGGTGAGCCGCTGCTGGATGCGCACGGTCGCCTCGTCCAGCGCCTTGCGCGTACGCCGTCCGCTGTCGTCGCCCGCTTCGAAGGGGTCACCGAAGATGACGTCGACCCTGCTGCGCAGCGGGGGCAGCCCCTTCAACAACCGTCCGCGCTTCTCCGTGCTTCCCAGGACCGCGACCGGGACGATCGGCGCCCCGCTCCGCACGGCGAAGTACGCGAGGCCGGCGCGCAGCGAGGCGAAGTCGCCCTCGCCCCGGGTGCCCTCGGGGAAGATCCCGAGGACGCCGCCGTGGTCGAGCACGCCGAGGGCCCGGGTGATCGCCGTGCGGTCGGCGATCTCACGGTCCACCTTGACCTGCCCGATGCCCTGCAGGAAACGGTCCAGGGGGCCTATGAACGCTTCCTTCTTGATGAGGAAGTGCGTCGGCCTGGGGGCCGTCCCCATCACCATCGGGCCGTCGACGTTGTGGGAGTGGTTCACGGCCAGGATCACCGGGCCGGTCGCGGGGACCTTCCAGGCGCCGAGGACGCGGGGCTTCCACAGGCCGTACATGAGGCCGACGCCGATGCGGCGGCCGACCTCCGCACCCCGTTCCGACGGCGCCGCGGTCACTTCGCTGCCCGCTTCTCCTCGACGAGGGTGACGACGCACTCGATGACCTGCTGCAGCGTGAGCTCGGTGGTGTCCACCTCGACGGCGTCGTCGGCCTTGGCCAGCGGGGACGTCTTGCGGCTCGAGTCGGCCGTGTCCCGCTTGATGAGCGCCTCACGCGTGGCGGCGACGTCGGCACCCTTGAGCTCGCCGCTGCGGCGGGCGGCGCGGGCCTCGGGCGAAGCCGTGAGGAAGATCTTCAGGTCGGCGTCGGGCAGGACGGTCGTACCGATGTCACGCCCCTCGACGACGATGCCCTTCTCGGTGGAGGCGGCGATGGTGCGCTGCAGCTCCGTGATGCGGGCGCGCACCTCGGGGACGGCGCTGACGGCGCTGACCTTCGAGGTGACCTCGGTCGTACGGATCGGCCCCGCGACGTCCGTGCCGTCGACCGTGATGGTCGGGGCGAGCGGGTCGATGCCGGAGATGATCTCGGGCTTGCCCGCGACATCGGCGATGGCGGTCGGGTCGCTCAGCTCGATGCCGTTGTGCACCATCCACCAGGTGATCGCACGGTACTGGGCGCCGGTGTCGAGGTAGCTGAGGCCGAGCTGGGCGGCGACGGCCTTCGAGGTGCTCGACTTGCCCGTGCCGGAGGGCCCGTCGATGGCGACGATCACTGATGCCGGGGCGGTTTCCACGGTTTCCACGGGGTGCGGGCACCTTTCTGTGTGCACGGGGCGAGAGCAGGGCGGCATTCTTGCCCTGCATAAGGTTACTGGCTCCCGTGGCCGCCTCTTACTGCCCGGGGGGCGACCCCTGTCCCGCCCGCCCCCGCCCGGTCGCCCCGCGGCCGGCCGGCCCGGGTCACTGCCGGATGGACCAGCCCCGCTCGCGCAGCGCCGCGGCGAGTATCGGGACCGCCTTCGGCTCCACCAGGAGCTGCACGAGGCCCGCCTGCTGCCCCGTCGCGTGCTCGATGCGGACGTCCTCGATGTTCACCCCGGCACGGTCCGCGTCGGCGAAGATCCTGGCCAGCTGTCCCGGCTGGTCGTCGATGAGCACCGCGACGACCTCGTACGCGGCCGGCGCGGCGCCGTGCTTGCCGGGTACCCGGACCTGTCCCGCGTTCCCGCGCCGCAGCACGCTCTCGACGCCCGCGGCGCCCTCGCTGCGCTTCGCCTCGTCCGCCGACTGCAGCGCCCGCAGCGCGGTCACCGTCTCGTCGAGATCGGTGGCGACGGCGGACAGCAGATCGGCTACGGGGCCGGGGTTGGCCGACAGGATGTCGATCCACATCCGCGGGTCCGACGCGGCGATGCGCGTGACGTCACGGATGCCCTGCCCGCACAGCCGCACCGCTGTCTCCTCGGCGTTCTCGAGGCGGGCGGCGACCATGCTGGAGACCAGGTGCGGCATGTGCGAGACGAGCGCGACCGCGCGGTCGTGCGCGTCGGCGTCCATGACGACCGGCACGGCACGGCAGAGGGCGACGAGCTCAAGGGCGAGGTTGAGGACCTCGGTGTCGGCGTCGCGGGTCGGCGTGAGGACCCAGGGCCGCCCCTCGAAGAGGTCGGCGGTGGCGGCCAGCGGGCCGCTGCGCTCACGGCCCGACATGGGGTGCGTGCCGATGTACGGGGTGAGGTCGACGCCGAGCGCTTCGAGCTCCCTGCGCGGGCCGCCCTTGACGCTCGCCACGTCGAGGTAGCCGCGGGCCACGTCGCGCCGCATGACGTCGGCCAGGGTCGCCGCGACGTGCGCGGGGGGCACGGCGACGACGCACAGGTCGACCCGGCGCTCGGGCATCTCGTCGGTGCCGGCGCCGAGCGCGGCTGCCGTGCGGGCCTGCCCGGGATCGTGGTCGGCTAGGTGCACGGTCACGCCGCGCGAGACGAGGGCGAGGGCGGCGGAGGTGCCGATCAGGCCGGTGCCGATGACGAGAGCGGTTCTCACTGGGCGATGTCCTTGCGCAGGGTGGCCGCGGCGCCCAGGTAGACGTGCGTGATCTCGGCGCGGGGCCGGGGGGACTCTATGTGCGCGAGGACGCGGACGACCCGCGGCATGGCGCCCTCGATCTGCAGCTCCTGCGCGCAGATCAGCGGGACGTCCACGATGCCGAGCCTGCGCGCGGCCGCGGCGGGGAAGTCGCTGTGCAGATCGGGCGTCGCGGTGAACCAGATGCTGATCAGGTCGTCCTGGGTCAGCTCGTTCCGCTCGAGGATGGCGGTGAGCAGCTCGCTGACCTGCTCGTCCATGTGGTCGGCGGTGTCCCGCTCCAGTTGGACGGCGCCCCGGACCGCTCGTACCGCCACAGTGCTGCTCCTCGCTCGCGTACGTATGACTGCTGTACCGACAAGGGTAGTCAGGGCCCCGGGGACGAGTGCGCGGCGCCCGCCTGCCGAGACGGACGCCGCGGGCCTCACCGGGGTGGGAGCCCGGGTGGGATCAGAGCTTCTGCTCCCTGATGATGTCCTCCAGCGAGCCCGTCGGGACCTGCCCCTCGGGGGTCAGCTTGTCGACGGCCTGCGGGAGCTGCCGCGCGATCTGGTCGGCGGCCTCGTCACGGCTGACGCCCGCGTCGGTGGCCACCTTGTCCAGGGTCTCGTCGGGGACGGCCTGCTTGACCTGGTCCGGGCTCAGCGGCTGGTTGTCGCCCTTGCCGACCCAGGAGTCCAGCTGGTCCTGGCTGACCAGGCCCGACTTCGTGATCATGTCCATCAGGCCGCCCAACGGGTTGCCGCCGCCGGAGCCGCCCTGACCGCCGCCGCCTGTGCCGCCCGCGCCGCCGCCCAGCAGGCCGCCGAGCAGCGAGCCGAGGACGTTGCCGCCGCCGGAGCCACCGGCGCCGCCCCGGCCCCCCTGGCCGCCGCCGAGGAGACCGCCGAGGAGGCTTCCCAGATCGTTACCCGCCATGGTCACGCCTTTCGAGTGAGGGGCCGGGTCGGCGCCTCGAAGGGGCACGGACCTCAGACCCTGCCAATGTCACCCGAATCGCCCTCTGTCGCCACTTGGCCCGATTGGTGGGCGTTCAACTATGGACGCCGGGGGCACAGGTCCGCTTGCATGGAGGGGCCGGCAAGGCCCACGCCTCGGGGGAGGCCGCATGAAGCGCTCAGGCCCGCTCTACACGCTTCTCGGGGGGCTGCTGCTCGCCCTGTTCATGCTGTCGCTCAACGCGACCACAGGGACGGGCAATTCGTCGTACGGAGGGGACTCGCCCGGCGGCGCGCCACCGGCCCCCTCCGCCTCGAAGTCCACCAACGACACCCCGTCCCCCACGCCCACCAAGAGCCCCACCAAGAGCCCGTCGAAGAGCCCGTCGAAGAAACCGGCCGGGAAATCCGAGTACGCGGGCCGCACGGCCAACGACGCCGCCGCCGTCTCCATTTCGATCCGCGACGACAAGGCCATCGCGTACTACTGCAACGGCCGTGACGCGGAGTCCTGGCTGAAGGGCAACGTCGAGGACGACGGCTCCATGCGTCTCACCGGCAAGCACGGCGCGAAGCTGGACGGCACCCTCGCCGGCAACGCGGTCACCGGCAAGGTCGAGGTCGGCAAGCAGCCGCGGGACTTCACCGCCGCCAGGGCCAAGAAGCCGTCCGGGCTCTACCGCGCGACCACCGAGGTGCGCGGCGCGAAGATCGACGGCGGCTGGATCGTCCTGCCCGACGGGCGGCAGGTCGGCATCGTCAAGCGCGACGACAAGCCGCGGAAGGCACCGCGGCTCGACCCCGAGACCGGCGCCGTCACGGTCGACGGCGCCCGCATCACCGCCCGCCCCGTCGTCCCCTGACCCGCTCCGCCCCGACCAGGGAGCCGCCATGAGCGTCGATCCGAACGCCGCGACACAGGGCGGATTCGGCCCGCCTCCGGGCATGGGCGGCCACCGCCGCCCGCACCCGGCCCGCTATCTCGTCCCCGCCCTGGTCGCCGCCGCGGTCGCGATCGGCCTCGGGGTGTACGGCAGGACGCACGACCCACAGGGCACGGCCTTCAACCTCGCCGGGTTCAGCAGCACGAGCGCGGTCAAGGCCTGGCTCGGCACGACGGCGTTCGCCTTCGCGCTGGTCCAGGTCGTCTCGGCGTTCATGGTGTACGGACGCCTGCCGGGCCCGTCCTGGTCGTCGGCGCTGCACCGCTGGTCGGGCCGGATCGCGTTCCTGACGGCGGTCCCGGTGGCGGTGCACTGCCTCTACGCGCTCGGCTACCAGACGTACTCGTCCCGGGTGATGTGGCACTCGCTGCTCGGCTGCTTCTTCTTCGGCGCGTTCAGCGCCAAGATGCTGCTGCTCCGCGCGGAGAAGCTGCCCGGCTGGCTGCTTCCGGTGGTCGGCGGCCTGCTCTTCGTGGTCCTCACGGTGGTCTGGCTGACGTCGGCGCTGTGGTTCTTCCGTACGTTCGGGGTGACGACATGAGCGGGGCACCGCCCTCACGGCGCACGGTCATCGCCGCGGGCGGCGCGGTCGCGCTGACCGCCGGGTGCAGCAAGTACGGGGACGAGGGCGCGCAGCCGGAGGAGCCGCCGAAGTCGGAGACCAGCTCGGCAGCGCCGTCGAAGTCCGGCGGGAAGAGCGGGAAGAAGCAGCCGCCGCCCAAGGCCGAGGAGCTGGCCAAGACGTCCGACATCCCGGTCGGCGGCGGGAAGATCTTCAAGGACAAGAAGGTGGTCGTGACCCAGCCGGAGAAGGGTGAATTCAAGGCCTTCTCCGCGGTCTGCACCCACTCGGGCTGCACGGTCGGCGCGGTCGAGGGCGGCACGATCAACTGCCCCTGCCACGGCAGCAAGTACCGGGTGGCGGACGCCTCGGTGGCGGACGGCCCCGCGCCGCGCCCGCTGCCCCCGCAGAACATCGACGTCACCGGAAATTCGATCACGCTCGGCTAGCCCGCCCCCGTACGCTCCCCGCATGCACCGCCCCACGGACCTGGACCTCGTACGCGACCACACCGTCTACGCCTGTGTGATGGGCTCGCGCGCCTTCGGCCTGGCCACGGACGGCAGCGACACCGACCGCAGGGGCGTCTTCCTGGCCCCCACGCCGCTCTTCTGGCACTTCGAGAAGCCGCCCACGCACGTGGACGGCCCGGCGGACGAGCAGTTCAGCTGGGAGCTCGAACGCTTCTGCGAGCTGGCCCTGCGCGCCAACCCGAACATCCTGGAGTGCCTGCACTCCCCCCTCGTGGAGCAGCTCACGGACACCGGCCGTGAACTCCTGGCCCTGCGCGACGCCTTTCTGTCCCGCCAGGTCCACACCACCTTCGGCCGCTACGCACTCGGCCAGCACAAGAAGCTGGAAGCGGACGTACGCCTGCACGGCGCCCCCCGCTGGAAGCACGCCATGCACCTCCTGCGCCTCCTGACGAGCTGCCGCGACCTGCTGCGCACCGGCAGCCTGACGATCGACGTCGGCGACCAGCGCGAGCCCCTGCTGGCGGTCAAGCGCGGCGAGGTGTCCTGGCAGGACGTCGAGTCCTGGATGAACCGCCTCGCGGCGGAAGCGGACGAGGCAGCCACCCGCACCCCGCTCCCCGCCGGGCCGGACCGCCGCCGGATCGAGGACTTCCTGTTCCGTGTACGACGGGATTGGGCGGCCGCGGCCTAGGCGTCCCCGTCCCACAGCGCCCCGAGTTCGAGCAGCTCGTCGCGGTACTCGATCCGCCCGGCCCACTCGGCGGGCCAGGCGTCCGCGCCCAGGTGGGCCCCGGCGAAGGCACCGGCCAGGCAGGCGATCGAGTCGGAGTCGCCCGAGGTGCAGGCTGCTCGGCGCAGGGCGGTGAGGGGCTCGTCGGGGAACATCAGGAAGCAGAGCAGACCGGTGGCGAGGGCCTCTTCGGCGATCCAGCCCGCGCCGGTGGCCAGGCAGGGGTCGGTCTCCGGGTTGGCGCCGCGCAGTGCGGACTCCAGGCGCTCCAGGACGGCGAGACACTCGTCCCAGCCCTCGGCGATGAAGACCCCCGGGGTCGGTGCCCCACCGCGCGTCCACAGGTCACCGAGCCAGCGGTGGTGGTACGTCTCGCGGTTCTCGTACGCGTAGGAGCGCAGCAGCCCCACGAGCCCCGTGAGCTCGGCCCCCTCCGCGAGCAGCCGCACGGCGTGGGCGGTCAGGTCGGAGGCGGCGAGCGCCGTCGGGTGGCCGTGCGTGAGCGCGGACTGCAACTGGGCGGCGCCCGCCCGCTGTTCGTCGCTCAGGCCGGGGACGAAGCCGAGGGGCGCGACCCGCATGTTGGCGCCGCAGCCCTTGGAGTGCACCTGGCTCGCCTCCTCCCACGGCTTGCCGGTCCTGAGGAGGTAGCAGGCCTCCAGGCAGGTGTTGCCGGGCGCGCGGTTGTTCTCCGGCGACTGGTACCACTCCACGAACTCCTCGCGTACCGGCCGCTCCATCCTCTTCGGCCCGAGCGGCCCACGGTCCATGGCGGCCCGCAGCCCGCGCGCGAGCGCCAGCGTCATCTGCGTGTCGTCCGTGACGATCGCGGGCCTCGGCAGCTCCATCTCCCGCCAGGGCCCGCACTTGGCGAGGATCGACGGCACGTCGTTGAACTCGGTCGGGAAGCCGAGCGCGTCCCCCAGGGCCAGGCCTATGAGGGATCCGGTGGCGGCACGCTTCATGAGGGCTTTCCTTCCGAGGATTCCGCGGGTTCCGCGGGGACGACCGAGGGGCGGAGCAGGGGCGGGTGCAGGGAGGTGGCGGGACCGGCGCGGTACAGGGCCGCCGGTTTGCCGCGTCCCCCCGTCAGGCGCGCGGCACCGGGGATCGCCTCGACGAAGCCGGAGGTGCCGAGCACCTTGCGCCGGAAGTTGGCCGGGTCGAGCTCGGCGGCCCACACCGTCTCGTAGACCTGCCGCAGCTCGCCGAGCGTGAACTCGGGCGGGCAGAAGGCCGTGGCCAGGCCGGTGTACTCGAACTTGGCGCAGACGCGGTCGTGGGCGTCGGCCAGGATCCGGTCGTGGTCGAAGGCGAGCGGCCCCTGGCTGCCGTACGGCAGCCACTGCGCGCGAGCCGCGTCGCTGCCCGCGCGCACGGCGGGCGGATCGGGGACGAGCGCCGCGAAGGCGACCGAGACGACGCGCATCCGCGGATCGCGGTCCGGTTCGCTGTAGGTGCGCAGCTGCTCCAGGTGGAGCCCTGCGCTGTCGGTGAGGCCGGTCTCCTCGGCGAGCTCGCGTCCCGCCGCGCTCTCGGCGGACTCCTCGGGCAGCACGAATCCGCCGGGCAGTGCCCAGCGGCCCGCGTACGGCTCCTGGCCGCGCTCGACGAGCAGCACGTGCAGGCGGCCGACGCGGACGGTGAAGACGGCGAGGTCGACGGTGACGGCGAACGGCTCGAAGGCGTACTTGTCGTAGCCCTGCATGGTTTCGACCCCCTCCCTTTATAGTCAGCTCGACTATAAAGGGAGGGGGTGGCGCCCCGCAAGACACGAAAAGGCGGCCGGCCCCCGCACACGCGGGAACCGGCCGCCTCTCCTCAGCCCGGGGCCGTCGCCTAGAGGTCGACTTCCTGCATCAGCATGCCGACCTCGGTGTTGGACATCCGGCGCAGCCAGCCCGACTTCTGGTCGCCCAGCGCGATCGGCCCGAAGGACGTCCGCACCAGCTTGTCGACCGGGAAGCCCGCCTCGGCGAGCATGCGGCGCACGATGTGCTTGCGGCCCTCGTGGAGGGTCACCTCGACGAGGTAGTTCTTGCCGGTCTGCTCGACGACGCGGAAGTGGTCCGCGCGGGCGTACCCGTCCTCGAGCTGGATGCCGTCCTTGAGCTGCTTGCCCAGGTCACGCGGGATGGGACCGACGATGTGCGCGAGGTAGACCTTCTTCACGCCGTACTTCGGGTGCGTGAGGCGGTGGGCCAGCTCACCGTGGTTGGTGAGCAGGATGACGCCCTCGGTCTCCGTGTCCAGACGGCCCACGTGGAACAGCCGCGTCTCGCGGTTGGTCACGTAGTCGCCCAGGCACTGGCGGCCCTCGGTGTCCTCCATGGTGGAGACGACACCGGCGGGCTTGTTCAGCGCGAAGAACTGGTACGACTGGGTGGCGACCGTCAGGCCGTCCACCTTGATCTCGTCGCGCTCCGGCTGGACCCGCAGGCCCTGCTCCATCACGATCTCGCCGTTGACCTCGACGCGCGCCTGCTCGACCAGCTCCTCGCAGGCACGGCGCGAGCCGTAGCCCGCGCGGGCGAGGACCTTCTGCAGCCGCTCGCCCTCCTGCTCGGCGCCCGGGAAGGTCTTGGGCGGGCTGACCTTCGGCTTGCCCGCGTAACGCTCGCGGTTGCGCTCTTCCTGCCTCGCGTCGTACTCGCGGGACGTCGAGGGAGCTCCCGCGCCGCGCCGGGTACCGCGGTCCGAGCCCTGGGGCGCCCTGGGGCCGCCCTTGGCGCCACCGCGCGCTGCCGCGCCGCGGCCCTTCCTGGAGGCGTCGCCGCCTACGTCGTAGCGGCGCTCCTCGGGACGGGGCTTGCTCTCCCGCTTCGGCGGCTGGTCGTCGCGCGCGCCACCGGCGCCGCGTCCCTGCCGGTCGGGGCTGTTACCGGAACCCCGGTAGTCACGGCCGCCACCGCCGCCGCCACTGCTGCCACGGCCACCGCCGGTCGGGCGGCCACCGCCGCCTCCGCGACCGCCGCCGGTCGGGCGCCCACCGCTGCTGCCACGGCTGCCGCTGTTGCCACCACGGCTCCCGCCGTTGTTTCCGCTGCTGTTCCTGCCGTTGCTGCTTCGCATCAAATTTCCGTTAGTCGACTGTGCCCTCGGTGTACTCATAACCCGGCGCATCGGGTGCGTCCGGGTCGAACGACGGAACGCCTTCCAGCGTCTCGGCCTCGATCGCCTCAGCCTCGGGGAGGAAGGGCGCGAGCTCCGGGAGCTCGTCCAGGCCGCGCAGGCCCATCCGCTCCAGAAAGTAGTTCGTCGTCCTATACAGGATCGCACCTGTTTCGGGTTCCGCGCCCGCCTCCTCCACCAGACCCCTCTGGAGGAGCGTCCGCATCACGCCGTCACAGTTCACTCCGCGCACCATCGAGACCCGGGAACGGCTGACCGGCTGGCGGTACGAGACGACCGCGAGGGTCTCCAGGGCCGCCTGGGTGAGCCTCGCCTGCTGCCCGTCGAGGACGAAGCGCTCCACGGCCGCGGCGTACTCGGGCCGGGTGTAGAACCGCCAGCCGCCCGCCACGAGCCGCAGCTCGAAGCCCCGCTTCTGCACGGTGTACTCGTCGGCGAGCTCCCGCAGCGCGTCCGCGACCTGCCGCCGGGGCCGGTCGACGATCTTGGCGAGGTGCTCCTCGGTGGCCGGTTCGTCGACGACCATGAGGACGGCCTCCAGGGCGGGCCGCAGCTCCAGATCGGCGACGGCGCCCGCCAGGTCTCCCGCAGGACTCTCGGCACTCGTGGGGCTCATGTGGCCTTCTCCTCACTCACCGGCTCCGGGGCGCGGTCGAACTCGTCGGTCACCGTCGGCTGCCCGTCGCCGTCCCCGCCGGTCCACCGCACCATCAGCTCGCCCAGGGCGGTCTCCTGGTCCAGCTCCACGGCCTTCTCGCGGTACAGCTCCAGGAGCGCGAGGAAGCGGGCGACGACGGTGAGGGTGTCCCCCGCGTCCTCGACGAGCACCTGGAAGCTGACCTCGCCCCGCTCCCGGAGCCGGGCCATGACGACCCCGGCCTGCTCCTGCACGGAGACCAGCGGGGCATGGATGTGGTCGACGTACACCTGGGGCTTCGCCCGTGGCTGCATCGCCTTCACGGCGAGCGCGGCGAACCCCTCGGCGCCGATGCTGATGACGACCTCGGGCAGCAGCTCGGCGTGATGGGCCTCAAGGCCGACGGTCCTCGGATAGCGCCGGGCCTCCGCCTCGAGCCGCTCGCTGAAGATGTCGGCGATCCGTTTGTACGCGCGGTACTGCAGCAGCCGTGCGAAGAGCAGGTCCCGCGCTTCGAGCAGCGCGAGATCCGCCTCGTCCTCGACCTCCGCGGAGGGCAGCAGGCGGGCCGCCTTGAGGTCGAGCAGGGTGGCGGCGACCACCAGGAACTCGGTGGTCTGATCCAGGTCCCAGTCGGGACCCATGGCGCGGATGTGCGCCATGAACTCGTCGGTCACCGTGGACAGCGCGACTTCGGTGACGTCCATCTTGTGCTTCGAGATGAGCTGAAGCAGCAGGTCGAAGGGGCCCTCGAAGTTGGCGAGCCGGACCTTGAACCGCCCGTCGTCCGGCTCGGGGGACGGCTCGGGCTCCGGGGACGGCTCGGGCTGAGGCTCCGGCTCGGGCTCCGCGGGAGCCACACCGGGGCCCCGCCCCAGGGCGCGGCGAGGGGCAGGCGGTGCGGAGTCGTCAGTCGTGGCCATCAGGCGGGAACGCTACCGCTACCGCCCGCGAAGCCGTCGTACGAGAATGCTCGCGTCCCCGCGTGACTCCAGATCGGCGAGGACGACGGCCACCGCCTCACGGACGATGCGCCCGCGGTCGACCGCGAGCCCGTGCTCGCCCCGCAGCACCAGACGCGCGTGCTCGAGGTCCATCAGCTCCTCGGCGGACACGTACACGGTGATCTTCTCGTCGTGCCGCTCGCGCCCGCTGGGCCGCCGGTTGGCGGCCCGTGCGCGCCGCCGCGCCTGTGCCGTGGAGGAGGAGTTCGCGGACCGGCCGCCGCCGCCCTGTGCGGCGGCGCCTTCCTGGCCCTGGGCGGGACGGCGCCCGTCCTTCTCGCCCTCGGCGGCCGAGCGGCTGCGGGATTCACCCGACTCCGCGTCGGCGGCGCCGTGTTCGGCGGCGTCACCGCCGTCTCCCGCCGCGGCGCCACCGTGGGTGTCACCGGCGGCGGCCTCGTCGCTCTCGCCCGCGGGCGGGGGCACCCTCGCCTCGCCGTTCGCCTGGCGTCGCGGGGAGGACGACTGCAGCGCCATCCCCCCGGTCGTACGGAACAGTTCGTCGGCCCCCGGCAGACTCACTCGGCGTGACACCGGGCGAGCACCTCCCTGGCGAGCTGGCGATAAGCGGCCGCGCCGACCGAGTTCGATGCGTACGTCGTGATCGGCTCACCGGCGACCGTGGTCTCCGGGAAGCGGACCGTGCGTCCGATCACCGTGTGGTACACGTGATCGTCGAAGGCCTCGACCACCCGCGCGAGCACCTCACGGCTGTGCACCGTGCGGGAGTCGTACATGGTGGCCAGGATGCCGTCGAGCTCCAGGTCGGGGTTGAGCCGCTCCTGGACCTTCTCGATGGTCTCCGTCAGCAGGGCCACACCGCGCAGCGCGAAGAACTCGCACTCGAGCGGCACGATCACCTTGTGAGCCGCCGTCAGGGCGTTCACGGTGAGCAGGCCGAGCGAGGGCTGACAGTCGATCACGATGTAGTCGTAGTCCTGCATCAGCGGCTTCAGCGCCCGCTGCAGCGTGGACTCGCGCGCGACCTCGCTCACCAACTGCACTTCGGCGGCCGACAGGTCGATGTTGCTGGGCAGCAGGTCCATGTTCGGGACCGCCGTCTTCAGCAGCACCTCGTCGGCCGACATGCCCCGCTCCATGAGCAGGTTGTAGACCGTCAGGTCCAGCTCCATCGGGTTCACCCCGAGGCCCACCGAGAGCGCGCCCTGCGGGTCGAAGTCGACCAGCAGGACCCGGCGTCCGTACTCCGCGAGCGCGGCACCCAGGTTGATGGTCGACGTCGTCTTGCCCACGCCGCCCTTCTGGTTGCACATCGCGATGATCTTCGCGGGACCGTGATCGGTCAGCGGACCCGGAATCGGGAAGTACGGCAGCGGGCGCCCCGTGGGACCGATGCGCTCACGGCGCTGACGGGCCGCGTCCGGGGCCAGCGTGGCCGCGTACTCGGGATCGGGCTCGTACTCGGCGTCAGGGTCGTAGAAGTGCCCCTGGGGCGTTTCCTCGTAGTCGGCGAGTTGGGTGTGGGTGGTGTTCTCGCCACTCCGGTCGCCGGCCATGGCGTTCACGTGATGGCCATCCATGCTCTGGGGTGCAGACGATGCCGACTGGGTCGACTGGGTCGGTTGCGTCGGCTGTGTCTGCTGGGGGTTCTGGCGGGCTGCGAAGGTGCGGACAGCGACGGAGCCGACAACCTCGAGCCCCACGGGTCCTTGGCCCCGCTCAGAGGTTCCTGGTTGACCACCCCCGGGAGCAAATGTCGACTCATTCACAAGTCGTCTTACCTCCTTGGTGACCAGGAAATTTCTCGATAGGTCAGCGTGGCACCATGCCGACGGTTGGCGACTCTATGGCGTGTCACCGGTCCGCAGCAACACAATCCGCCGGACCCGGCCCGATGTGTCGGCAATCGAACGCCCCCATGTCAAGGGTGCACGGCGTGTCTTCGGCACGATTCCGGGGTGTGCGAATCGGTTAAAGGGTTACGTTCAAGGCGAGTTGACCATGTCCACGGACATACGCATACGGCCGGACCCCTCTCAAGGTCCGGCCGTTGGCGTGAGATTGACGACTTTCGTTGACGAAAGCGGTCAGGTTCAGCCGAGGAGCGTCTCCAGCTCGACGTGCTCGAGACCGTGCGACTCGGCGACCTCCTTGTAAACGACCTTGCCGTCATGGGTGTTGAGGCCCAGGGCAAGGGCCTTGTCGCGGCGGAGCGCCTCGACCCAGCCGCGGTTCGCCAGCTCGACGATGTACGGCATCGTCGCGTTGGTCAGCGCGTACGTCGAGGTGTTGGGCACCGCGCCGGGCATGTTGGCGACGCAGTAGAACACCGAGTTGTGGATCGGGAAGGTCGGCTCGGCGTGCGTCGTCGGGTGCGAGTCCTCGAAGCAGCCGCCCTGGTCGATCGCGATGTCGACAAGGACACTTCCCGGCTTCATGCGCGACACGAGCTCGTTGGTGACGAGCTTGGGGGCCTTCGCACCCGGGATGAGGACGGCGCCGATGACGAGGTCGGCCTCGAGGCAGGCCTTCTCGAGCTCGAAGGCGTTGGAGACGACGGTCTGGATCTTCGTGCCGAAGATCTTGTCCGCCTCCTTGAGCTTGTTGATGTCCTTGTCGAGCAGGGTCACGTGGAAGCCCATGCCGATGGCGATCTGCATGGCGTTCCAGCCGGAGACGCCGCCGCCGATGACGACGGCCTTGCCGGCCGCGACACCGGGGACACCGCCGGGCAGGACACCGCGGCCACCGTTGGCGGCCATCAGGTGGTAGGCGCCGACCTGCGGGGCCAGGCGGCCCGCGACCTCGGACATCGGGGCGAGCAGCGGGAGCGCACGGTTGGCGGTCTCGACGGTCTCGTACGCGATGGCGGTCGTGCCGGAGTCCAGGAGCGCGTCCGTGCACTCCTTGGACGCGGCCAGGTGCAGGTAGGTGAAGAGCGTCTGGTCCTTGCGGAGGCGGTGGTACTCCTCGGCGACCGGCTCCTTGACCTTCAGGAGGAGGTCGGCGGTGGCCCAGACCTCGTCGGCGGTGTCCAGGATCCGGGCGCCCGCGGAGACGTACTCCGCGTCCGTGATCGAGGAGCCGACACCGGCGTTCCGCTCGATGACGACCTGGTGGCCGTGGCGCACCAGCTCATGCACGCCGGCGGGGGTGATGGCCACCCGGAACTCGTTGTTCTTGACCTCGCGGGGGATGCCGACCTTCACGTCGATCACGGTCCTCTTGGCTCAGGGATCTTTCGGGCAATGAACTACATACCGATACACAAGAGGGCGCATCGGAGACACCGCGGAAGTACGCGGCGGAGCCAGTCTAATGAAGGACTTCTCGCTGTCTAGCCTTTCAATGCATCAATCTTCTGCGGAAGCGCTACGGATTTCGTAGGCGGAAGCCGCTGCTCCATCTTTCGATGCAAGCCCTGTGACCTCGTCGAGCTCCCCTCCCAGCATGCGCTCGGCGGCACTGCGGTGCAGCCGGGCGGCCGCCGGGTCGCCGAGCCGGTCCAGGGTGTCGGCCAGCCTGAGCTGCAGCGCCGCCTGGAGACGTAGGTCACCGGCCTGCCGCGCCCACTCGACGGCCTCCTGGCAGGTGCGCAGCGACTCCTCGGGCCGCCCCGCGTACTCCTGGACCCGCGCCAGCTCGCTCAACGCCCGCGCCTGGCCCGCCACATCACCGGTCTTGCGGTGCCCGGTGACGGCGGAGCTCCAGTTGCGCAGCGCCTCGCCGTAGCGGCCCGCATAGGTGTGCGCCGTCGCGATACGGCCGTAGAGGCGGGCGGCGTCGGTGCGCTCGTCGCGCGCGAGCCGATGGGCGAGGGCGCGCCCGAACCAGTCCGAGGCCCGCGACCAGTCCCCCAGCTCCTGGTAGGCGCCACCTACGGATTCCATCGCCCGACCGGTCGCGTACGGATCATTTGCTTCCCGTCCGGCATCCAGAGCAAGCCGATAGCGCACCAGCGCCTCCTGCGTGCGCCCCGTCCGCGCGTCCAGATCCGCGAGATTCAGGAGGGCAGCCGCCTTTTCGCGGGGCAGATTCCGGCGCTCGGCGACATCAAGGACAAGACGGTGGATTCCATACAGCTCCGGAGCCGCCTCCTCCGTGCCCCGGTGGGCGACCAGGGCCCGCGTCAGGGCCGCCATCAGGCGTCGCGCGAGGGTGTCGAGCTCCCCGTCGGCGACCGCGAGCCGTGCGGCGGCCAGCAGGGCGGGCTGCCGGATACGCAGCCACTCCGAGGCCGCGGCGGGGCTGGGGAACCGCAGGGCTCGCGGCAGGCCCGCGAGCTTCTTGCGGGCCCCGGAGCCGTCCGGCTCCGTGATCGCCCGGCAGGACTGGAGGAGGCGCACGGTCCGCTCCAGCATCCTGGCCCGCGCGAGCTGCACCTCGGCGGCCCGGTCCTGGTTCTCGGTGCGCGCACGCAGCAGCGGCACCAGACAGGCGGGCAGCTCGTACTGCGGAAGCGGTGAATCCACGGCCCTGACCAGGCCGAGCTTCACGAAGTCGTCCAGGGTCGTGCGGGCCGCGGAGACCGAGCAGCCGGCGAGCGCGGACGCGGTGTGCGGGTCGACGTGACCGGCCGGGGCGAGGGAGAGGTAACGCAGTATCCGCGCGGCCGCCCCGGGCAGCGAGGCGTACGAGAGCTGGAACATGCGGGAGAGCGCGCCGGGCGCCGATTCGTCCTCGGGCCGGTCGTGCACCTGCTTGGCCAGGTCGGCGACGGCCGCCTTGGGCCGCCCGGAGAGCCAGCCGCCGGCCAGGACGAGCGCGGCGGGGTGCGCGGCGCACGCCTCGACCAGGCTCTCCGCGGACCGCGGGTCGACCGTGATGCGCACCGGGCCCGCCGCACGGGAGAGCAGTTCGACGCCCGCCGCGGTGTCCAGGCCGCCCAGCGTGCACGGCCGCACGTCCGGGATCCCGGTGAGCGGGCCCTGGGACACGGCGACGACCAGGCACTCGGGCGCGTCCGGGAGCAGCGGGTCGACCTGCTCGGCGTCCGCGGCCCCGTCCAGGAGGAGCAGGGCCCGGCGTCCGGAGAGGGCCTCGCGGAGCACTTCGGCGAGCTCGTCCTCGTCGGCTCCCGCCGGTGCGGGCACCTCGAGGGCGTCCAGGAGTTCGCGGGCGGTGCGTTCCGTGGGCACGCGCGTGCCGTCGGGTTCCGTGAGCTGGGCGCGCAGCACTCCGTCGGGGTAGGTGTCGGCGACCTGCCGGGCGAGTTCCTCGGCTAGTGCGGTGCGGCCTGATCCGGGGCGGCCCGCGATGAGGAGCACCCGGGCCCGTGGCGCCTTGCGGCCCGAGATGGTGTCGAGCCCCGCGCGGTCGATGTCGGCCCGGAGCTCTTTCAACTCCCTGCGACGGCCGACGAACCGACCGCCCTCGGAAGTCTGGGCCGGAGCGGGCCGCGGCACCGCGCCGCCCGCCGCCGAACCGTCCGTGTCGACCGCCTGATCCGTCACGGGCCATGCTCCGTCCGCCTGCGCGCGAACCCGCCGGGACTCCGGTCGGGACGCTTCCAGAGCCTAGTTCAGGCCGTGGCGCCTCCTCCGGCGAGCGGCGCGCACAAGTCCCCCGATCGGATCAACAGATCGTCACACCGGAGAGCTCTGATGGCCCCTCAGGCCCCTCAGGCCTCGAAGGGGCGCGCCGGCCAGGGCGCGTCGGCGGGGCGCAGCGCGTCGACGCCGTCACCCGCCAGTGCGGCGGTCAGCGAAAGGGCGCCCACGACGAGGCAGTTGTTGTGCAGCTCTCCGGCGAGCACGCCGCGTACGAGCTCGTCGAGCGGTACGCGCGCCAGCTCCATGTCGGACTCCTCCTCGGAGACCTCGAAGCGCTCGCCGTCGGCCTCGGACAGATCGCGTGCCAGGAAGATCCGCACGGCCTCGTCGCAGCCGCCGGGCGTGGTGTAGACGTCGGTCAGGACGCGCCAGTCCTCGGCCTTGACGTGCGCCTCTTCGTAGAGCTCGCGCTGGGCCGCGTGCAGGGGGTTCTCACCGGGGACATCGAGCAGCCCGGCCGGGATCTCCCAGAGCTTGTGGCGGACGGGGTGGCGGTACTGACGCAGGACCAGGACGCGGCCCACGTCGTCAAGGGCGACCACGGCGACCGACCCGGGGTGCACCTGGTAGTCACGGGTGACGACCGTGCCGTCGGGCATGACCACGTCGTCCGTACGGACGGAGGTCTTGTTCCCCACGAAGGGCGTGCGGGTCTCCGTGACCTGCCACTCCTCGGCGGTGTCCTTGATCGTCATGTCGCCCTGTCCTCCCACACGTGCAAACAGAAACCGGGGCACGCGCCCCATAAGGCTCGTACCCCGGCAACCGTATCGCTCTTGTGTTACTTACCCGTCTGGCGCTCCACCGCGGCCTTCACCAGGCCCGCGAAGAGCGGGTGCGGGCGGGTCGGGCGCGAGCGCAGTTCCGGGTGCGCCTGGGTGGCGACCAGGTAGGGGTGGACCTCGCGCGGGTACTCGACGTACTCGACGAGCTTGCCGTCCGGGGACGTGCCGGAGAAGAGGATGCCGGCCTTCTTCTCGAGCTCGGCGCGGTAGGCGTTGTTCACCTCGTAGCGGTGACGGTGGCGCTCCTCGACGTACTCCTTGCCGTCGTACACCTCGCGCGCGATGGAGCCCTCGGCGAGCTTCGCCGGGTACATGCCCAGCCGCATCGTGCCGCCCATGTCGCCCTCACCGGCGACGATGTCCAGCTGCTCGGCCATGGTCGAGATGACCGGGTGGCCGGTGGCGGAGTCGAACTCCGTGGAGTTGGCGTCGGGGATGTCCGCGAGGTTGCGGGCGGCCTCGATCACGATGCACTGCAGGCCGAGGCAGAGGCCCAGCAGCGGGATCTTGTTCTCGCGGGCGAAGGTGATCGCGCCGACCTTGCCGGTCACGCCGCGGTCGCCGAAGCCGCCGGGGATGCAGATGCCGTCGACGTCGGCGAGCTGCTTGGCGGCGCCGGCCGCGGTCTTGCAGTCGTCCGACGTGACCCACTTGACCTTGACGCGGGCGCGGTTGGCGAAGCCGCCGGCGCGCAGCGCCTCGGTCACCGAGAGGTAGGCGTCGGGCAGGTCGATGTACTTGCCGACCAGCGCGATGGTGACCTCGTGGTTCGGGTTGTGCACCCGGTCCAGGAGGTCCTCCCACTGGGTCCAGTTCACGTCGCGGAACGGCAGGTCCAGCTTGCGCACCACGTAGGCGTCGAGGCCCTCGGTGTGCAGGACCTTCGGGATGTCGTAGATCGACTTGGCGTCGACACAGGCGACGACCGCGTCCTCGTCGACGTCGCACATCAGCGAGATCTTGCGCTTGATGGCGGTCGGCACGTCGCGGTCGGCGCGCAGCACGATGGCGTCGGGCTGGATGCCGATGTTGCGCAGGGCCGCGACGGAGTGCTGGGTCGGCTTGGTCTTCAGCTCACCGGACGGGCCGATGTAGGGCAGCAGCGAGATGTGCACGACGAAGACGTTGTCGCGGCCGACCTCGTGGCGGACCTGGCGGACCGTCTCCAGGAACGGCAGCGACTCGATGTCGCCGACCGTGCCGCCGACCTCCGTGATGACCACGTCGACGTCGTCGGTGGCCATGCGGCGGATGCGGTGCTTGATCTCGTTGGTGATGTGCGGGATGACCTGCACGGTGTCGCCGAGGTACTCGCCGCGCCGCTCCTTGGCGATGACCTGCGAGTAGACCTGGCCGGTGGTGACGTTGGCCGAGCCGTCGAGGTCGACGTCGAGGAAGCGCTCGTAGTGACCGATGTCCAGGTCGGTCTCGGCGCCGTCGTTCGTGACGAACACCTCACCGTGCTGGAAGGGGTTCATCGTGCCGGGGTCGACGTTCAGGTACGGGTCGAGCTTCTGCATGGTGACCCGAAGACCCCTGGCCTTGAGCAGCGCGCCGAGACTGGAGGCCGTCAGCCCCTTCCCGAGGGAGGACGCGACACCCCCGGTGACGAAGATGTGCTTGGTCGTCGTGGCTGTGCTGTTTCGAAAAGCAGCGGGCTGCATGGCCAAGAGGGGGCTCCCGTGGTCGCGGTCTGGAGGGTGCGTACCGGCGTCGTCCTCAGGTGGTTCTGGAGGAGGTGCCGTCGCTGCGGTTCGGGGGTTCAATGACCACCGGCTCACGGGCTACCAGGGTATCAGCGACCGGGGGAGGCTGCTTCCGGCCACGCTCGGGCACTCCGGTCACACCTCCCTCACCTGGCGCTCACCCGTTCGACGCAGGCTCGTTGCCGGGAGCGGCGCGCAGATCACCTGGGTGCGTCGTATCCTGCTCGGACACTCGCTGCCGAGCCGGACCGATCAACGGCAATCATCCCCGTCCGTTCACCCGGAACAAGAGGCTCGTGCAGTTCGTTTTACAGCGAACCCTTGACCGTAGAGCGAGCGCCCCGAGAGGGCGACGTGGCCGTTTGACTGGAGATGCACGTGGCCGGGCGCATCGAGGATTACGCACTCATCGGAGACATGCAGACCGCTGCCCTGGTCTGCCGGGACGGCACAGTCGACTGGCTGTGCCTGCCCCGCTTCGACTCTCACGCCATCTTCGCCGGATTGCTCGGCACGGAGGAGCACGGATTCTGGCGTCTCGGGCCCGCTCACAGCCCCGACGCACCACCGCCGACCGCCGCGCGGCGCACCTACCGCGGCGACTCGCTGATCCTGGAATCCGAGTGGGACACCCCGCGCGGCACGGTCCGCGTGACGGATTTCATGCCGCCGCGCGACACCGACGCCCCGCAGCTCGTGCGGATCGTCGAGGGCGTCAGCGGCCGGGTGCCGATGCGCTCCGCCCTGCGGATGCGTTTCAGTTACGGCCGTGTGGTGCCCTGGGTGCACAAGGTCGACGGACGCACGGTGGCCGTCGCGGGGCCCGACTCGGTGTGGCTCGACACGTCGGCCGAGACCTTCGGCAAGGACCTCACGACGTACTCGGACTTCACGGTCGCGCCCGGTGACCGGATCGCGTTCACCATCTCGTGGCAGCCCTCCCACAAGGGGCCGCCCGCGCCCGCCGAGCCCGAGAACGCCCTCGTGGCCACGCAGGACTTCTGGCGCGAGTGGGTGGATCACTGCACGTACCACGGCCCGTACCGCGAGGCCGTGGTCCGCTCGCTGATCACGCTGAAGGCCCTCACGTACGCCCCCACGGGCGGCATCGTCGCGGCGCCCACGACATCGCTGCCGGAGGACGTGGGCGGCTCCCGCAACTGGGACTACCGCTACACGTGGCTGCGTGACGCCGCCATCACCCTCTCCTCGCTGCTGCGCACCGGGTACCGCGAGGAGGCCCGCGCCTGGCGCGAGTGGCTGCTGCGTGCGGTGGCCGGCGACCCCGAGAACCTGCAGATCATGTACGGCATCGCGGGCGAGCGTGAGCTCGGCGAGGCGGAGCTCGACTGGCTGCCGGGGTACGAGGGCTCGACCCCGGTGCGGGCGGGCAACGGCGCCGCGCACCAGCTCCAGCTCGACGTGTACGGCGAGGTCACCGAGGCGCTGCACCTGGCGCACATGACGGGCCTGGCCCGCAGTGACTACGCCTCGCTGCTCCAGCTCAAGCTGATCCGGTACCTGGAGACGAACTGGGACCAGCCGGACGAGGGCATCTGGGAGGTGCGCGGCCCGCGCCGCCACTTCGTGCACTCCAAGGTGATGGTCTGGGTCGCCGTCGACCGCACGATCAAGCTCATCGAGTCCGGCGACGCCGACGGCCCCCTGGAGAAGTGGCGCGAGCTGCGCGACGACATCCACCGGGACGTCTGCGAGAAGGGCTACGACAAGGAGCGGAACACGTTCACGCAGTCGTACGGCTCCAAGGAGCTGGACGCCTCGCTGCTGCTCATCCCGCAGATGGGGTTCCTGCCGCCGGACGACAAGCGCGTGATCGGCACGATCGAGGCGATCCAGCGGGAGCTCTCGACGTCGGACGGCTTCATCCTGCGCTACCCCACGACCGGCGACGACGCGGGCGTGGACGGCCTGGAGGGTGACGAGGGCGCCTTCCTGGCCTGCTCGTTCTGGATGGCGGACGACCTGGCGATGATCGGCCGGGTGGACGAGGCCCGCAAGCTCTTCGAGAAGCTGCTCGCGCTCCGCAACGACCTGGGGCTCCTCGCGGAGGAGTGGGATCCGCGGCTGCAGCGCCAGGTCGGCAACTTCCCGCAGGCGTTCAGTCACGTGCCGCTGATCGACACGGCACTGCGGCTGACCGCGAGCGGGGCGTACGGCGGCTAGCGAGGCCCTTCAGGTCCGGACGGCGACGGGATTTCCCGTCGCCGTCCGTTTTCCGTTCCGGGGCGACCGGTTGCCGGGACATGAGCGGAACAGATCACTCCCGTAACCGGTCGGAGATGTTCCCGGAGCGAATGCGCAGGTAGCGTCCGCTCCATGGAAAGTCAGGGCACGCAGGGCACCCAGGGCGGCATCACCGTGCAGCGTGCCCTGGAACTTCCGGGGCTGCGCGGTGGCCTCCCCGAGGTGGTCGCGGGCGCCGAACGGCTGCAGCGCACGGTGCGGTGGGTGCACGCGGGCGAAGTGCCGAACATCGCCTCGCTCCTCAAGGGCGGCGAGTTGCTCCTGACCACGGGCCTCGGCCTGGGCGCACGCCCCGCCGAGCAGCGCGTCTTCGTGCGCAAGCTCGCCGAGCGCGGCATCGCGGCCCTCGTCGTCGAGCTGGGCCCGCGCTTCACGCGCCTCCCCGCGGCGATAGTGGAGACGGCGCGCGCCGCGGGTCTTCCGCTCGTGCAGCTGCACCGCGAGGTGCCCTTCGTGACGGTCACCGAAGAGGTCCACACCGAGATCGTCAACGGCCACTACGCGCTGCTCCAGCGGGCCGAAGAGGTCCACCGGCGCTGCACGGAGGCGCTGCTCGGCGGGGGCGGCGTACCCCAGGTCCTGAACGTCCTGGCGGACTTCAGCGGCAACCCGGTGTTCCTGGAGACGGCGGACGGGCAGCTCCTGTACGCCGCCGGGGCGGGCACGGAGTGCGCCGATCCGCTCCAGGTGTGGGAGGGGCTGCGGGGCCAGCACAAGGACGGGCCGCCCGCGGGCGCACTGCTCGTCGACGTGCCCGGCGGCGGTCCCGGCTCGGGTTCGGTACGCGCCCGCCTGGTGCTGCTCGCCGTGGAGTCCGCGCTGCTTCCGGTGCACCGGATCGCGGCGGAGCGGGCCGCGGGCTCGCTCGCGGTGGTCCTGATGCAGGCGCGCCAGGAGGAGGAGCTCGCCGCGCGCGGCCGGGGCGACTTCCTGACCGATCTTGCGGAGGGGCGGATCCAGGCCGACGACGCGCCCGCCCAGGCGCGGGTGCTCGGCTTCAAGCCCGGCGAGAGCCCGCTGCTCCCGGTGGTGATGCGGCTCGCGGACGGTCTGCCGCCCGGGGGCGGCTGGGCCGTGCTCGCGCGTGCGGTGGCGGAGGAGCTCGCCGCGGTGGGGGTGCCGGTGCTGCTCGGCGTACGTCCGGTCGAGGGGCGTGTTCCGCTGCTGCTCGGCCTGCGCTCGGAGTCCGAACGCACGGCGGTGGCCGACCGGGTCGCCGCCGCGCTGCGGGCAGGCGTGGAGCGGGCGGGGATGCAGCGGGCCGGGGCGTTGCCGCCGGTCGTGGTGGTCGGGGTGGCGGGCGGCTGGGCGGCGGCCTCGGCGGGGCTGCGGCACGCGGCGGAGACGGCGACGGCCGCGCAGGGCCTCTCGGACCGCCCCTGGTACGACGCGCGGCGCCTGGACATCGACCTGCTGCTGTGGCGCCTGCACAACTACGACGACTCGGCGCTCGCGGCGTTCGTGGACCGCGCGATCGGCCCGCTGCGGGCCCATGACCGGCGCTCCAAGCCCCCGCTGCTGCCCACTCTGCAGACGTACCTGGCGCATGCGGGACGCAAGGCGGAGACGGCGCGCGAACTGCACCTGAACCGGCAGACGCTCTACAACCGCCTCGCCCGGATCAGCGAACTCCTGGGCACGGACCTGGACGACCCGCAGACGGTGCTCGCGCTGAGCCTGGCACTGCGGGCCCGGAGGCATGTGGCGTAGCGCGTGGGCCCTGGGCCTGGGGTCCTAGGTGGCGAAGGGCTGCGTCAACTCGTCGTAGACGCTGAGGACTTGGGTGACCGTCTCGTCCTCGGTCGGCCATGTCGCCGCCTGCGCCGTGCCCTTGTCCTTGAGCCGCTCCCTGAGCGCGGGGTCGGCGAGGAGCCGTGCGACGGCGGTGGCCAGGGCCTCGGCGTCACCGTACGGGACGAGCGCGGCGGCGTCACCGACCAGTTCGGGGATGCCGCCGACCGCGGTCGCGACGAGCGGCACGCGCGCGTGCAGAGCTTCCTGGGCGAGCACGGAGCGGGACTCCCAGCTGCTGGGCAGCACCACGAGATCGGCCGCCGCGAGCATCTCGGGCACGTCGTCACGCCGCCCGACGAGCCGGACCGGAAGGCGTTCACTCTCGATACGGCGCTGCAGGGCGGCGCGCTCGGGCCCTTCGCCCGCGATGACGACGAGCGGCAGGGGGTCGAGGTGGCGCCAGGCGCGCGCGGCCTCCAGGAGGACGTCGTGGCCCCGCTGCCGTTCGAGCGTGCCGACCGTGACGATCAGCGGCCGTCCGACGGCGCCGAGTTCGGCCAGGGCCTTGTGGCGCAGCCCTTCGGCGTCCTCGACCGCCCCTGCCGTCCCGGCCGCCGCGCGCGGCGCGGGGAACGTGACGGGGGCGAGACGGGCGTCCCGTGCGCCCCTGCTGCGGGCACGGTCCACGAGGTCGGACGAGGTGCCGAGGACCACGGCGGCGGCCTTGGCGACGCGTCGCTCCAGGAGGTGCAGGAGCCGGGCGCGGGCGCCTTCCGCGTGCGCGCGCGTGTGCCAGGTGACGACGAGGGGGATGCGGCGTCCGGTGAGCGCGAGGACGGCGCGGAGCGCGGCATGCAGTCCGTGCGCGTGCACGAGGTCGGCGTCCACGCAGGCCATCCGGAGGGCGGCGACGGATGCGGGGTCGCTGCTGCGGGCCACGTGTACGTGCCGGGCGCCGGTGCCCGTCAGGTCGTAGGCGCCGGCCGCCTCGGAAGGGGCGCACACCGTGACCCGCACGCCGCGCGCCGCGAGGCCCGCGGCGAGCGACCTGACGTGGGCACTGCTGCCCGCGCTGCCACCGCCCAGCACTTGCACGGTGTGCAGCGGGATCTGACCGTGCGGTGAGTGGCTGCTCACGTGGCTCACGTAGCCGGGGCTCCTGGGTCGGCGTCGGGGGGCTGCGCCAAGGATGCCAGTCCGTACGGACGTTCCGGCACCGCCGAAAGGCCTCTTCCGTGTCGGGGCGGGCAACTCCCTGACGCGGATCACCCACACGGGTGAGGACAACGGGGATTCAGCACCGAGGAGGACCTACGGCCCCCGCATCTTCGCAGCGCCCACCCCCCAAGCGAAAGCCTTTCAGAACCTCGGCGCGGCAGGCCGCTGGCCAGACGGAGGCTTTGGCTGTGCGGCGCTTTGGCTGTGCAAGGCCCTGGCCGGGCAGAGCCCCGGCTGGGCAGGACCTTGGCATGGCGCACCCCGGCCGGGCAATGCTCCGGCGTGGCTCGACCAAGACTCCAAGCTGCCTGGCTCTGGGCCCTGCTGATCTTCTTCCCTCACACGGCAGCTGCCACCAGGGCCGCCGCATGGGCGGTGAGGCTCGCACAGCCGTGCCGTTCCCGAGCTCCGGCCAGGCATGCCCCCGCCCCCCCCTAGCCCCGACTCCCCGCCACCGCGCTCACCCTCTCCCCGCACACAGCAGCCGCAACCAGGGCCGCCGCGTGGGCGGTGAGGCCCAGGCGGGCGTTGCCTGCGACGATGGCGGTGCCCAGGGCCGCGCCCAAGGCGTGGGCGCCCGCATCGCCGATCATGGCGCGCTCCCCGATGTCGTCCGGCAGCACGGCCACCGCGGCCCCCACGGAGGCGGCGGCGAGGACCCCGGCGGTGCCTCGGCGCAGCAGCCCCGGTGCTCCCAGCCCGACCACCGCTCCGGCGGCCCTTCCCGGCCGTACGTCCACGAGGTTGACGAAGTGGGCGGTGCCCGCGATCACGACGCCCGCAAGGAGCTTGTCCACCGGCCGCTCCTTGAGCAGCGCACCCGCGGCGAGCCCCGCCGCGGAGACCCCGAACAACTTCACGGCCCCACTGGTCACTTCGCCGTCCCGCAGCGCGCCCAGGTGCGCACGGAAGCCACGGCGCGGATCGCCCTCCCCCGCCGTGTCGTCGTACGCCCCGCAGGCCCCCGCCGCGAGCACGGCGAGCGCGGCGGCGGCCCGGGTCCTGGCGGGCAGCGCCACGGCTCCGGACGCCGCACCGATGGCGGCGGCGGGCCCGGCGTACAACTCCACCGCCCGCCCCGCGTAGTTCTTCCGCTGCCAGCGGTCGGGACCGCCTGGGGCGCGTGAGCGCAGCAGGGTGGTGGCCGCGCGGGTGACGGCGGCGGAGGCGAGGAGGGCCGTGAGGCGCCGGGCGGGCTTGCGGTCGATCATGCGGCCCAGCCTAGGGCCGGGCGCGCACCCGGCCCCCGTCCCCCCTAGCCGTCCCCGCGGGCCGTCGCCAGCAGCTCCTCGGCATGCGCCCGCGCGGTCTCCGAGTCCTCCTGGCCCGCCAGCATCCGGGACAGCTCCCGTACCCGGTCCTCGCCCTCGAGGACCAGCACGCCGGAGCGCGTGACGCTCCCGTCGTTCGTCTTCTCGACCAGCAGCTGCCGGTCGGCGAAGGCCGCCACCTGGGGCAGATGCGTCACGACCACGACCTGCGCGGACTTGGCGAGGCGGGCGAGCCTGCGGCCGATCTCGACCGCGGCCTTGCCGCCGACACCGGCGTCGACCTCGTCGAAGAGGTACGTCGGCACGGGATCCGTGCCCGCGAAGACGACCTCCACGGCGAGCATCACGCGCGACAGCTCACCGCCGGACGCGCCCTTGGCGATCGGCCGCGGCGGAGCGCCCGGATGCGGGGCGAGGAGGAGTTCCACCTCGTCGACGCCCGCAGGGCCGTACGCGACGACGCGTCCGCCGACCGGCACGCCGTCCGCGCCCTCCGGCACCTCCGTGCTGGTGATGTCGATCGTCACGCGCGCGTGCGGCATCGCCAGCGAGGCCAGCTCCGCGGTGACGGCCGCCGCGAACCGCGACGCCGCCTCCATCCGGGCATCGGTCAACGCCTGCGCGAGCCCCGCGAGTTCGCTCCGCAGGGCGTCCCGCTCGGCGGTCAGTTCCTCCAGGCGGTCGTCGTCGCCCTCGAGTTCGGTGAGCCGCGCGGCCCCTTCCTGGGCCCAGGCCAGCACGGAGTCGATGTCGGAGCCGTACTTCCGCGTCAGCTGGGTGAGCGCGGCACGCCGTTCCTCCACCGCCGCGAGGCGCAGGGGATCGGCGTCGAGGTCGTCCGCGTACCCCGCGAGCTCACCCGCCACATCGCCCAGCAGAATCCCGATCTCGCCGATCCGCTCGGCAAGGGCGGCCAGCGCGGGGTCGTGCGAACGGACCGCCTCAAGAGCCCGGTGGGCGCCCGCCACCAGCGTCGCGGCGTCGACGCCCTCCGGGTCCTCGGGGATGCCCGCGAGCGCGGAGTGCGCGGCCGTGGCGGCGGAGGCGAGCGCCTCCGCGTGACCGAGCCGCTCGGCCTCGGCGGCCAGTTCGGTGTCCTCGCCCTCGCGCGGCTCCACGCCCGCGACCTCGTCGAGGCCGAAGCGCAGCAGATCGGCCTCCTGGGCCCGCTCACGCGCACGCGTGGTGATCTCGTCGACCTCGGTCGTCACGGCCCGCAGCCTGCGGTACGCGGCCGTGTACTTGGCCAGCGGCACGGTGACCGCGTCGCCCGCGTACCGGTCGAGGGCCCCGCGCTGCCTGGCCGGTTTGAGCAGGCCCTGCTGGTCCGTCTGGCCGTGCACCGCGACGAGGTCGTCGGCGAGTTCGGACAGCAGGCCCACCGGCACCGAACGGCCGCCGAGGTGCGCACGGGAGCGTCCCTCCGCCGAGACCGTACGGCTGATGAGCAGCGCTCCGTCGTCGAGTTCGGCCCCCGCTTCCTCGGCGCGCACGGCGGCCGATGTGCCCTCGGGCACCGTGATCCGGCCCTCCACCACCGCCGCCTTGGCACCGATCCGCACCAAGGCGGCATCGGCGCGACCGCCGAGCAACAGGCCAAGGCTGGTGACCACCATCGTCTTGCCCGCACCGGTCTCGCCCGTGACCGCGGTGAACCCCGGCGACAGCTCGACCACTGCGTCGTCGATGACTCCGAGCGACCGTATCCGCATCTCCTCCAACACGGACACGACCTTACGAGGTCATGGGCCAGGTGTGCGACGGCCCCTGGTCTCCTTCCACCTTCCGTCCACGAAGACGCAGGTGGCAAAGGCGGACCGAACGGACGCGTCACCCGCAGGGGTACGGATTCCGGGTGGGGGCTCCGAGGGTGGGGATTACCCCCACAAGGATCTTCCTGCCAGCCTCCTGGTGGGCGGATACCCCGGCACCCCACCATGATCAGTATGGGAACGGGACTGGCACAGGCGGCGCTGCGCGCGCACCGACCGGCATTCGTGGGCACGGCGGTGGCCGCGCTCTTCGCGGCGACCGTGGTGAGCGCGTCGACGATGATGCTCGGCACGACGGGCACCGACGGGCTCTCCGCACGGGCCCGCAGGCAGATCACGGAGAACGGAGTCGGCGACATGGCCGTCGTCCTTCTCATCGGATCGGTCTACATGTCGATATTCGTGGTCGCGTCGACGATGGGCACGGCCGTCACGCAGCAGCACCGCGAGCTGGCCATGGTCCGCTCCATCGGCGCCAAGCCCCGTCAGGTGCGCCGCGCGGTCGCCGTTCAGGCCCTCGCCGCGTCGGTCCCCGCGGCGCTCGCCGGCTTCGTCCTCGGCGGCTTCGTCGCGCGCTGGTGGCACGCGGGCATGGTGTCGCACGGGCTGCTCCCCGCGGAGGCGGACTTCCGGTTCGGCTGGGTCGCCCTGCCGGTGTGCCTCGGCGTGGCCGTGGTGACGACGACGCTCGCCGCGCTCCTCTCGGCACTGCGGTTCTCGCTGCTCCGCCCGGCCCGCGCCCTGAGCGAGGCGGCGACCGGGCGGCGGGGGCTCGGCATGCTCCGGGCGCCCCTCGGCCTGATCGCGGCCGCGGGGGCCTGCGTGGTCTCGGTGCTGCTGTCGAAGCAGCCCGCGGACGAGGCGAGCGAGGGCGCTTTCCTCGTCCTGATCCTCTTCTGCGTCGGCGCGGGTCTCCTTGGCCCGCGGATCATCGGGCCCGCGGCCTGGCTCGTCTCCGCACTGGTGGGCCGGTTCGGCGCGAGCGCGCGCCTGGCGATGCTCAACGTCCGCTCGCAGCCCCGCCGTTTCTCCGCCGCGGTGGTGCCGCTCCTGCTGGTCGTGGGGTTCGGCCTGACGAAGATCGGCATGCACACCACGGCGCAGCACCACACGGGTTCGGCGGGCAGCACGGGCGAGGTCTGGCTCGACTACGTGGGCACGGGGCTCTACGCGGGCTTCGCCGCCATCGCCGCGGCGAACACCCTCGCCATGATCTCCTTCGAGCGGCGCCGCGATGTCGCCCTGCTGCGGGTGGTGGGCAGCCAGCGCGCCCAAGTGCGGGCGATGGCCGCCTGGGAGGCCGTGGTCGTCGCCGGGACGGCGCTGCTGCTCGGCACCGCGATCGCGCTCGGCACGCTGGCCCCCATCCTCAGCACCGCCTTCGGCTCGGCGCTCCCGTATCTGCCGTGGGGTGTGCCGGCGGGGATCGCGGCGGGCACCCTGCTCCTCACGCTGCTCGCCACCGGCCTGCCGGTGGCGAGCGTGATGCGGCGCCGCGCGATAACGGTCGTCGCCACGGCGTGACGGCGCGCCCCGCCACGGCGCCCGGGAATCCGACGTACGGCTACTGAGGGGCCCCGCGCCACCCGGACACCGGCAGGGCGAACTTCGCGACCAGCCGGTCGGTGAACGACGCGTGGTGCAGCCGCGCGAGCCGCACCGGCACCCCGCCCCTGCGCACCTCGACCCGCGCCCCCGGCGGCAGTTCCACGGTCCGGCGCCCGTCGCACCACAGCACCCCGTGCGACGTGTGGTGCTGGACCTCCACGGCGAGCACCGAGTCCGGCGAGGTCACCAGCGGCTTGGCGAACAGGGCGTGGGCGCTGATCGGCACCATCAGGAGCGCCTCCACCTCCGGCCACACCACGGGCCCGCCCGCGGAGAAGGCGTACGCGGTGGAGCCGGTCGGGGTCGCGCAGACGATGCCGTCGCAGCCGAAGCCGGTGACCGGACGCCCGTCGATCTCCAGGACGACCTCGAGCATCAGCTCGGCCGACATCTTCTGCACGGCCGCTTCGTTGAGCGCCCAGTCGCGGTGCACGACATCGCCGTTGCTGTGCACGACGACGTCGATGGTCATCCGCTCCTCGACCTCGTACGCCTTGGTCACCACCCGGTCGACGACCTTGTCGAGGTCGTCGCGCTCGGCCTCGGCGAGGAAGCCGACGCGGCCCAGGTTCACGCCGAGCATCGGCACCCCGGAGGCGCGGGCGAACTCGGCGCCGCGCAGCAGCGTGCCGTCCCCGCCGAGGACGACGAGCAGTTCACAGCCGTCGAGGCACTGGGGCGTGGCCTCCTTCACGGTGCCCACCTCGGGCGGCAGCGGCAGATCGGCCGCCTCCGCCTCCAGGACCCGTACGCCGATGCCGCTGCGCAGCAACCCCTGGACGACGAGTTCGGCACTGCGGATGGCGGCAGGCCGTCCGGTGTGCGCGAGCAGGAAAACGGTACGAGCTCGGGTCTGGGTCACTCGGGTCTGAGTCAACGGGGCCCCTCCGCCACGGCACGGTCAACGTCCGCCGGGTCCAGTTCGGGCGCCCCGGCACGCAGCCACAGAAAGTACTCGACATTTCCGGAAGGTCCGGGCAGCGGGCTCGCAGTCACGCCACGCACTCCGAGCCCGAGCCCCCACGCCTGCCGGGCCACACCGCGCACGGCGTCGGCCCGCAGTTCCGCGCTGCGCACCACACCGCCGCTGCCCAGGCGCTCCTTACCGACCTCGAACTGCGGCTTGACCATCAGGACCAGGTCGGCGTCCGGGGCGGCGCAGCGCGCGAGAGCGGGCAGCACGAGACCGAGCGGGATGAACGAGAGGTCGCCGACGACCAGGTCGACGGGGATCCCGTCGATGGCCTCCAGCGTCAACTCTCGTACGTTCGTGCGGTCCTTGATGGTGACCCGGTCGTCGCTCTGCAGCGACCAGGCGAGCTGGCCGTACCCGACGTCCACGGCGACGACGCCCGAGGCGCCCGCGCGCAGCAGCACATCGGTGAAGCCACCGGTGGACGCGCCCGCGTCGAGCGCGCGCCGCCCCTCGACGGCCAGGCCCTGCGGCACGAACGCGGCGAACGCGCCCGCCAGCTTGTGGCCGCCGCGCGAGACGTAGTCGGGATCGCTCTCGTCGGTCGCGACCACGATGGCTGCGGCGGTCTCCACCTGCGTCGCGGGCTTCGTCGCGGTGTTCTTGCCGACGGTCACCCGCCCGGCGGCGATCAGCTGGCTCGCGTGCTCGCGCGAGCGCGCGAGCTTGCGCCGGACCAGTTCGGCGTCGAGGCGGCGGCGTGCCACTCCTGCCACGTTCTGTTCAGCTCCTGATGTACGGGGGTGAGTGCGGGGACGAAGCCGCGGGCGCCCCCATGGGTGAGGGGGCCGGCGGCCCGGGGCGTGCGTCGAGCGCGGTCAGCGCGTCACGCAGTCCCCGGTGTACATCCTCGTACACCTCGATGTGGCCGTCCGTGGCGAGGTGGTCGGCATCGCCGAGCCGCCCGAGCAGGCCGTCCACCTCCGCGTCGCCGGTCGGGACACGCTCCACCCCGAGGGGCGCGGGCCCGACCGGGTCGTACGTCTCCGCCCGGACCTCGGAGGCCTCGGGGGCCGCGGGGACCTCGGGCTCCACCGGCTCGGGCTCGGGGCCCGGCAACGAGTCGCTCATGCCCCGACGCTACCGCGAAGCGCTGCGGTACCGTCGATCACGATGGCGACGATCGAAGAGTGCCGCACGGCACTGGACAAACTCTCGGACAACCTGGCGGGCGCCGAAGGCGGCGTGCGCAGCGCCGCCGCGCTCAACCGCTCGCTGAGCTGCCACATCACCGATCTCGACGTGACCTTCACGGGCCGCCTCGAGAACGGCCGGATCACGGTGCTCGACACGCATCCTGGCGCCCCTCGCGAGAAGGCCGAGATCCGGCTCGCCATGTCCGGCGACGATCTGGTGGCGATGGTCGACGGCGAGCTGAACTTCGCGAAGGCCTGGGCCTCCGGCCGGGTCAAGCTGGAGGCGGGCCTGCGCGACATGCTCCGCCTCAGGTCGCTGCTTTAGTCCCCGCGCCCGCCGCTTCCGCCGGCTTCTTGCGGCCCCGCCGCGCCGCGGGCACCACGAGCGGCGTCCCGGTCTCCGGGTCGTCGATGATCTGGCAGTCCATCCCGAAGGTGTCCCGCACCAGCTCCGTGGTGACCACGTCGGCCGGCGCGCCCTCGGCGATGACCTGACCGTCGCGCAGGGCGATGAGGTGGGTCGCGTACCGGGCCGCGTGGTTGAGGTCGTGCAGCACGGCGACGAGCGTGCGGCCCTGCTCCTCGTGGAGGTCGGCGCACAGGTCGAGGACGTCGATCTGGTGCTGGATGTCCAGGAACGTCGTCGGCTCGTCCAGGAGGAGCAGCGGGGTCTGCTGGGCGAGTGCCATCGCGATCCAGACGCGCTGGCGCTGTCCGCCCGACAGTTCGTCGACATAGCGATCGGCCAGTTCGGCGACACCGGTCGAGGCCATCGACTCGCCCACGATCCGCTCGTCCTCGCCCGACCACTGCCGCAGCAGCCCCTGGTGGGGGTAGCGGCCGCGCGCCACCAGGTCGCCCACGGTGATCCCGTCGGGCGCGATGGACGACTGCGGGAGGAGGCCGAGCGTCCGTGCCACCTTCTTCGCGGGCATCGACTGGATGACGTTCCCGTCGAGCAGGACACGGCCCGCCGAGGGCTTGAGCATCCTCGACAGGGCGCGCAGCAGGGTGGACTTGCCGCAGGCGTTCGGGCCGACGATCACCGTGAAGGAGTTGTCGGGGATCTCGACGGACAACTTCTCCGCGATGACGCGCTGGTCGTAACCAAGGGTCACGTCATCCGCGATGAGCCGGTTCACTGCGGCACGCTCCTGCCTGTCGGTGCTCTCAGAGGTATCAGAGGTCTTCGTGTCGCTGGCGGTGCGCGTCCTCATATCCGCCCCGCCTTGCGCTCGATGACGAGGAGCCACAGCAGGTAGATGCCGCCGAGCACACCCGTGACCACGCCGACGGGCAGCTGGTCGGCGCCGAAGGCCCGCTGCGAGGCCCAGTCCGCGACGATCAGCAGGGTGGCGCCCATGAACATCGCGGGCATCAGGTTCGGCCCGGGCGAGCGGGTGAGCCGCCTGGCGAGCTGCGGCGCGGTGAGCGCCACGAAGCTGACGGGCCCCGCCGCGGCGGTGGCGGCAGCGGTGAGCAGCACGGCCGAGGCCATCAGGACGATGCGGGTGCGCTCGACGGGCACGCCGAGCGCGTACCCGACGTCGTCGCCCATCTCCAGCATCCGCAGCGGACGCGCGTACGTCATGACGAGCGGTACGAGGATCGCGCACAGGACGAGCAACGGCCAGACCTGATCCCAGTCCCGGCCGTTGAGCGAGCCGGTCATCCAGACGACGGCGCGGGCGGCGTCGACGAGGTCCGCCTTGGTGAGCAGATAGCCGTTGATCGCGGTGACGAAGGCGGAGACGCCGATGCCGACCAGGACGAACCGGAAGCCGTGCACGCCCCGTTTCCAGGCGAGCACGTAGATCGCGAAGCCGGTCACCAGACCGCCCACCAACGCGCCGCCCGCGACCTGCACCGCGGTGCCCTGGAAGAGCACGATCATGATGAGCGCGCCCGCGGTGGACCCCTGCCCGAGGCCGAGGATATCCGGACTGCCCAGCGGGTTGCGGGAGATGGACTGGAAGATCGCGCCGCCGAGCCCGAGCGCGGCCCCCACCAGGAGACCGACGATGACCCGCGGCAGCCGCAGGTCGTTGATGATGAACTCCTGCCCGGCGTCCCCGTTGCCGAGCAGGGTGCGGATGACGTCGGCGGCGGGGATGGGGAAGTCGCCGGTGCCGATCAGGACGACGCTCGCGACGAGCGCGGCCAGGATGAGCACGGCGACGACCACGGCCGTGCGGACGTCGAGGCGGAAGCTGAGCCCGCCCCGGGTGCGTATCGCCTTCACAGCTGTGCCAGCCTCCGCCGTCGTACGAGAAAGATGAAGACCGGAGCGCCGATCAACGCGGTGATGATGCCGACCTGCAGTTCCGCGGGCCGCGCGACCACACGCCCGACGACGTCGGCGCCGAGCAGCAGGACCGGCGAGAGGATCGCCGCGTACGGCAGGATCCAGCGCATGTCGGGCCCGGTGAAGGAGCGCACGATGTGCGGCACCATCAGGCCGACGAACACGATGGGCCCGCAGGCCGCGGTGGCGGCCCCGCAGAGCAGGGTCGCGGCGGTCATGGACAGGGCGCGGGTGCGGTTCAGATGGGCGCCGAGCGCGCGGGCGGTGTCGTCGCCCATGGCCATGGCGTTCAGCGGCCGGGCGAGGGCGAGGGCGAGCACGATGCCGATCACGAGGAAGGGCAGGACCTGCAGGATGGTCTCGTTCTTGGCGGAGGCCAGCGAACCGACCGTCCAGAAGCGCATCTTGTTGAGCGCGGCGTTGTCCGTGATCATCACGGCCTGCAGATAGCCGTAGAGGGCGGCGCTCAGCGCGGTGCCGGCGAGCGCGAGCCGCACGGGCGTGGCGTTGCGGGTCCCGCCGAGGGCATAGACGGCGGCGCCGACGACTGCCGCTCCGAAGAAGGCGAACCACACATAGCCGCTCAGCGAGGTGACGCCGAAGAAGCTGATCGCGGTGACGACGGCGGCCGATGCGCCGAGGTTGATGCCGAGCAGTCCGGGGTCGGCCAGCGGATTGCGGGTCAGCGCCTGGAGGACGGCGCCCGCGAGGCCGAGGGCCACACCGACGAGCGCGCCGAGCAGCGTCCGCGAGAGCCGCTCTCCGACGACGACATCGCCGTACGTCCCGGTGTCCTGGAAGAGGCCGTGCCAGACCTGGTCCAGAGACATCTGTTTGGCTCCGACCGCGATGCTCGCCACGACGACGAGCAGCAGCACACAGACCGAGACGAGGAGCCCGGCGCTGCGTATCGCGCGGCGGTTGGGTGGCGCGGGGGCGGTCTCCGCGCTGGCTTCTGGGGGACTGTCGACCAACACCAGGTTAGGTTAGCCTACCCTCGCACTCGACTTCGACGAGAGAAGCACCACCGATGCGTGCCCGCCGCCCGATACCTCCTGGTCCGAGCCGTCTTCGGCGGGGAGGGCGGCGCAAGATCGCCGGGCGGCGGCTCGGACCGGACCTTCAAGGGCGACAGCTTCAAGGGCGACAGCTTCGAGGGCGACCGCAAAGCCACCGCGAAAGCCACCCCGCAAGCCACGACGAAGGCGGCAGCCTGATGCCCACCACCCACCGCTCCCCCGCCCCCGGAGGCATGTCCCGCCGCGGCCTGCTGGCCTCCGGCGGAGCCCTCGGCCTCGGCGCCCTGCTCAGCGCCTGCGGGAGCGAGGAGAAATCCGGGGAAGCCGGGAAATCCGGGAAGGGCACGGGCTCCGGACCCTGGAGCTTCAAGGACGACCGCGGCAGGACCGCCAAGGTGGACCACGCCCCGAAGAACATCGTCGCCTTCGTCAGTACGGCTGCCGCCCTGCACGACTACGGCGTCTCGTGCACCGGCATCTTCGGCCCCTCCAAGCCGGTGGGCGGCAAGCCCAACCCGCAAGCGGGCGATCTCGATGTCGACAAACTGACCAGCCTGGGCGAGTCCTTCAACCAGTTCAGCATCGAGAAGTACGCGGCCCTCGAGCCCGACCTGCTGATCAGCAACATGTTCCCGCCGCCCGCCCTGTGGTTCGTACCCGCGGACAGCACCAAGAAGATCGAGTCGCTCGCGCCCACCGTCGGCATCAACGGCGCCCGCGCCTCGCTCCTGGAACCGCTGAAGCGCTACACCGAGCTCGCCGAGTCCCTGGGCGCGGACCTCGGGACGGAGAAGGTGCGGGCGGCCAAGGCCCGCTTCGACAAGGCCGAGCGGACACTGCGCAAGGCCGCGAAGGCCAACCGCGGCCTGAAGGTCCTGGCGATGACCGGCGACGACGACCAGTTCTACGTCGCCGTGCCGGACTCGTACTGCGACCTCAACTACTTCAAGGACCTGGGCGTCGAGTTCGTCGAGGGCAAGAAGAGCGACGACTGGGGCTTCTGGGAGTTCCTCAGCTGGGAGAACGCCGACAAGTACCACGCCGATCTCATCATGATCGACAACCGGTCGACCGCGCTGTCGCCCAAGGATCTCGCGAAGAAACCCACCTGGGAGCTGCTCCCCGCCGTCAAGGCCGGCCAGACCGTGCCCTGGCCGATGGAGGAGCGCTACAGCTACGCCGGTTACGCCCCCGTGCTCGAACAACTCGCCGCCGCCATCGAGAAGTCGAAGAGGCTCACCTGATGACTGACTCCCCGTACCACTTCTTCGACGTCCACGTGCTGCGCACCGAGTACGTCACGCCCTCCATGATCCGCGTGGCCCTCGGCGGCGAAGGACTGGCCCGGATGGGCTCGGCGGGCCGCGACCAGCGCATCAAGGTGTTCCTTCCGCACCCCGGGCAGGACGCCCCCGTCATGCCGGACACCTCGGAGGGGAACGCGGCCAGCTGGTACGCCGACTGGCTCGCCCTCGACCCCGACGTCCGGGGCATCATGCGCACCTACACCACACGTGAACTGCGCCGCGACCCGGACGAGTTGATCGTCGACTTCGCGGTCCACGGCGCGGCTCCCTCGCCGAACGACGGCCCGGCCACCAGTTGGGCGCGGTCCGCACGCCCCGGCGCACGGATCGGCGTACTCGCCCCGATCGAGGAGGAGAACGGCGCCTACGACTTCAGGCCCCCGCAGGACACCGACTGGGTCCTGCTGACCGCCGACGAGTCGGCGCTCCCGGCGGTCGCGGCCATCCTGGAGACGCTCCCGCCGGCGATGCCCACCCGCGTCTGGATCGAGGTCCACGACCTGGCGGACAAGCAGGAGCTGCCCACGAAGGCCGATGCCGAGATCACCTGGCTCACGGAGCAGGACGCGACGCCGTCGGCGGTCCGTGCCGCCGAGCTCCCTTCGGGCACTCCGTACGCCTGGGTCACGGGCGAGTCCGCGACGGTCAAGACAGTGCGCCGCCACTTGGTCGGCGACCGCGGCTTCGACCGCAAGCGGATCTCGTTCTCCGGTTACTGGCGCAGGGGCACCACCACGGACGAGCTGATCGACCGCAACGAGACGGCCTGACCGCTCTCCCCACCCCTTACTGCACGCCGAAGCCCCGACCGCCCGCAGGCCGGGGCTTCGCCACGAGGCGAGCGGCCAGCGCAGGGCACCGGGCCCCGGGCCCGCACAGCCGGGCCCGGCAAGCAGTCTGAGCTTCGGAGCTACGGCCTTGCTCCGGCTACAACCCCAGCCGCGACAACGCCTTCTCTCCGTCCAGCGTGCACTTCCCGTCCCCCGCCTCCGTCCACGCCGCCGCGCACAGCGCCCGCAGCCCGTCCATGGCGTCGCCCTCACCGTCGAGCACCAGCTCCTGGCCCCGCACCGCGGCCGTCCACCCGCCGCAGCCGAAGCCGCCCTCCACCGGGGTCACTTCGGGCTGGCCGGTCAGCATGCCGCGCAGATCCGCGTCCACGTACGTGGGCCGGTGCTCGGGCGGGGCCGCGAGCAGCTGGGCGCCATCGGTCACCCCGGTCAGGACGAGCAGCGAGTCCACCTCGCCGTTGAACGCGCCCTCGATGTCCGTGTCGAGCCGGTCCCCCACGACCAACGGCCGCTCGGCGCCCGTCCGCAGGATCGTCTCGCGGTGCATCGGCGGCAGCGGCTTGCCCGCGACCTGCGGCTCCGCGCCCGTCGCGATGCGTACGACCTCGACCGCCGCGCCGTTGCCGGGCGCGATGCCCCGCGCGCTGGGAATCGTCAGGTCCGTGTTGGACGCGAACCACGGCACGCCCCGCGCGATCGCGAAACAGGCCTCGGCGAAACGGCCCCACGCCATGTCGGGGCCGCCGTACCCCTGCACGACGGCCACCGGACCGTCGTCCGCCGACTCCACCGGCTCCAGCCCGCGCTCCTTCAGCGCGACCCGCAGCCCCTCGCCGCCGATCACGAGGACCCGCGCCCCCGCGGGGACTTGCTCGCTCACCAGCCGCGCCGCCGCCTGCGCGGACGTGATGACGTCCGCCGCCCCGGTCGGGATGCCGAGCTCCGTCAGATGCCCGGCCACCGCGTCCGGCGTGCGCAGCGCGTTGTTCGTCACGTACGCGAGATGCATGCCGCCGGACCGGGCCGTGCCGAGCGACTCGACGGCGTGGGCGATCGCGTGGCCGCCCGCGTACACCACCCCGTCCAGGTCGAGCAGCGCCGTGTCATACGCCTCGCTCAGCACATTTCGGCTGCCTTCGGGCCGCGTCCTGGCGGTCTGGCTCATTACGCATCGCTCCTCGATCGATCCCACTCCCCCGATCATCGCTCATGCCACTGACACACATACGATGCAGCAATGAACACAGCGGGTCATACCGACGACCAAGGCCTCGACCTGATCCCGTTCCGAGGCGTGCGCTACGTCCCTGAGCAGGTCGGCAGCCTTGCCGCCGTGACGTCCCCGCCGTACGACGTGGTCGTACGGCCCGACGGCCTGCTCCACCTGGAGTCCGCCGACCCGCACAACATCGTCCGGCTGATCCTCCCGCAGGCCACCACACCGGAGGCCCGCAACCAGCAGGCAGCCGAGACCCTGCGGGCCTGGCTCGCGCGGGGCATCCTCGCGCCCGACCCGGAGCCGAGCCTCTACATCTACGAACAGCGCGACGGCAGCATCCTGCAGCGCGGCGTCATCGGAGCACTGCGCCTGTCCGAGGCGGACGAAGGCATCGTCCTGCCCCACGAAGGCGTCATGACCCATGTCGTGGAGGACCGCGCGGCCCTGATGCGCACGACGAGCGCCAATCTCGAACCGCTGCTCCTGACATACCGCTCGAACGGCGACGCCACCGGCGCGACAGCCGTCATCGAGCGCACCGTGACGCACGAGCCGCTCCTGTCGACGACCACGGAGGACGGCTTCAGCCATCGTCTGTGGGCGGTCACCGACCCCGCCGATCTCGCCGAGATCCAGTCAGATCTCGCGCGCCACCAGGCCCTGATCGCGGACGGCCACCACCGCTGGGCGACCTATCTCCGGCTGCGCTCCGAGCACCCGTCGTCCAGCCCGTGGGACTACGGCCTGGTGCTCCTGGTGGACACCGCGCGCTACCCGCTCCGGGTCCGCGCCATCCACCGCTACCTGCACCGGCTCCCGGTCCCGGACGCCCTCGCCGCCCTCGCGGGCTCCTTCCGCGTACGCACCGTCGAAGGCCCCCTGCCGCACGCGCTCGAAGCCCTGGCCGACGCGGCGGCCGAAGGCAACGCGTTCCTCCTCGTGGGTGATGGCGCCTTCCACCTCATAGACCGGCCCGACCCCGACCTGCTGGCCCGGACGATCCCGGCCGGCCCTCCTGAGGCCTGGCGCACCCTGGACGCGACGGTCCTGCACTCCACGCTCCTCGATCACATCTGGCAGATCCCGGACGCCCCGGAGCACATCGCGTACATCCACGACACCGGCGCGACCGTGGAGAAGGCGGAACGTGACGGCGGCACGGCCGTCCTGATGCACCCGGTCCGCGAAGAGGTCGTACGCGACCTGGCCCGCCAGGGGGTCACGATGCCCCGCAAGTCCACGTCCTTCGGCCCCAAGCCGGCATCGGGCCTGGTCCTGCGCAGCCTCGGCCTCTGATTCCGCCTCTTGCGGATACGACCTCTTCCGGATACGACAACGGGCGGGATCCCCGAAGGGATCCCGCCCGTTGTCGTACTACCAGGTCAGTGCTCAGGCCTTGCGGTCCTCGTCACCCTCGTCGTCCAGCTCGAAGTCGTCCTCGTCGTAGTACTCCTCGACGCCCTCGTCCTCGTCCTCGTGGACGGGGGCGGCATCGACGACCGCGGGCTCCGCGACCGGCGCGTCCGCGTCGCCATGGAGCGCGTCGACGAACTCGACACCGTCCAGCTCGGCCAGGCGGTCCGACGCATCGGTGCTGCCGTCCTTGTCGGACTCGATGACCTTCGCGAACCACTCGCGCGACTCGTCCTCACGCCCCGCGGCGAGCAGCGCGTCGGCGTAGGCGTACCGCAGTCGCGCGGTCCACGGCTGGACGGAGTTCGAGGCCAGCTCGGGGCCCTGCAGGGTGACGATGGCGGCATCGATCTGCCCCAGGTCACGCCGCGCACCGGCGGCGACGAGACGCATCTCGACCTGCCCCGGCTTGTCCAGCTTCTGCACCTCGGGCGCACCGGCCATGTCCAGCGCCTTCTCGGGCCGGCCCATCCCGCGCTCGCAGTCCGCCATGACGGGCCAGAGCTCGACCGTGCCGGTCATCCGCTTGGCGGCCCGGAACTCACCGAGCGCCTCGTTGTACTTCTGGGTCGCGTACGCGGCGAATCCCGCCGCCTCTCGTACGGCGGCGACGCGCGAGGCGAGCCGCAGCGCGATCCGCGAGTACTCGTAGGCCTGCTCGGGCTCGTCGTCGATGAGGTTGGCGACCATCACCAGGTTCCTGGCGACGTCCTCAGCGAGCCCCTTGGGAAGGCTCTGCAGCTCCTGCTGTACGTCCTTGTCGATCTCGCGGCCCGTGACGTCATCGGGGATCGGCAGCCGCTTGATCGGCTCGCGGTCACGGTCGTCACGCCCGCGGTATCCACCCCGGTCGCCGTCACGCCGGTCGTCGCGGCCACGGAACCCGCCGGGCCGCCCACCACGGTCGTCGCGCCGCGGTCCGCGGTCATCACGCCCACGGAAGCCGCCGCCACCGCCGCCACCACGGTTGTCATCGCGCCGGAAGCCGCCACGGTCACCACCGCGATCGCCACCACGGTCGCTGCCGCGGTCATCGCGACGGAAGCCACCGCGGTCGCCGCCGCCACGGTTGTCATCACGACGGTCATCGCGCTGGAAAGCGGGACGGTCGCCACCGCGGGGCCGGTCATCGCGCCGGTCGTCACGGCGGAACGGGAGACGGTCGCCGCCACCGCTGCCGCCACGGTTGTCGTCGCGGCGGAAACCGCCACGGTCACCGCTGCCGCCGCGGTTGTCGTCACGGCGGTCGTCTCGGCGGAAGCCACCGCGGTCGCCGCCGCCACGGTTGTCATCACGGCGGAAACCACCACGGTCACCACCGCGATCGTCACGTCGGTCATCCCGACGGTCGTCACGACGGAACGGGGGACGGTCGCCACCACGGTCGTCGCGACGCGGGCCACCGGAGGTGGAGCGGTCGTCACGACGGAAAGCGGGACGGTCGCCACCACGGTCGTCGCGACGCGGGCCACCGGAGGTCGAGCGGTCGTCACGACGGAACGGAGGACGCCCGCCACCCTCACGGTCGTCACGCCCACGGAAGCCGCCGCCACCGCCACCACGGTTGTCATCGCGACGGAAACCACCACGGTCACCGCCACCACGGTTGTCATCGCGACGGAAACCACCACGGTCACCGCCGCCACGATTGTCGTCACGCCGGTCATCGCGACGGAACGGGGGACGGTCGCCACCACGGTCGTCGCGACGCGGGCCACCGGAGGTCGAGCGGTCATCGCGACGGAACCCGGGGCGATCGCCGCCACCACGGTTGTCGTCACGACGGAAACCACCACGGTCACCGCCGCCACCACGGTTGTCGTCACGACGGAAGCCGCCACGGTCACCGCTGCCGCCACGGTCGTCACGACGAGGGGCACCCCGGTCGCGGTCGTCGCGGCGGGGACCACCGGAGGTGGGGCGGTCGTCGCGGCGGAACGGAGGACGCCCGCCACCGCTGCGGTCGTTGTCGCGACGCGGTGCGCCGCCACGGTTTCCGCCCCGGTCGCCACCGTCCCGGCTGCGCTGCCCGCGCTCCGGTCGCTCGTCGGGAGAGTTGGTGGACATCGGTGACTCCTAGTCTTCGGTACCGCAGTCATTCTCGCGCAGCCGGGTAGCCGGCGCGCTTCGACAAAACAAAAAAGGACCCTTGGTCCCAGCGTGGACGCTGGGACCAAGGGTCCTCCAAAGATTGTTCGGCGGCGTCCTACTCTCCCACAGGGTCCCCCCTGCAGTACCATCGGCGCTATGAGGCTTAGCTTCCGGGTTCGGAATGTAACCGGGCGTTT